>JAKSAW010000789.1 GCA_022361455.1 Pseudomonadales bacterium | reverse complement strand
ATGTTTTATTGGGAGCTGTTCAGGGCATAGCGGATTTAATTATTCGCCCCGGTATGATCAACGTGGATTTCGCGGATGTGCGCACGGTTATGTCTGAAATGGGTATGGCTATGATGGGCACTGGTGCAGCCATGGGTGAGAACCGAGCCCGTGAAGCTGCGGAAGCAGCGATTCGCAGTCCTTTACTAGAAGATGTTGATTTGCAGGGTGCACGCGGTATCTTAGTAAACATTACTGCGAGCGATAGTTTATCTTTGGGTGAGTTCTCTGAGGTAGGTGATACTGTTGAAGAGTTTGCTTCAGATAATGCCACTGTTGTTGTGGGCACAGTTATCGATCCTGATTTAAAAGATGAACTAAAAGTGACTGTTGTTGCCACAGGATTAGGAGTTGTTGAAGAAAGCGTACAGCCGACTCAAAAGCCTGTTGAAGTGGTGACTCGTCGTCCATCTGCTGCTTCTGTGATCAATAATGACCAGGATTACAAAAAATATGATTCTCCAACAGTTGATCGCGTACGATTACAGCGAGAGAATCGTCGTAAGCCCATTGTTGAGCCAGACATGAACCGTGAGTACTTAGATATCCCTACGTTCTTACGGCGCCAAGCGGATTGATTTGACCAAATTTTACACAATTTGTGGGTTATTCATTTGGTCTAGGGATCGAAGTCTGGTAGTATGCGCGCAGCTTATCAATACGCCAGGTTAACAAGAGATTGTGCCAATATGATTAAACAGCGCACGCTGAAAAATACAATTAGAGCAACAGGAATTGGGTTGCATACCGGTGAGAAAGTCTACCTCACCTTGCGACCTGCGCCAGTGGATACAGGCATTGTATTTTGCAGAACTGATCTAGACCCAGTAGTCGAGATCAAAGCAAAGGCGGGCAATGTCGGTGACACTACTTTATCAACAGCGTTGGTAAATGGTGATGTGAAGGTTTCTACCGTTGAACACCTTCTTTCAGCGATGGCTGGATTAGGCATTGATAACGCCTATGTTGATCTCAGTGCTGGTGAAGTGCCTATTATGGATGGCAGCGCTGGTCCATTCGTATTCTTGTTGCAGTCGGCAGGTATTGAAGAACAAAACGCGTTGAAGAAATTCATCCGAATCAAACGCAAAGTCACCGTTAAGGATGACGACAAAACGGCAACCTTCCTTCCGTTTGATGGCTTTAAAGTTGGATTCACTATCGAGTTCGATCACCCTGTATTTAAGGGTCGCACCCAAGCGGCCTCTGTGGACTTCTCGAGCACTTCGTTTGTGAGAGAAGTTTCCCGCGCCCGTACCTTTGGGTTTATGCGTGATATTGAATATTTGCGTGCCAACAACCTGGCTTTAGGTGGTAGCGTTGATAACGCTATTGTTGTTGATGATTACCGGATTCTCAACGAAGATGGTCTTCGCTATGAAGATGAGTTCGTTAAGCACAAGGTTTTGGATGCCATTGGCGACCTATATTTGTTAGGGAATAGCTTGATCGGAGAATTCCAAGGTCATAAATCTGGTCACGCGCTCAATAATGCACTGCTTAGAGAGCTTTTAGCTCAAGAGGATGCATGGGAAATCGTTACTTTTGAAGATGAGTCCTCTGCTCCCATATCCTACATGAAGCCCGTCCTGGCTGCTGAATAGTATTTTTTTGCATAAGCTCGGTCTTTATGACTGGGCTTATGGAAAAGTGCCTATTTTTTACCTAACTTATCTAATGTAGTTGCCAATTTCTTCATGGATTCGGCAAGGCTTTGCGATGCTTTACTATGATCGTGGCCTATATGATCAGCGGTATCTCTGATTAACTGTCGGTTCGTTGTTGAGACATCACTATTTGGCCGCCGCTTTTGCCTTTTGGCTTGTGGTTTGGCAGGGGCAGCGATCTTGATATCGATATCGCTCAGTCTTTGGAACGGATGTGATTGTCGCAGCTTTGCCAGCAATTGAGGCTTGGTGAAGCGAAGTTGGGTAGCAACGGCATTGCTCGATACTTCCACATGCAGCACGCCATTTTGGTAGTCCAGCACTTGGCAGTATTGGCTTAACATCGTGGGTAGTTTGGCGAGAAACGCTTTATTGAATTGGTTTAGTTGAGTAGATCGATTGGCCAGTCTGGTTAGGCGTTGGGCGTGAAATAAGAGATCTTTCACTGATTTTGTGTTATTTTCGCGGCCCATTACCCAGATATTCCTATGGATGTTTGAAAAAATAAGCTTTTTGGCTCTGCTTTAATGTTATCGCTTTGCGATAGGAATGAACAAGGATTCATACCTGGGCTAGCAACACAAAGTAAGAACCATTTGAACAATTTTGCAGTTGATGAGTGGTTGCTTGCTGACAATAATATAGTCAGCTTTGAACAATTGATTTTATGAATATCGTATACATCGACAGAAAAACCGGAATTTCTCGTACTATCCCAGTGCGTGTGCCGCTAATAGCCTCCGTGTTGTTGGTTTTCTCAATCGTTGTTGGCGTTGTCATTTCAGCCAGCTTCTTCTTTCTTAATGGCTCTGGTTTATTGGCTCAAGGAAGTGAATCTAGCTTTTCGGGTGATATTCATGCAGATGTCACAGCAAATGCCGAGAAGATTGAGCTCGCTCAAAAAGACGCTAAGCAACAAATGACGGCACTAACTGTTCGCATGGCGGAATTACAGGCCAGATTGACGCGAATTGACGCTTTAGGAGAGCGTTTGGTTGATGTTGCCAAACTGCATAACGGCGAGTTCGATTTCTCTGCAGCTCCTCCTGTTGGAGGCCCCCAGGAAGAAGGCGCAGAAGATGTTTATGAGCGTCCCAGTTTTATTAAAGCCCTTGATCAGCTGGCTGCCGATGTTGAACAAAGAGAGCAGCAACTAGAGATCTTGGAATCCTTATTGGCGAACCGAAAGATCCAGAAAGAAGTCTATCTTGCTGGTCGACCAATAAAGTGGGGTTGGATGTCCTCTCGCTTTGGTCGTAGAACCGACCCTTTTACCGGCAAACTGGCGTGGCATCAAGGTGTCGATTTTGCTGGCAAGGATGGCTCAGATATCATTTCCGTAGGGTCAGGTGTGGTGACATGGGCTGGTGAGCGTTTTGGTTACGGGTTGCTGGTTGAAGTGAATCATGGCGGTGGCTACAGCACACGCTACGCACACGCTAAAGAAGTGAGCGTAAAAGTTGGTGATATTGTGCACAAAGGACAAACCGTCGCATTAATGGGAAGCACTGGCCGTTCTACTGGTCCTCACGTCCATTTCGAAGTTCTAAAAAATGGCAGACCGGTTGATCCGACACGATATGTTAATCGCCGGGTTAAGAAGTAATTATCAAAAACGGATGTGTTTGAGCCAATTTAAGGCCCAATATGCTCATGGATGGCTATTAATCAGGAAAACCTCCCTTAAGCTCTTCATACACATGCCATTTTCTGGTTAGAATTGCTCTCTTCAAAAGCGATATAGATAGTCTCGCCACATTTAGTTGGCGTGGCCCTAATACAAGCAGGTAATTATGTTAGGACAAGCCCTTCGCAAGGTCTTTGGCTCAAAAAATGACCGCGAATTGAAACGCATGAGGAAGCTGGTTGCAGTTGTTAACCAGTTGGAAGAACAGTACGAAGCGTTATCCGACGAGGAGATCAAGGGAAAGACCCAGGAATTCCGAACAAGGCTTGATCAAGGGGAGACTCTTGATGCTTTACTGCCGGAAGCATTTGCGACAGTTCGTGAGGCAAGCAAACGCGTCATGGGCATGCGCCACTTTGATGTGCAGTTGATTGGTGGCATCACGCTCCACGAAGGCCGTATCGCGGAGATGAGGACAGGCGAAGGTAAAACACTGACAGCCTCTCTTCCTGCTTATCTTAACGCTCTTTCAGGTCGTGGTGTTCATATCATCACAGTCAATGACTACCTGGCGCAGCGTGACGCGGATTGGAACCGCCCTCTCTACGCGTTTCTAGGAATGGAAGTTGGTGTCGTACTATCTCGTCAACCACAGGACGAGAAGCAAGCCGCTTATCGTGCCGACGTGACATATGGCACCAACAACGAATTCGGCTTTGATTATTTGCGCGACAACATGGCTTTTAGCTTTGAAGAGCGTGCCCAGGGCCCCCTTAATTTTGCCATTGTCGACGAAGTGGACTCGATTCTTATCGACGAAGCTCGTACTCCACTGATTATCTCGGGTCCGAGTGAGGACAGCTCAGAGCTTTACAAGCGCATCAATGTGTTAATTCCGCGTTTAAAGAAAGCTGAGATGATTGAAGATCAACCTGGTGAAGGCCACTTTACTGTTGATGAGAAAAATCGCCAGGTTGAATTAACCGAAGAAGGCCATGAGTACGTCGAAGAGTTGCTCAATGAAATCGGCTTGCTAAAACAAGACGATAGCCTTTACGCCCCTAATAATTTGAATCTGCTTCATCACGTACATGCCGCTCTTAAGGCAAATGCGTTGTTCCAACGAGATGTGGATTACATCGTTCAAAATGGGCAGATTGTTATTGTTGATGAACATACTGGTCGTACCATGCCAGGTCGGCGCTGGTCTGATGGTATCCATCAGGCCGTGGAAGCAAAAGAAGGTGTTCGTATTCAACAAGAGAACCAAACCCTGGCTTCTACCACTTTCCAGAATTACTTCCGCTTATACGACAAGCTGTCTGGCATGACGGGTACTGCCGATACCGAAGCTTTCGAATTTAGGCAAATTTATGGCTTAGATGTGGTTGTTATTCCTACTCATCGTCCCATGGTTAGGGATGATATGAACGACCTGATCTACATGACCGCGGATGAGAAATACGAAGCTATTACCGACGATATAAAAGAACAAGTTGCTAACGGGCGGCCTATTCTTGTTGGTACTGTTTCCATTGAAACATCGGAATTGCTTTCTCGTGTATTAAAGAAAGAGAAAATCCCGCACAAAGTTCTTAACGCAAAGTTTCATGCTCAAGAAGCAGAGATTGTTGCTCAAGCTGGGCAGCCAGGTGCTGTCACTATTGCTACTAACATGGCAGGTCGTGGTACAGATATTGTTCTGGGTGGTAATTGGCAGGCTGAGATAGATGCCCTAAAAGAGCCTGATGATGCGCAGATCGAGAAGATTAAATCTGAGTGGCAACTGCGTCACGACGCAGTGTTAGAGGCCGGTGGTTTGCATATTATTGGTACTGAGCGTCATGAATCTCGTCGTATCGATAATCAGCTGCGTGGTCGTTCTGGCCGACAAGGTGATGCTGGTTCTTCGCGTTTTTATCTATCTCTCGAAGATAGCTTGATGCGCATTTTTGCCTCTGATCGAATGAAAGGTTTAATGCAAACCTTAGGTATGCAAAGAGGAGAGGCCATTGAGCATCGTTGGGTTACTCGCTCAATTGAAAATGCTCAGCGAAAAGTGGAAGGGCGCAACTTCGATATTCGTAAGTCGCTGCTGGAATATGACGATGTTGCCAACGATCAACGTCGTGTTGTTTACGAGCAGCGTAATGAAATACTGGCAGCTGAAGATCTCTCCGACAGTGTTGTTGGTATTCGTGAAGAGGTAGTGAATGCCTTTATTGATGGCTATATTCCACCAAGCTCTATGGCTGAACAATGGGATGTTGAAGGCCTAGAAAAAGCACTAGAAACTGACTTTAGAACACAGCTTCCGTTAGCCAAGTGGCTGGAGGAAGATGAAAAGCTTCATGAAGAAGGTTTACGTGACAAAATACTTGAAGCCTTGGTGGCGGTGTACAAAGAGAAAGAAGATAACGCACCAGAGCCAAATTTAATGCGCCAACTTGAGAAACAAGTGCTGTTGGTTACGTTAGATCGCTTATGGAAAGAGCATTTGGCGAATATGGATCACCTTCGTCAAGGTATTCACCTACGTGGCTATGCCCAGAAGAATCCTAAGCAAGAATACAAGCGTGAGGCTTTCGAATTATTCCAAACATTTTTGGACAACGTTAAGTTCGAAGTGATTCGCACACTGTCTACGGTTGAAATTCGCCGTCAAGAAGAAGTGGAAGCTTTGGAACAACAGCGCCGCGAAGCCGCAGAGCGTGAAATGCAACTTAAACATGAAAGTGCTTCTGGTCTTGAAGAAGGCGAAGAGCAAAACCAGAGTCAAAATGCTGAGAGTGAGACTAATACACCCTTCCAGCGTACAGAGAAAAAAGTGGGGCGCAATGAACCATGCCCTTGTGGTTCAGGTAAAAAGTACAAGCATTGCCATGGCAAGCTCGACTAACATTAAATCCCAATAGAAAATCCAAAGGGCTGTATCATATTGATATGGCCTTTTTGCTTTATAGGAGTAAGAAACATGGCGGTAGGACCAGACACTTTCCCAAAGATGTTGCCGGTGGAGGGCTTCGAGTTAGGTACCACTTCGGCGGAAATTAAATATCCTGATCGTAAAGATTTGGTGCTGATGGCGATTGCGCCTGGATCTACGGTGTCTGGCGTGTTCACGTTAAATCGGTTTTGTGCTGCTCCCGTGACGCTGTGTAAAGAGCATTTGCCGCAACAGGCTAGTGATCATAAGCGTTATTTAATAACCAACACTGGCTATGCAAATGCTGGTACCGGGCCAGATGGTTATGAGAATAGTTTGAGTGTGTGTCGATACGTTGCCAAGCATGCTGATGTGGAGGTTGCGCAAGTGTTGCCTTTTTCTACTGGCGTGATTGGTGAGCGTCTTCCTGTTGAGAAGATTGAGTCTGCACTCGACCGTTGTTTTGAAAACTTAACCATTGATGGTTGGGATGATGCTGGACTTGGCATTATGACGACTGATACTCGACCCAAGGGTGCTTCAGTACAAATTGATTGTGCTGGTACGCCTGTGACTATCACCGGTATTTCAAAAGGCGCGGGCATGATTAAACCCAATATGGCTACCATGTTGGCGTATATAGCAACGGATGCTGGTGTTAGTAAGGCCCTGTTAGATGGTTTAGTCAAAGAAGCGGCTGATTTATCTTTTAATCAGGTGACTGTAGATGGTGATACTTCTACTAATGATTCCTGCATGTTAGTAGCGACTGGACAAAGTAACGTTATATTTGAAACAGGTGATGAAGCGGGTTTTACCGAGTTTAAAACAGCGCTTGTTAAAGTGTTTGTGGAATTAGCAACCGCTATTATTAAGGACGGTGAGGGAGCTACTAAGTTCGTCACCGTTAGAGTGACTGAGGCCCGATCCTTAGAAGAGGCAAGAGAAGTGGCTTATACCATAGCCCATTCGCCATTAGTTAAAACAGCATTGTTTGCGGCTGATCCTAATTGGGGGCGAATCTTAGCTGCCATTGGTCGTGCTTCCATCGATGAGTTTGATGTTGAAAAAGTATCGGTTTATTTGGACAAGGTTCTGCTATGCGAAAAAGGCAGTGTGGCTCGTTCTTATGTTGAAGCAGAATGCGCTGCAGTTATGCAGCAAGATGAATACACTATCGAGATTCGTATGGGCCTAGGGGATGTTGCTGCCGATGTATGGACTTGTGACTTTTCCTACGACTACGTAAAAATAAATGCAGACTATCGTAGCTAAACGGATTTTCGAATGAAGCGTATTCATGTAGTAGCAGCTGTTATTCGCGGCGTTGATCATCATGAGCAAGAGGCTATATTGATTTCGAAGCGCCCTGACCATGTTCATCAAGGGGGTAAATGGGAGTTTCCTGGTGGCAAGGTAGAAAGTGACGAGACTGTGGAGAGTTCATTAATACGCGAGTTACAAGAGGAGCTAGGGATTACTCCAACCAAGTATTCACCGTTAATCCAAATACATCATGATTATCCCGATAAATCAGTGTTTCTAGATGTGTGGGAAGTACAGGCTTTTTCGGGAGAGCCTCATGGAGCAGAAGGCCAATTGATTGAGTGGGTGGATGCCGAACGGTTAAATGAGTTTGAGTTTCCCGCTGCTAATGTACCTATCGTAAATGCGGCAATGTTACCTTCTCTCTATTGGATCACACCTGAGCCTGATAAAAGTTCGGCTGAGTTTCTTTCGTTAATCGAACAAAGGCTAAAGTTAGGTGTAAAGCTCATCCAGTTTAGAGTTAAGCAAGAGTTTTCTTCAGTTAATCTAAAAGAATTATCACAACAAGTTTCGGCTTTATGTAAGCAGTTTAAGGCAGACTTATTTGTAAATAGCTTTACTTTGCAGTGCTGTCTAAATCCAATTGTGGATGAAGGAGTTGATGCAATGAACAGCGAGGAAATCAGAGCACGTTTTCAAGGCATACATCTAACTTCTTCACATTTGCAGCAACAAGGTGAAAATGAAATTCGTAATTCGATAGTCGCATTGGAATTACCCTTATCTGCGTCCTGTCATGATCAAGAAGAATTGAATCGTGCGGAAGAGTTAGGTTGTCGATTTGCCACATTATCGCCAATTAATAGCACTGAATCCCATCCAGATGTTGAGCTTTTGGATTTAGATAGTGCGCTAACTTGGGTGAAGCAGGCGAAGCTACCAGTCTATGGATTGGGAGGCATGAAGCCTTCTCAAGTGGATCAATTTAAGCAACTTGGGTTTCAAGGAGTTGCTGGTATTCGACTCTGTGATAGGGAACAATAAGGAACTAAACGATGGAACTGTTAACGAATCACGACGTGTTTTGGGTTTTTCCAATAGAAGAAGCGCTTAAGCAAGAGGTGAGGCAGCTTTCTCGAGATCTTCATTTAAATAAAGATGCTTTAGATACAGCGGCACAAAGAAAGCACCTAGTTCACGCTTTGAATGCCATCATCGATGCAGGTTTCGAATTTTATTACGATAAACCTACTAGTGATGATGATCGTTTGAGCCCTATGGTTAGGCGTACGGTAAACTCCATTATAAAGACAGTTCGTGGTGCAATTCATCTGGTTGTGCAGCGGGTTTTTAAAAACATTCCGCGCAACGATCTTAAGCTTCTAGCCTATTACTTGGATTCGATGATCCTTACTTCTGCGGAACGGGAAGGGCAGACCTATTTAGCTTTTCCCCTCGAGATGAGTATTCGCGAAGATCTTTATAAAGTAATGGAGAAGGTCAATGGTAGTGATTCCATGCATCATTATGGAGAGGATTTGGCGGCTGTTCTCAATGATATTATTGCCAGCAGCACTCACTATTATTATCACTTTCCCACAGAATTTGTTGCTCTTGGTGGCTTTGTTAAAAAAGCGGCCGATGTTGGTATCGATAGCACGGTAAAAGGAGTTCAGCGAATTGTCCGCCGCATTTTAAAAGATATTGATCATGATGATGTGGCGCTAATGTTTGGAAATCTTGAGTATCTAGTACTAACCATGGACGTGCCCCATAAAGTTTGTGTGGCGGAGTATCCTGTACATAAATCTGGAGAGACGGTCCCAGCGACCCCTTGATAGGGCATTAATGAGCACTGTCGATTTCGATGGTAACTGTTAGGCCCTGAGCATTATTTAATTGAATTTTCGCTTGATGTAAGTCGCAAATGGCCTTCACTAGACTTAAGCCCAAGCCTGTTCCCTTTCCTCCTCGGTGTTTCTCAAGACGATAAAAGCGTTTAAAGACATTCTCTTTTTCGTGGTCTGGAATCCCAGGTCCGCTATCTTCTATGCTTATAATGATCCGATTGCCACGTTTAGTGGTCGTCATATGGACATTGCCATGTTCTGGAGTGTACTTGAAGGCATTGTCCATGAGATTTGAAATAGCTTGAGTAAAAAGATCTGGATCGCCATTGATAATTAATGGTTCGGGTGTAAAGGCTTTGCTGACTTGAATATGTTTTTCTTCAAAAGCTGGTTCGAAGAAATCACAAAGGTCATTAATTATTGGGTTTACATCAAAATGATGAAAAGCGACCTTTCTTTTACCTTTTTCAATACGAGCAATTCGTAGTAACCCGCTGAACATTGAGAGCACATGATCAACCTCAATTACCAATGATTGCAAGCTGGATTTATCTAGATTATCCATCCGCATCATCAAATCTAACTGACCTCTTAATCGAGTAAGCGGTGTTCGTAGGTCATGGGCTATATTGTCCGTGACATCTTGAACACCGAGCATCAGTTCTTGTATTTGATCCAGCATATTGTTGATGTTAATCGCCAAATCATCAAAGTCATCACCGCTGCCATTGGTGGTGAGGCGCTGAGTTAAGTCTCCTTCACGAATCTGATTACAAACGTTGTTGATTGACTCGATTCTAGTTAGGGTTCGACGAGACAAGAACCAGGTGGCGCCAATGGCAAATAGAAAGGTCAAGGCCAGTCCGACTAGTAACATGCGTTCAAGGCGCATCTTGATTTTGAAATACCAAACAGGTCGATGACCAAAATAGAAGTTATCTTGGTTTGCGATGGTAATGGCCGTAGCTAAGCAACGAAACGATGCATTGAGTTCGCTAGCTGGAGCAGGAATACTGACATCAATATAGTCGCCCATGCGTTCATTAATATTGAAGCTTGTGGTATGGTGGGAGGATACTAGTATCTGGTCTTGTGGATCGATTAAGGCGAAGCACAACCATTCATTGTCTATGAGTTCTTCGTCTTCAACATAGGCCAAAACTGATTCACGAGTTAACTCAGTCAGTTTTTGATGATGCTCACGCCATTCCTCTAGTAAAGGTTCCATTAACGGCTCTAGACGATCATGATATTCATCAGCGGTTTCTTCTATAATTAAGTCATGAACGTCAGCGATGGGCATGTTTGCCGCGCTTTCTAAACTTATCTCTTCCAGCAGAAATAGTCTGGCTCTCAACAATAATTTAGCGATCTCCAACTCTTGACGATGTTCTTTATTCTCAACGGGGTAATTGTCTAGTTCGTCTAATTCCTGTTGAATTATTTCAACGTATTCCCTTAAGAACTGTGAAAAGCTTAAATCCTCTAAGTGCTCTAGCTCTAAAATGTGTTCGTCAATATCGATATCACCGTAGAGCTTTTCCATATTGAGTCGAGGCAGTACTTCAATGATTTCTTCGATTCCGCTTTGAATTTCCTCGGTTACCTGCTTTTTACTGAAATTAATAACGCTCTGACTTACCCAAAAGAGTAATAAAGCTCCTGAGACCCAAATTAGTAATAAGGTTGTGAGAGCTAGGCGAAAACTAGAACTTTTGAAAAACTTCGACAATTTAATCTCCTAGCCGATAGCCTGCACCTCTAATCGTATGGATTAGTGGTGTGCCAAAACCTTTATCGATCTTTTGTCGTAGGCGACTAATATGCACATCGACGACGTTAGTTTGTGGATCAAAGTGATAGTCCCATACTTGTTCCAGTAACATGGTGCGCGATACTACTTGCCCAGTATGGCGCATTAGGTATTCCAGTAGGCGAAATTCCCGTTGTTGTAGCTCAATAGTTTTTTGTGCTCTAGTAACCTTGCGAGCAAGTAGATCGATGGTGAGATCACTTACCGTTAATTGTGATTGTGTATCGGATTCTTGTTGGGTGCGGCGAAGCAGCGCTTCTAATCGCGCCAGTAGCTCAGAAAATGCAAAGGGCTTGACTAGGTAATCGTCACCACCTGCATTCAAACCCTCTACGCGTTGATCCACTTCTCCCATGGCACTCAGAATAAGGACAGGTGTTTTGTTACCTGTGGCTCTAAGCGTTTTGACGATACTAAGTCCATCGAGCCCTGGCAGCATTCTATCCACCACAAGTGCGTCATAATTTTCGGTTGCTGCCATTAACAACCCTTGATTGCCTTCGCTCGCGGTATCGGCAATATGATTCTCTTCTTGTAGCCCTTTGACAATAAAATCAGCTACTTGAGGATCGTCTTCTATCACTAGTATGCGCACTACTTACCTCCTTCCAACATATTCATTCTAGTGATTTCTACACAAAAAGCTCATTACGAAAAGTTAATGTTGCCGTTAGATTCTGGTAATTAGTGCTTTTGTATGCTGGAACCTCACTTGAATAGGAGGTGGTACATGAAAGTTCGTTTTAGTTTACTGCTGTTGGCATTGATGTCGACGCTGGGTTGTTCGGGAGGAGGGTCTGGATCGGATTCAGGCTCTGACTCAGGTAATGACAATTCTTCAAATGTTGGCGTTACGCAACCGTCTGATGAACAACGTGCCACCGCCTCTCGATTTTTAAGTCAAGCCAGTCTCGGCGGCAATATGGCCATGATCGATGAAGTGGCTCGGATTGGAATGGAAGGTTGGATTGATGCGCAAATGCAGCTAGCCCCAACTTACCACCTGCCTCAGGTTGATGCGCTGATCGAAACCTATGACGGTAATGAAGATTTCGATGAGTTTATGTTCCGGCGATATATTTGGTGGCATAACGCTATGACCGCCAGAGATCAATTGCGCCACCGAGTTGCGCTAGCTTTGAGCGAGATCTTTGTGATATCGGATCGTGTCGATGAGCTAGAGGACCCAACTAGTACATCAGGGTTTTTCGATGTGCTCCTAACGCATGCGTTTGGGAGCTATGAAGATTTGCTTTTGGATGTGTCCTTACATCCCGCAATGGGGATTTACTTAAGTCACGTAAATAATCGTAAAGCAATACCAGAGCAGGGTATTTTCCCTGATGAAAACTATGCCCGCGAAGTAATGCAGTTGTTTTCCATTGGGCTTTATGAATTGAATGAGGATGGTACGCGAAAACTCGATGGCAATAGTCGGCTCATTCCGACTTATGGTAATCAAGAAATTACTGAGATGGCTAAAGTGTTCACTGGATTAAGTTATGGCTCGGACGACGCCTTTTTCGGAAACATAGAGCCAGAATTCTTCGAGCCGATGCAAATGTTTGAGAGTTATCATGATGTGGGTGAAAAGCGATTGTTAAATGGTTACGTTATTCCTACGGGTCAATCTGGCTTGCAAGATATTCGCGATGCGATTTCTCATTTAAGTGATCACCCCAATACCGGTCCTTTTATCGCTAGACGTCTAATTCAGCGATTGGTTACCTCTAACCCCAGCCCCGATTACATCCAACGTGTTGCTCAGGTGTTCGCCAATAATGGAAATGGTGAAAGAGGGGATCTTGGTGCAGTCATTAAAGCCATCTTAATGGATGTCGATGCCATAGATATTCAAGACGATCCGGGGCGATTGCAAGCGCCCATGTTACGTTTTTTACATGCCATGCGTGGAGTGGGTTTGAAGAACGCAAGGAATCGCTTTTATTCAGAAGGGTTTGAGCTGCAAATTCATACCAAGCAACATCCTTTAAGCGCCCCAAGTGTCTTTAATTTCTATTTGCCGGACTATCAACCTAATGGAGAAATTTCCAACGCGCAGCTCGTTGCACCTGAATTTCAAATTAGTACAGACACTACAGTAATTGGATTAATTAATTTGATGCGTTTGCTTACTTTTGAGGATGAGCCCTTTGAATCATTCGAACCCAATGGAGAAATCACTTTGGATTTAGATGATGAAGTGGAGCTAGCAGAAGATCCTGTTGCCTTGGTGGATCACTGTAACTTGGTATTCGCTCATAATAGTTTTTCTGAGTCCTATAAAAATACGATGTTAACTGCGATTAACTCTCTCGATGATAGGGAAGAACGCGCCAGGATGGCGATTTTTTTAAGTCTTATTTCACCTGAATATGCAGTGATTAACTAACTCTGATTTATGCAAGCATTGATATGTGGAGACAAACATGAAACGTTCTAATCTATCTCGTCGTCGTTTTTTAACCCATAGTTGTGGTTTAGGTGCAGCTGCTACGCCTGCCATGTCAACCATACTAAGTTTATCTGGTATTGGATCTGCAGCAGCTGCAGATAATGATTACAAGGCGCTCGTTTGTATCTTGCTAGCAGGTGGCAATGATTCTTTTAATATGCTGGTGCCTAACGATTCGGGATCTTATAGTGAGTATCAAACAACTAGAGCGGACCTTGCGCTACCTAGAGAGCAGCTTTTAAGTATTAGTCCAAATAATACCGCGGGAGCACAGTATGGTTTACATCCCAGTACGGCGGAGCTACAAGGGCTTTTTAATCAAGGGAAAGCTGCGTTTCTCGCGAACGTTGGGACATTAACCGCACCTGTGACGTTATCTGAAATACAAGGTGGTGTTGCGGATCTTCCCTTGGGATTGTTTTCACATTCGGACCAAATAGAGCAGTGGCAAACGGCTTTACCGGATAAGCGAACTGCCGTCGGTTGGGGTGGGCGCATGGCCGATTTATTAAATGCGTCTAACCAAAATACCCAGATATCGATGAATTTATCGTTAGAAGGCAGCAACATTTTTCAGAATGGCATGACAGTGACGGAACACGTGTTGTCATCAGAAGGAGATGGTGGTGTAGGTATTGTCGGTTATGGTGGGGATGGTTCCTTAAGTCGTGCGGGAACAGCCGCAATTGATAGTATGTTAGGCCAGCAATACCAAAACATCTTTGAGAGGGTTTATAGCGGACGTATTCGTAGTGCTATTGATAATCAAGCTTTCTTTAAACAGGCGGTGTCCACAGTGCAGCCACTGCAAACAAGTTTTGGTAATGATGAGTTTTCAAAGAGCTTGGCCATGGTGGCACGAAGTATCGCTGCTCGTTCTCAATTGGGGCATCGGCGACAAACCTATTTTGTTACTTTTGGCGGTTGGGACCATCACGATGAGGTGATCAATAATCAACAGGCCATGTTGGGTGTTGTTAGCCGCGGTTTGAAGTCATTTTATGATGCGACTGTAGAGTTAGGCGTGGCTGATCAGGTTACAACTTTTACAGCCAGTGACTTTGGTCGAACGTTAACCTCCAATGGCAAGGGTTCTGACCATGGTTGGGGAGGTAACCAACTCATCATGGGGGGCGCTGTGAATGGTGGAAATCTATACGGTCAATATCCATCTTTGCGCAGTGGTAATCCTTTAGATACAGGTCGAGGGCGCTTAATTCCCACAACTTCAGTAGACCAATATTTTGCGGAGTTAGCCCTTTGGTTTGGCGTTGGCGTAAATGACTTGGACACGGTATTACCTAATGTGCGACGTTTTTACAGCCCTCAGCAAGGAGTTAACCCTATTGGCTTCTTGCCATTACCTAGCTAATACAATTTTCTAGAATTTAACAAAATCTTAATCTTGAATCCGCGTGCTGTCACATGGTCACGCTAGCATCGATTATCAGTAGACGTTTCGGTGCTTGATGATGATTAATTAATGTTCTCTTGTGGTAAGTGCGCCTCTGGAGTGCTGATCAATCATTAAGCCCTATATTAGATATCCTCGAGACCGAGTTTAATTTGGACTGATAGTGATGACTAAGACCAATTCAAATATTGCGCAACACTTGGCACAAACGCTGGCAAGTGGAAAGAAGGAAAAAAGCAAAAGTGGAAGAATTAGTAAAACGACTTTAGCCTTGTTTGTTCCAGCCATGCTTGGGTACTCCATTGCTCAGGCTCAAGCTGTTTCCGAGCAGGAGGCGCTTGCTGTTGAATCTGCTAATTGGTACAGCGATCCGGCTTTTATTGAAAAAACTAAAAGAAGATTGAATTTCAATTTTCGAAAATGGCTTAGCTACTCCGTGGTTAAGGTTGAAAATGTTTCCGACTTTGACTCTGCTGGTCAACACCGTTTAGTAATGAAAACTAAACGCGTTGTGCTTAATGCTGATGGTTATACAGAGCAAGGTTTTCCTTTTATCAATCTCTGTGAAGAAGCTGCTAATTGTTCATTTGCTGCTGAGCAACAACAACGCTTTAAGGTGTCTTATCGTTTTAAGTGGACGGATTTGTTTTACTTCCGTGCCCCCCAGGTTGAATTGCAAAGCTTACCTTACCAAGTTCAACTACTTCACGCCGCAGATATGGATGGCACCTCTGGAGCATTGGAAAACGTTAAGCCTTTTTCTGCGATTCTTGATTCCTTGCGCAGTGAGTATCCTGACAACACCTTAACTTTGAGTTCTGGCGATAACTATATTCCAGGCCCACGCTACGCAGCATCTGCCGATGATAGTTTAAATTCACTGTTGGGTATTGCCGGTGAAGGTCGAGCTGACATTGGATTTTTAAACACCATGGGTTTTCAAGCATCTGCCATGGGTAACCATGAGTTAGATGGTGGCACAGCCGCATTGGCCAATATTATTGGTGAAGAAGCAAACGATGTTGCTGTATATCCTGGTAGCCAATTTCCTTATCTAAGTGCGAACTTAGATTTTTCATTGGATGTGAACTTGGCGCCCTTGGTCACTGTGGATGGTAATACTCCTGATCAAATGAAAAGTGGTTTAGCGCGCTACACAGTGATTCCTGTTGCGGGAGAGAGAATCGGTGTCGTCGGTGCTACTACGCCTAACTTGGCAGAAATCACTAATACAGGTGATATTGGTATACTACCGACTGATGGCGATGATATTGCTGCACTAGCTGCTGAAATTCAAAAAGCTGTCGATGAGCTAAAAGGCCAAGGTATTAATAAAATTATTCTTTTAGCTCATATGCAACAAATTGCCATCGAAAAACAATTGGCAGCACTTTTAGATGGCGTTGATATCATTGTGGCAGGTGGCTCCAATACGCTATTGGCAGACAGTAATGATGCGTTACAGGATGGAGATGTTGCTGCTGATACCTATCCTCTAAGCTTTCAATCGTCCTCTGGACAACCTGTGCTTGTTGTCAATACCGATGGCGATTACAAGTACTTAGGCCGTTTAGTGTCTCAGTTTGATTTGCAAGGTCAGCTTATACTTGAAAGGTTAGATGCCGAAGTCAATGGCGCTTATGCCGCGAATAAATACGTATTGGAGCAGCTAGGAAATCCTGATGCAAATAGCGATGTTGAAGCATTGGCAGATGCCTTGGTAAGTGTTCTTGCTGATCGCGATGGCAATATCTTTGGTAGAGCTAGCGTTTATCTTGATGGTCGTCGTGGGCAAGTTCGAACTCAGGAAACCAACCTTGGAAATCTTACCGCTGACGCTAATTTATGGACTGCCCAGCAAGCCGATGCATCGGTGGTTGTGTCTATTAAAAATGGTGGCGGCATTCGCGATGACATTGGTTATTTTGCCTTTCCTCCCGGATCAACGAACCCTGACGATTTAGAGTTCTTCCCTACGGCGCCCAATGCTGCAGCTGGAAAACAAGAAGGGGATGTATCTCAATTTGATATCCAGAATAGCTTACGTTTTAACAATGGCTTGGCCTTGTTAACGGTAACGGCTGCTGAGTTAGCGGCTATTGTTGAGCATGGGGTTGCTGCTACTGAAGAGGGCGCAGCGCCAGGTCGTTTCCCGCAAGTTTCTGGCATGAAATTTAGTTTTGATCCTAGCCTTACACCGGGTCAGCGTATTCAAAACTTAGTGATACTAAGTGACACTGGTGAGGTTAGCGATGTTGTTGTTAGAGCTGGTGTTCTAGAAGGTGATGTCACCCGAACCTTTAGAATTGTTACCTTGGGATTCTTAGCAAATGGTGGTGATGGTTTTCCTTTCCCACAAGGATCTGAAGCCAATCGTGTTGACTTACCCGGCGCTGGATTGCTTGAGGAGGGTATAGCTTCCTTTGCCGATGCGGGGAGCGAGCAGGATTCATTGGCGGAATACTTAGCCGCGATTTATGCGGAAATTCCTTATAATTCCGTAGAAACTATTCCTGAGCTTGATCAGCGAATTCAAAATCTTTCAATGAAATCACAAGATACAGTACTTGATTAGTTTGAGTTCGTAGCTGAGTTGAAATAAAAAAGGAGAGCCAAGCTCTCCTTTTTTATTATCGTTTTTAACTAAGTCCGAGTATTTCTTTATGCTCAGTCATAAATTATTATCCGATCTAGTTTTTCTCTTCACTCTCTCTGGCTTCTTTTTCAGCCATATTCTTGAGTATGATTTCACTGTCCTCTAGTGATTCGAAAACATCGCTAGCGAACTCGCCCACTTTGTCATTCACTTCGCGGATTTTTCCATAAATGGTTCTAACTAGGTCCGTGTGCTGTTCTCGTAATGCTTTCGCCTCGTCGTCTAGTCGGCCCTGCTTCTCTAGGATTTCAAAGGCAACATCGCCAATGGCAATATGAATGTCTTCTACCGTTTTGGTGCCCTGATTTACCGTGCCTTGGATCATGTCCTTAACGACTTCTAGTTTTCCTATGATGCTCATGGTCGAGTTCCTTATCGAGTATTTGGAGAAGGTTCGCTTTCGTCTTCAAGTAAAAACTTGACGTTGTTCTTGTGCTCGTAGGCACTCAATGCTTCTGAGATAGCATGACCTACTTGGCGATTAATGTCACGTGCGAAACTATAGGCTTTAGACACATTTTCACGAGGAACTGCCTTAATGGATTCGATAGTTTCTTGGTTGTCGATACCTGTTGTGGCCACATCGAGGACAAATTCCTGAATCGTATTATGAATTGATTCAGCCGTTTCGATGGTGCGATCGATCGCGATTTGCGTTATGTCTTTATAAACGTGAAACTTCTTAACTTGATTAGTCATTGTTTTGACCCTCTCATTAAAACTTGGATTTATATCGTTATTAAGCCAGTAGTTCTGCTTGTTTGGGTGGCTTAGAGTATGTCCAGAGTCGCTTCAATACGGTGCCATACTGTTTGGCGAAAGACCCCGTGTTGTAGTTCAAGCCATACTTCTCACAAACGGCTTTTACTTTAGGAGACATCTCTGCATAGCGGTGTGCAGGAATGTCAGGGAATAGATGATGCTCAATTTGATAACTCAAATGACCACTCATGACATGTAACCAGCGACCACCTTCAAAGTTACTTGATCCTAATAGCTGACGATAATACCAGTGGCCTTTGGACTCGTTTTCACATTCTTCTTCAGTGAAGGTTTGAGCATCTTCGGTAAAGTGACCGCAGAAGATAATGCTCGAAGCCCATAGATTTCGCATCGCATTCGCAGCAAAGTTTCCTGCCGCGACTTTCCAAAAGAAGGGCCCTGCTAACGCTGGAAAAAATACGTAGTCTTTGAATAATTGACGCGTACTTTTTTTGGTGAAGTCTTTCAAGAATGGGATCTTATCTTTTAAAGTTTTTTCACCGCTACGAAGCTTTTCTACTTCGAGCTCATGTGCGCCTACTCCCCACTGAAAGAAGAAGCTCAGTGCAGCCATATAAGCTAGGTTTAAACGCCATATTGGGTGCCAAGGTTCATCATCGGAAAGTCGCATTGCGGTGTAACCATAGTCGCGATCTTTACCGATAATATTGGTAAACGTATGATGCTCGAAGTTATGGGTACGTTTCCAAGATTCGGCATCGCATACGTTATCCCATTCGTAGGTTTGCGAATTTATGTAGGGATCATTCATCCAGTCATATTGACCATGTAGAACATTATGTCCGATTTCCATATTCTCAAGTATCTTGGAAATACCTAGGGACAGCGATCCTAATGACCAACCAATAGGTGTAATACTAAAATGAATCAAGATCCTGCCCGAGGCCTCAAAGCCTCGGTGAATACGAATGATGTTTTTTATATAGCGTGCGTCTCTCTCGCCTAAATCATTCACCACTTCTTCTCGAATGGCATCCATTTCTTTGCCAAAAGCTTCTAACTGTTTCGGGCTCAACTTGTGCTTAATGGGGAAAGTAGCAGCAGTCATAATATTGCGTCCGTGTTTAGTAAGTTAAATAATTAAAGATCTAGCTCAACAGCGGTAGCTGGAACTGATACGCAAAGCTGAATATCTTCTGCTTCGGTACTTGATAATTTGCCTGTAACTAAGTTGCGAACAACACCGCTCTGTTTTTTACATTTACAGGTATAGCAAATTCCCATACGGCAACCGTGATTAGGCTTTAAACCTTGTTTTTCAGCAGCCTCTAATAAAGTGGTGCTCTGGTCGCAATCCATTTGTTGTTGGCTGCGATTGAGAACCACCGGAAATGCCTGCTGATTATGTGAATCTGATGATTCGTTGATAGTGATTGGTAAACCGAAGTGCTCCAGATGAAATCTTGGCGGCTCTTTACAGAATTCCGTGACCAGCTTTTCCGCATCGACTTTTAGTGCGTGTGGTCCGCAAATAAAACAATGGTCTGGGTCGGTTTCTAGCGCTCGTCCGAGGTGCTGCTCATTAATGTGTCCTTCTAATCGCTTTTGATTGCTCTTATCTCTGTGTTTAGCACCTTGTGTCTCAACAAAGTAAACATTGATATTTTTAAAGCGCTTGGCGATCACCGATAGCTCATTATGAAAAATGAAATCGCTGCTGGTTTTCGCGTAGTACAGAACAGTAATAGCTTGGGGGCAGCCATTATTAATAAGCGATCTTAGGTGAGACATAATGGGCGTTATGCCTGATCCGCCCGCGATATAAAGCAAGTGCTTAAACTGTTCTGGGATTAAAAACTCTCCCTGTGCTTGGCTTAACTTAACTACCGTGCCAACGGCTAGGTGTTGGTGTATCCAGGGCGTAACGTCGCCATTTTCAATAGCTTTAATAGTGACTTGAAGCTGATTACATCTGGTTAACTCACTGGGTGTTGAAGATATTGAGAAGGTGCGGGTTTTCGTAACGCCGTTAATATCAAAACTAATTTGTAAGTGCTGGCCAGCTTTAAAGCCCTGAAAGCGTTGGGTAGGGGAAAGCGTCAGCGTGAGGGTGTCGGCCGTTTCCTTTTGTACTTTTTCTATCCGGGCTTTGACATGCTTTAACGACCACATTGGATCGATCCCTTCAACAAAGGCTTCGAAATAATCACGGGCTGACTCGGTGTTGAATAGGGCGCTGTTTACCCATTTGC
This sequence comes from Pseudomonadales bacterium, assembly GCA_022361455.1. Classification (GTDB taxonomy): domain Bacteria; phylum Pseudomonadota; class Gammaproteobacteria; order Pseudomonadales; family Ketobacteraceae. The sequence continues at coordinate 8,691 of JAKSAW010000789.1, read as the reverse complement.
TTACAGAGCCTGATTGTCGGTTTGATGAGTCCATGATAATCCTCTCGATGTCTGAAATTTCCTGATCTCTGTGTACATTTGTACACTTAATTGGGTGTTTAAGTCAACGGTTGTACACTGAAAATAATTTAAATGATTATAAAAGATAATAAAAACAATAAGATATTAGTGACCTTAATGTTTCTAAATTTCTTGTTTAGTGGCCTGTTAAGCTGATGATGGCTGGTAATATGGGGGTTTTTGATAGATAATTAGGGTGTTTTGTCATCACTTGAACACTCAAATTGGGTAGGTATTCGAATGCTGGAGGAAAAATTGAGTGATTCATCACTCAGCCAAACCGGGAACTTGTCTCCTGCTTGAATTCACCATCGAGAGAAGTAGCATCATGTCTACACGGTTAGAAAAAAAACTGAAAACGCGACACAATCTAATGTCGGCAGCTTTGAAGTTGGTTGAAGAAGGTCAGCATTTTTCTAATGTCAGTATTCGTGAGATAGCAAAGAACGCGCAAGTAGTGCCCACTTCATTTTATCGACACTTCACCGATATGGATGACTTAGGTTTAGCCTTGGTGGACGAGCTAAGTTTAGTATTGCGTCAATTAATGAGGAAAGCTCGTCAGGAAGTGGTGAACCCCAAACTTATTATTGCTAATTCTGTGGCTTTGTATGTAGATCATGTTTATGAGAATCGCAGCTTTTTCGTGTTTATGTCGCAAGAATTAACGGGTGGATCGGCGCGACTCAGGGAGTCTATTCGCAGTGAGTTATTGTATTTTGCTAACGAACTTGCAGCTGATTTAAAGCGATTAAATTTAATTAATCATCTGCCATTGGATATTGCTGATCAATTGTGTTTGCAAGTTATTATGACTGTGGCAATGAATACACCTGAATTACTAGATTTAGATAAGGGTAGTCAAGCTTTAGAAAAACTTCAGCAGCGAATGGAAATACAATTAAGGATGGTTTTCCTTGGGGCCGCAAACTGGTCTAGCAGCAAGAATTAAGTCTTTAGTGAAGCCTATCTTCATCGGATAGTAGATTTTCTAACTCCTCATCAAATTCATCGATAGGCCCGATAGGGCTCGAAATTTTATGGTTCTCACTGGCCCATTCACCCAAATCAATTAAGCGGCAGCGATCAGAGCAGAAGGGGCGATACTGATTGTCCTCAGACCATTCTTGTTCTTTTTGGCAAGTAGGGCATTTTATTTTCACGCTGATATCTCTGCTATGTTTTTAGTTTATCGTCTTTTCTATATCAAGGTTGTTGAGCGAGTTTTAAATAAGTTTGATGCATTGCTTCAACTTCTTGGTGTAGATGATCTAAATCTTTGTCGTTCACAATAATATCATCGACGCGCTTGTGTCTTTCCTCGCGGCTCATTTGCGCTTTCATAATGGCTTTTACACCTGCTTCGTCGGTATTGTCACGATTAATGGTTCGCGCTATTTGCAGCTCTTCCGGGACATCAATGAGTAATATCCGTTGTGTCATCTGAGACTGACTGCTCTCTAATAGCAGTGGTGAGGCTAAGATGGTGTAAGGGGATTGGCTTGCCTGAATTTGGCTGATGATTTCCTGGGCAATCAGAGGGTGCGTGAGCTGTTCTAGCCAGCGACGCTCTTCTGGATGATTAAAGACAATCTCTCGCAATGCGCGTCGGTCCAGTGAGCCATCGCTATTGATCACATGGCTACCAAAGTGTTCTTCCACTTTGAGAAGCGCTTCGCGCCCAGGTTCCATAATCACTCTGGACGCTAAATCTGCATCAACGATGGTAATGCCCAAAGATTGGAAATGATCCGTGGCGGCGGTTTTGCCACTGCCAATACCGCCGGTAACGCCCACAACTAACATAATTAAACTCGCACGTTATAAATGAAATCCATACGTGCGCATAATGGCATCACCCCAGAAAAATGCAATCCATCCAGCAATTGCTAAGTAGGGGCCAAAGGCGATAGGAATGTTTCGATCGCGACCTTTTATGACGATAATGCTGATGCCAATGGCAGCGCCAACGAAAGAGGACAGAATAATGGTGACCGGTAACAGTTGCCAGCCCATCCAGGCACCCATGGCGGCGAGTAACTTGAAATCGCCATAGCCCATGCCCTCTTTGCCGGTGACTATTTTGAAAATCCAATAGATGGACCACAGTGACAAATAACCCGCGATGGTACCGATAACGGCATCTTCAAGGGGCACAAACATACCGTGGTAGTTGAGGGCGATACCCAACCACAAAAGTGGTAGGGTAATTTGATCCGGTAATAGTTGGGTGTCGAAGTCGATCATGGTGAGGCAGATAAGACTCCATGTGAAGACTAGAAATGCTGCAGTTTCCCACGAGAATCCTAGCTTGTACGCCACGAATGCTGATAGTAATCCAGTCGCTAGCTCTACCAGGGGATAACGAATGGAGATGGGTTGCTTGCAATTGCTGCATTTTCCTCTCAGAAGAATAAAGTAGCTGATTAGAGGAATATTCTCATACCACTTAATTTTATGGCCGCAGTGTGGGCAGGTGGATGCTGGTTTAATAAGATTAAAGTTTTCACCCTTATAACCTTCGGGATCGGCTTCTAACTCTTTAGGCAATTTTCCATAGGCTTCGGTAATAAATTCTCGGCAGTTAGTAAGCCATTCCCAATGAAGCATGATTGGCAGGCGATAAATGACTACATTGAAGAAACTGCCAAATAATAAACTGAATAAAAAAACAACCCCGATGAAAAAATCGGGGTTGTTTTGTAGGAACTGGATGATTGCGTCTAGATTCATGAAATTTAGATAACTGAACCAAGTTGGAAGATGGGTAGATACATCGCGATAATTAGGCCGCCAACTAAGACACCTAATACTGACATGATGATGGGTTCCATTAAGCTCGTCAGGCCATCAACTGCGTTGTCTACCTCGTCTTCATAGAAATTGGCGACTTTTTCGAGCATCGTATCAAGGGCACCTGATTCTTCTCCTATAGCGGTCATTTGCACTGCCATGGGGGGGAAGATACCGCTGGACTTCATTGAAAAATTTAGTTGAGTTCCGCTAGATACTTCTTCTTTTATTTTGGTTACAGCATTACGATAAATTACATTACCCGTTGCACCTGCTACTGAGTCCAGTGCTTCGACCAGCGGAACACCGGCAGAGAATGTGGTAGATAAAGTTCTTGCATACCTTGCAATGGTTGACTGGAACACGATGTTGCCGACTACTGGCATTTTCAAAGACAATCGGTCTAGTGCATCACTAAAAGGTTGCGAGCGTTTCTTGGCTTGTAGGAAAGCATATACAAAAACTCCTATGCCACCGAACAGGACCAACCACCATTCTTGCATCCATTCTGATAGGTTAATAACCATTTGAGTGAAGGCAGGAAGTTCGGCACCGAATCCTTTAAATAGCTCTTCGAAAGTTGGTACTACTTTAATAAGTAGGATAGCTGTTACGATACCAGCAACACAGACAACTGCGATTGGATATTTAACGGCTTTTTTGATCTTTGATTTTAGTGCCTCAGTTTTTTCTTTATAGATCGCGATACGATCTAACATAGTTTCAAGTGCGCCGGATTGTTCCCCAGATTCAACTAAGCTGCAGAAAAGCTGGTCAAAATACAGTGGTTGATTTTTCAGGGCTGACGCTAAGCTATTACCGCCTTCTACGTCGGCCTTAATTTTAAGGACCAATTCTTTCATCGAAGGATTTTCCAATCCGTCAGCAACGATTTCGAAAGACTGCACTAGTGGTACACCTGCTTTCATCATTGTCGCTAGCTGGCGAGTAAAAATCGCGATATCTAAAGGGGTGATTTTCTTGCCGCCACTTCCAAATAGTGGTTTAGCCTTCTTGGATACTTTTTTGGCGTTTATTCCTTGCTTTCGAAGCTCTGCGCGAACTATTGTCGAGTTGGCTGCAGATGTTTCGCCTTTGATCTTGTTACCCTTTTTATCCGTGCCTTCCCAGGTAAAGGTGGCTTGTTTAGGGGTCGCTTGCTTGGATTTCTTTGCTTGCGCTGTCGTTGCCATAATTAGTGACCTGTTGTTACACGGTTTACTTCTTCAAGGCTGGTAACGCCTTGTTTGACTTTCATAAGTCCACTAGTGCGTAGATCGTTAAAACCTTCTGCTTTTGAAGCATCCGCTATTTCGATTGCATTGCCTTCTTCCATGATGATGCGTGATATCTTGTCGGTGATTCTAACTACTTCGTAAATGCCAACCCTGCCTTTATAGCCATTATTGCATTTATCGCATCCTTTGGGGCCATAGACTTTAAAGGTGCCAATTTCTTCCTCTTTAAAACCCTCGGCGATCAAGGTTTCCTTTGGTATATCCATTTCTTGCTTACAGTGACCGCATAATCGTCGACCTAGTCTTTGTGCAATAATGAGTGATACCGAGGTAGCTATGTTGAAGGCAGGCACACCCATATTACGCAACCGGGTGAGTGTTTCTGGGGCGCTGTTGGTATGTAGCGTGGATAATACTAAGTGACCTGTTTGTGCTGCTTTTATCGCAATGTTGGCAGTTTCTAGGTCTCGGATCTCCCCGACCATAACGATATCTGGATCTTGACGAAGGAATGCCCTCAAGGCAGCTCCAAAATCTAGGCCTACTTTGGAATTAACATTTACTTGGTTTATGCCTTCTAGGTTGATCTCTGCTGGATCTTCTGCAGTCGATATATTCCTTTCGGGTGTGTTCAGAATATTTAATCCAGTATAAAGGGATACGGTCTTACCACTACCTGTTGGCCCTGTGACTAGAATCATGCCTTGTGGCTGTTCTAGCGCATCTAAGTAAAGTTGTTTCTGTTCGTCTTCGTAGCCTAAGGCATCGATACCTAATTTAGCGCTATCTGGATCCAATATTCGCAGTACAATTTTCTCGCCGAATAGTGTTGGTAAAGTATTAACACGGAAATCGATGGCTCTGGTTTTTGATAGTTTTAGCTTAATCCGGCCGTCTTGCGGTATTCTTCGTTCGGAAATATCGAGTTGGGACATTACTTTCAAACGAGCAGCTAATTTACCGGATAGGTTAACGGGCGGTTTGGCCGCTTCTTGAAGGATGCCATCGGCGCGAAATCGAATTCGGTAGGCTTTTTCGTAGGGCTCAAAATGGATATCGGATGCGCCCATCTTAATGGCATCTAATAAGATCTTGTTCACAAAGCGCACAATAGGTGCATCATCAGCAGCGTCAGGCGTAACATCTTGAGTGTCATCTTCGCCGCCAGCCTCAATATCAAGGTCATCAAGATCAGCGTCACCCATATCTTGGAAAGTGGTGTCTTGGCTTTCCAGGTATTTCTCGATGGCGACTTCTAGTTTGTCCGCTTCAGCAACAATTGCTTCTGTATTAAGGCCTGTGTTGAACTTGATTTCATCGAGAGCGGGTAAATTAGTTGGATCGGCAAGTGCAACAAATAATCGAGTACCACGCTTAAATAGCGGAAGGGCGCGATGTTTGCGGATCAGGTTTTCACTGACTAATTCACCAGGAGCAACATCGGATGCAACGGATTCAATATCGATTACTGGAGAACCAAACTCGTCCGATGCGGCAATCGCAATCTCTCGAGCGCTTGCCATATTGGACTGAACAATATGGGTGATAAAAGGTATTTTTTGGCTTGCCGCGGTTTCGGTTGCCGTTGCTGCCTCTTCACTAGAGAGGATATTATCGCGAATTAGCCTTTTTGCGAGACCGCTGAGAAGCGCTGCATTTTCCATATGAGTTCAGCTGTAGATAATTGTTAAAAGTAGAGTTATTTAATAGTTTAGCCTATAAATCTTACAGTGGTTGATTAAACAGTGCTACAGGTTGCACTTGCATTGTGAGAATAGGATCACATCTATAGAACCCCATTTTCTCAAGCTTTGGTTTATAACTACAGGGCATAAAACCCTGCGATTTGATTTGTTATTTGTTTAAGACTGTTACCTGGGAGGGTACGTCAATGGATTTGAAGTTGTCTGGGCGGACGTTGCTTTATGCATTGCTCGTTATATTCGTAGCCTCTGGCTTTTCCGGACTAATCTATCAGTCTATCTGGAGTCACTATCTTAAGCTTATGCTGGGGCATGCTGCCTATGCGCAAACCTTGGTATTAGCGATATTTATGGGGGGAATGACATTAGGTGCATGGCTGCTGAGCATGCGTACCGAAAAACTCTCAAATCCACTTCTTTTTTACGCTATATGTGAACTGGTTGTTGGTTTATTCGCCATATTTTTCCATCAGATCTTTTTGTCAGTAGATGGCCTGGTGTATGAAACGTTTTATTCGGAAATTACCAGTCCCTTTTTGCTAGACATTATTAAATGGTCAACAGCAATTGCGCTTATTTTGCCCCAGTCCATATTGTTGGGCATGACCTTTCCGCTCATGAGTGCGGTCTTTATCCGCGAAATGCCTAATGCATCCGGTAAGTGGATCGCGTTTTTATACTTTTCAAATAGCTTTGGCGCGGCCGCAGGTGTTTTGGCTTCGGCATTCTATTTTATCCCTAATTCAGGATTGCCAGGCGCTTCATTGTTTGCTGGTGTGACTAATATTCTAATCGCGCTAGTGTGTTTTCTGATTTCTCGAGATACGGGGGCTCGAGAGCTTAAGTTTAAGTCGGTCAAAGATACAACGAAGCCTATCTTTGACTGGCTATTGTTGGTGGCTTTATTCACCGGTTTGGCCTCGTTCCTATATGAAATTGCATGGATTCGCATGTTGAGTTTAGTGTTGGGTTCTTCCATGCAGGCGTTTGAGTTAATGCTTAGCGCCTTTATTTTGGGTCTGGCTCTTGGTGGGTTTTGGATCCGTAATCGTATCGATAATATTGAAAACAGCGGCAACTTCTTGGGTCGTGTCCAGTTGATAATGGGGGGGCTGGCATTGCTCAGTGTACCTTTATACTCTGCTACTCATGAGGTCATGATTGGCATAGTGAGTGCGTTGCAGGCTAACGAAAGTGGATACATGCTTTTTCACGGCATGAGCCATCTAATTTGTTTGGCGATTATGTTTCCTGCGGCATTTATGGCGGGAATGACTCTGCCTTTGATCACACAATTATTATTGAATCGCGAAGGTGGTGAAAAGGCTGTCGGTCGGGTTTACGCCTTTAACACGCTTGGGGCAATTGTTGGTGTTCTAGTGGCAGTTCATGTTGTTATGCCCTTTTTCGGTGTAAAAAATGTGGTTTTGCTGGGAGGGTTAATTGACATCGTCTTGGGTGTTTATTTGCTATATCGCTTTGGCAGCAAGGTTTGGTTTTTGTGGGCTGCACCAGGTGTGGCACTTGTCATCATGGTCATGGGTATCACTCTTGATCCGTTGAAGTTGTCTTCAGGGGTTTATCGCACTGCTTCCTTGCTCGAAGGGGACCGTTACGAATCCTTGTATTATAGAGATGGAAAAACTGCCTCAATATCATTGTATAAAGATGAGCAAGATAGAATATCCATTGCTACTAACGGTAAAGTAGACGCTTCGCTTGCGCCTCTCGATCAGCCGGCCACTGCCGATGAATTGACCATGATATTAGCTGCCTCTATTCCAATGGGGCTGCATCCAGATGCAAAGTTGGTTGCCAATATTGGTATGGGGTCTGGTCTTACTACCCATGCTTTGCTAGCGATGCATGGTATAGAGCGCGTGGATACCATCGAAATAGAACCTTATATGTCTGAGGCTGCGAAATTATATGGGGGGCTAGTTGAAAATGCCTACAAGGATCCCCGCAGTTCTATTCATTTTGAGGATGCGAAGAGCTTTTTTTATAGAACCAAGAATCAATACGATGTAATCGTATCTGAACCCTCTAATCCTTGGGTGAGTGGTGTTGCAAGCTTATTTACTGATGAGTTCTACCAGCGCGTTAATCGAAACTTAAAGCCAGATGGTTTGTTCGTGCAGTGGTTACAACTATACGAAATAAATCTTGATTTGGTCGCATCAGTTATGAAATCGCTCGGCGAAAATTTTGAAGACTATGCGCTCTACAGTACTGACGATGCCAATATGTTGATCGTCGCAACCCAAAAACGCTCTTTGACAGAATGGGGGGCTTCTATTTTCGAAGGAGAGATGGGGGGGTTAATGGATCGTATTAATGTAGTGAGTCAGGCGGATATTGATATGCGGCTTTTGGGTTACAAGCGCCATATTGCGCCATATTTTGATAATTATTCGGTACCACTGAACTCAGATTTCTTTCCTTACCTCGCGGTGAATGCACCTAAAAGTAGGTTTCTTCGAGAAGCTGCGATAGAAATTCCTGGCTTAAGAGGTGCTCCCTTGCCAGTGCTATCGATGTTGGTTGGCGCTGACCTTAGCGATGATATAAGCCTTAGAGATGGGCGCTTTTTGTCGTTTCTTCAGGCAAGGCAGTATGCAAGTGATCTGCTCGATGGAAAAAGCAGAAACGGCCTAGGAGATCAGGCAAAGGTAAAGGCATTGTCAGTTAGCTGCTTTAGCGATGTGAATGAAGATGAGGCCCTTTTTGCTATGAAAACCTTGGCCATTTCTCAAGGACCGTTTATGCCGATAGAGGCTTCAGAGAAATTCTGGGCTGAAGTAAAAGCACAATGTCAACAAGGCGAGCGATTGGTAGCGGCGAAGTGGGCGGATTTGTTCTTATCGATTTACACGCATAAGGCAAAAGAAATGGAT
>JAKSAW010000380.1 GCA_022361455.1 Pseudomonadales bacterium | reverse complement strand
GTCCTGCCTTTGCATGTACCCCCTCTAAAGGGCCCACTAGCTGAGTAGGGGACATCATGTGTGCAGCTGCCCCTTGCTCCACTGAATCAAAGCACACACCAAATGTCAGAAGAAGGGTTAGCTGGCCACCTAGGCACGTTGAAAAGCAAAGCAACACAACAACTAATGCAGCAATGTTGAACCAACTGCTCACCATCTGCCCTCTATCACAAGGGAGATTTTGCAACTCTACAAACGAGGTTGTCTAATTTCCGCTAGGTGACAACAATGGCCAATGCCACCCCTGAAGGGGGTGAAGTAGTGCCTTGTTGACACCCCCTTTCCCAGGATGGAGGGCTTCCCTAGTGCAAGGCAGCTGCTTGTGGTGTGAACCCGTGGAAGTGACAGTGTACTCATCCAACAAAGTTGCCCTAGGCCATTTGTGGGTATGTGCACCTGTCAGCACAGGCTGCGATCTTGTCACAAGAAAGGCCATATTCTGGGCGCGACAACAAACAGATCTCGAGTGGGCACCAGCGCAGGGTCGAGGGGGGGGCAACAGGTTCGGCTACGACGCCGGCGGTTCGGCCTCTACGTTTGAAGGGGGCGGAGCTTTTCGACGCGGACTTGGGAAGAGGACTCTCCGTCCGGTCGGTGGTCCGCGCGACCCGCGCGCGTGTGCCAATCTACTCCAATGCTTCGCCGTCACGTCCTCCGGTAGTATTCGTGTGCGGACGGCTTCGCCCCTCACTCTCCCGCCCGCCGCAATGGGGTGGGTCCTCGGAAACGAGTCGTTTCTGTCGTTTCCGTCGTTGTGTCGGTGCCGAAAAGCCGACCCCTCCGGTGTTCGCACTCGCCGTCGTGCCGCCTCGTATGAAGAGATTGACGTGCAAACGGACGGACACACTCCGTGGCGTGTCGATGGGACCACAATGCACAGCTTCGCCATTGCGCGCGCTTCAAAAGGCACGCGACAACGGTCCAAGGGCAGGTCCGCTGATAGACGAGCGTTTCGGCCGCGCTGTCGGCGAGCGCGCACCTTTCGATGGGTGCTCTTGGCGACCGGTTGGACTTTGCGCTGACCTCGCCGCGCCCCGCCCTCCGAGCAGTTCGTGCTGCGCCTTCGCGTCCGCTGAAGACCCCTCGCGGTGACGCTGGGACGCCGCCTGCGCTTCTCCTGCCGCCGAACACACCACCACTACCAAATCGGCCGCCCACTTGTCAACGCCGGGAAGTCGATCGACGTGCGGACGGCTCGCCAATCGCGAAAACCGGCCGTTCTCATCCTCGCCGGCCCCCCACGCGCGGCGCTTCCGCGCCTTTCGAGGTACAATGGCGTTTCCGACCCGGATCGGGCGGCACTCGGCCGCGTGCGGTCGCGAACCAACCGTCGTTTCGGGATCGCCGCTTCGGGATGCGGACGCGCGACGCGGCCTCCGATCCGGGACGGTCGGCGTCGGCGAGGGCGAAAGAGAGCGTTGGGCGCCGCCCCCGTGCGCCGCTCGGCCTTGGGAGGGCGTTTGTCGCTTGAAACTGAGGGGCACCCACCTGTTGGGGAGGAGTCCTAGCGCTGGGGACGTCGCCGCAGCGGCCATCGCAGCGCTGACCTCCGGGCCGCTTCCGCTGCCGCTTCCCGAAGCGTCGCCGCCAAACGGGGGTGCCCCTCCCCAGCTGCGTAGTCTGCGGGAGTTTGGCCCCACTGGTCGCGCGCCTTGGGGTTTGCGCCCTCCTTCAGGAGCGCGGCGACGCACTCCTCATTGCCTTTCGCAGCTGCATAGTGTAGCACCGTCAACCCGTTCGGGTCCTTGTCCTCGACGTCGGCGCCGTGCGCCAACGCCTCGTTCAGCCGCTTCAGGTCGCCCGTCCGTGCCGCCCACCACAGTTCTTCGTTCCAGTCTGTTCCCCACATCGTCGTCATTCCGCTCGTGTGGCCCCGTCGCTGTTGGAGCCGTCGGAGCAGCAGGACGCGCTGCGGCAGGCGCGATGGGCTGGACGAATGGAATCGACTGCGCGGATGAAAATTAAATTGAACGGAAGGCGGCCCGCACGCGGGTCAACCGGTCAACGGCGCCTCCATATCTTCACGAAATCTGTTCTTGTTTCGGCCACCGGCTGTGGGCGCTCACTGGTCAACGACTTTGTCGAACTCGGTCAACGCTCCACAGCAACACACAGTCCCATCCCAGTACATTAGCTCTTCCTTTTCCATAAACTGGATACTGAAGCCGGCTCCGCGACCACAAAGGTCGTTCATCACAAATGATGCCCAGATGACAATGAATTCTGGTCAACGCGACATCTCATCGCGCGTGCTTTTTTTAACCCCAGCACATTAGCGCTTCAGGGGTAGCCAGCCCGATTTTCGTGGTG
>JAKSAW010000329.1 GCA_022361455.1 Pseudomonadales bacterium | reverse complement strand
GTTGCGCCTGCCGCCCAATTAGGTAAGCAATCTTCATTGCCAAAGGGCCTGAGCATTACCCCGTTGAAGTCCCCTGTCATCACAATATAGCCATTAGGAGTAGTGTGTACCATGTAAGAATAACAGATTCTGCCGCGCTCTCGTTCAATGAGCCAAGAAGTTTCACTTACTTTAGTGAAGTGCTTGAAGATTTTGTTAAGCTCTTCCATGATAGGCTGCGCATATTCATCTGGAGTAAAGGTCATTGCTCTAACCTCTTACCGCATCTTGTACATACTACGATGTATTTCTTATTCGCCATCTGGTTCACCACATTAGTTATGCCATATCCTTCGTACTCAAAACCGTCTGGAGCGTTATATTCTACAATCTTTGACTGGAAATTGTGCCCAAAGACCTCGCCCAAGATTCCTTTACAGTTCTTCATCGAAGGTTACCTCTCTATCGCCATTAAGCTTAAAGTGCATATCCCTAAAGAAAAGTATCTTCATCTTATCTATAAACGAAAGACGCACATCAAAGTCTATAACGACTCCGTCCTTGCCTTTATTCACAAGGGTTATCTTAAGGTCTCTTCCAGTACTTGCCATTAGTGCCACACCCATTCGGTTTCATATTCAGGATGTCCATGGATAGCTTCTAAGTCTTCTAAAGAATCCCAGATTGAAACACTTGCTTTCTTTGTAAGCCAACGTACTGCTACCCGGCCATCAGAAAAGACGACCCCTTCAAACTGAGGTTCTGTTGCAGGATTAGCCTGGTTTTCGTCATGGGATTGAGACAAATCTCCTTTCCGATATACTGTAAAGGTTTTCATTCTGTAAAGCTCCACGCCGTTAAGCGTTCAAAACAATCATTACATATCCAGAGTTCATTCCCACAATACCCTAAGAATTTCTCAGTAGGAGTGTCTTGGTTACAGCCATCACATCCTTTCCTCTTTCTAGGATGCTTGACTTTCAAGGTTACCCGAGAATCCTGTTCCTTCAGATACTTCTTGGCATACTTTAACTCCAT
>JAKSAW010000643.1 GCA_022361455.1 Pseudomonadales bacterium | reverse complement strand
CGGGCCCGACCGTCATGCAGGTAGGTTTCCCGGCCGCTGACCTGCTTCGTCAGGCCAATCCCCCATAGAGGAGGTGTGCGCCATTCCCGACCGTTGGCGTCGCCCACGGGCTGATTGTCCGCAAGACCCTCGCCCATATCGTGCAGAAGCAAATCCGTATAGGGCCAAATGAGCTGGAAGGCATGTTCGGACTGTTCGGCATCTCGCCGGGTCACATATTTCGGCACATGACAGCTTGCACATCCGCTCTGGTGAAACAGCGCCTTCCCGCGCAAGACTTCCGGCTCCTCAACGTCACGCCGGGCCGGCGGAGCAAGATTGCGGGAATAGAAGCTGACCAGTGCCAGAACAGGGTCCGGCACTTCGGTTTCTCCCAGTCGCAACTGTTCGCCGTGAGGCATCGTCAGGCACGTTTCCTGGGCTTTCGTGCAATCGCCGCCATGGTGCGGCAGCAGCGTTGTGGACAACCCCATGTCGCCGGAAAAAGCACCGGCACTCTGTTCGTCGACTGTCGGCATGCTTGCCTTCCAGCCAAAGCGGCCCAGGGCCAATGATCCATCCGAGAGCCGCCGCACAAAGGACGGTTTCCCCGAAATGCCATCGCCATCCCGATCGTCCGGATCGGCTTTTGCCAGAATATCGCCCTCGTGAATTGCCTCAAGCAGGCCAAGTCCGATCATCGGCTGTGCAATCCGGGGCGACAACGTAATATCGGGGTCCGTCGGTCCGTAAGCGAGATTCTTCAGCCGGTAGCCCGGTTTTTGCAAAATCACCTCTTCACCGTCAAAAAGCGTCACCGGAACGTCTTCGTAGGTGATTTCAAATTGACCCTCGGCCGGAAGCCCCGCAACGGAGACGTCCTGAAGCTGGCCACCATAAGTCGGGTCCGGAAGAGACAGGACGGTCTTGTCCGCAAGCGCCCTGTGCTGTTCCTCCGTCCTGGGCGGCACGGCCAGGCGGATCAGCATCGATATCGCGTTGTCGGAAGCATCGATTGGCGGATGCCCGCGTCCATCCTTCAGATGGCAGCGCTGGCAGGCGCGCGCATTGTAAAGCGGGCCCAAACCGTCCGACGCCTGCGTTGACGCGGGCGAGGATACCCAGACTTTCTTGAAAAGCCCGTTTCCAACGGCGAAAGTCTGTTTGCCTTCAAAATCGAGGCTCTCAAGCGGCCAGGAGAACGCATTGTTATTCCCGGTCTTCCGGTTCGTT
>JAKSAW010000619.1 GCA_022361455.1 Pseudomonadales bacterium | reverse complement strand
TATAAAGCCTTGGCTTTTTATCGTGAAACACTGATGCAGGAAGCTCAAGATAAGGGCTACCCAGAGGTTCGTCACCCTATGCTGCATTACCCAGAGGATGAAAAATTAGCATCCCTACAAGATCATATTATGTTGGGAAGTGAAATCTTAGTGGCTCCTGTGGTCGATAAGCGATTACCGACTGAGAGCCGTGATGATCCATGGAAAAAAGTCTATTTCCCTGATGCCGATAACACCGTTTGGGTTCACGTTTTTACTGGTGAAAAGTTTGGCGCAGGGCAAGACTACACCCCACCACCTTTTAATGTGATCAATCCCGCTACTGGAAACTATCGCTGGGTAAAAGCGCCTTTCGGTACGCCGGCCGCATTTTATCGAGAAGGCTCAGAGGTTGGTGCTACCCTGGAAGAAAACTTAATTAGCCTTGGGGTTAAGTAAGTCAAAAATAAGTTCAGACGAAGCCTAATGTGAAATGGGCGGCATATGCTTTTAATGTTAGAGCCATATGCTGCCCATTTCTGTTTTCACTCGTGCGCTGTTCGTGCCACAATACCTCTAGTTCAATTCACTTTCGATATTATTCCATGCTATGAAATTCCCTAATGAAACGCTTCGCTTAATCGCCCAATATCTCCCGGAGAATGATGGCTCCAATGCCGCTCGCGAAGCGATTGAATCAGATCGTGAATATACAGTGGATGAATTAGCCCGCGTTGCTGGCAGCACCGTGCGCAATATTCGAGCGTATCAGGACAAGGGTATTTTACCTCCACCTGAATTGAGAGGCCGAAAAGGTATCTATCACAATTATCATTTAGCGCGATTGAAAGTGGTGTCTGGCCTGTTAGATCGAGGCTATACCCTCAGTAGTATTAAAGACTTGTTGGAAGGATTAGAAAAAGGCGTAGGTTTGCCTGAGATCGTTGGTATTGAATCAGCAATTTCTACTCCATGGGGCCAGGAAGAGCCCCAAACAGTCCCTATGGTTGAGTTAGCCGCTATGTTTGGCGAAGCGCTAACACCAGAAGCGCTGCAAATGGCTATCGACTTAGAACTCATGAAACCAGATGGCGATAAGATGCGTGTTAGTTCAATGAAAACACTTGAAGCTGGTGCGCAATTAACCGCTACAGGTATTCCTCTTGAAGACTTACTCGATATTTTAAGAATGATGCGCGGCAACGTTGAAAGGGTTGCTAACGAGTTAGTTAAATTGGTCGCTGATCATGTCTTAGGTGAATATGGCGAACAGAACCTACCCCCTAAAGAAGAGTTTCCAAAGATCGCCGATTTAGTTTGGCGACTACGTCCACTATCGGAAAAAGCCGTGGTGTCGGAATTTTCCCGAGCAATGGACAAAGCCGCCAACCGTTTATTGGCGGATAAGCTTGAAGATATTCTTAATCTAATGAATCAAAAGCAGGACTAGTTAAAAGCTTCCACCTTGTTCACCAACACATCGGCATAATCGAGTACGTGGCGGTTATCATCATCCCAAGGATGAAAGCCGGGTCTGAAATAATCGAACCACTCAGGGATAATCGCTCGCAGAGCACCTTTCTTACCCCACAATACTTTATTGCACTTAAGCCAACCTTTTATATCGGTAGCACGTTTATTCTTGCGAACAAAGCCAATGTGGTAGGGAATGACCACACTCCAAAAAACAATATTGGCAATCACAAAGGTCGAGGTTCGTAACGTGTAAGCATAGGGGCCTTTGCCAACACTTTTTTCAAACACATCAAAAGCAACGCCTTTGTGTTCGGTCTCTTCTAACGCATGCCATTGCCACAGTGCTTTATAACGTTCGTCTGATCCTTTTAAAACGTGGTCATGCTCCAACAGCGTTTTAGCCAATATGGCGGTGAGGTGTTCAAGGGCACAGGTAATTGCCAACTGCTGATCCCTAGGCGCTGCTTTCTTAATAAACTTCAGGAGCACCTTTACGCGATTTTCGTAGCGTTCCAATGGCATACCAGACGCTGCCATGGCTTCGTTGTACTCGATATGTTCGCGGCTGTGCAGACCTTCTTGACCAATAAATGCTCTTACCGCTTCTTGAAGCTCTTCATCTTTTAGCTCTTTGCGATAATTGCGCACGCTCTCGATAAAGAAACGCTCGCCCGCTGGGAAAAAGATGGACAGCGTATTGAGGAATTGAGTGAAGTGAAGCCCGTTGCCATTCCAATCGTTAATCTTCTCTTTTGGTAACTTAAACGACAGATTGCGCCTTACCGGCATAATAGCCATGTTCATAAAGTAACCCTTATTGTTATTTGTCATAATGACTCATATTTAAATGATACATAAATATATGTTACATCAATCAATGTAATATAGGTTTTGGGATTGCGCAACCACTTTCTTTGGGGATAGTTCGAAGGATTGGTTTCTCGAAGTGGGGTAGACAATGTTGCCTATAAGATCTCTTTGGCAGTGCTCATGTATCTATAAGTGATTGGTTTGGTAACGTTTTATTGGCTGCGGGCAACTAAAATTAACAATAAAGAAACCGATTATTAAGCACCTAATAACTACACTTTGCCCGTTCGTGATTGTTTGATCGCGACCTTTTACTTTTTATCTTTCTAAGACTTTTTAAGAGTACGGATGCATGAAATCTAACCTTCTTATTTTTTACTTTGTTTGTGTTTTATCGGGTGTTTTAACGGGCTGTAAAGTTGATATTCCAGAGTTGGAGCAGGATTCTCCGGAAGTGGTGGCGGAATTTCGCGACTACTACCAGCAAGTGGTATTGCCCTATTTCTTCGACAACGCTCAGTTTGATTCTTTCACTGGCGAAGATGATATAGAAATCGCCTACGCTACTTTCCCTGCGGATAACTCCCGCGGCGCTATTGTGATGTTGCATGGTTTAAATGAAACTGCGATTAAGTATGCTGAGCTAATTTATGAGTTAAGAGATACTGGTTTCTCTATTTATATCATGGAGCATCGAGGTCACGGCAATTCTGGCCGCATTCTCGATGGCAGCGATCAAGAACGTCGAAAAATCTATATCGAATCATTCGATAATTATGTGCTAGATGCTAAGACCTTTTATGATGAAGTTGTGACGCAAACTGCACATGATAAATTATTCTTCTTTGCTCATTCTGTTGGTGGCAACGTTGCTGCTCAGTATATCGAGCAATACCCCAATGATTTCGATGGTGCTGTTTTATCCTCACCCATGATGGAGCTGTTAACGACCCACCCTTCGAAAGTTCCAGAAACCATTGCTTATCCATTAGCTAAGTTCTTAACTAACATTGGTCTAGGAAAAGCCTATGCATTGGATATGGAAGAGCCTGAGGTATTGATTGATCACACATCAAAAGAGAAATTCGAAGCAGAATTTTTAACTAAGAGCTGGAAACGTTGGACTGTTTACAATGAAGTCATCGAGCAAAACCAGCACTTGATTGCTGGTGGCCCCGGCGCTACTTGGGGTATTACCAACCGCTTTGGTAAAGAAGCTTATGAAGCCTCGTTTAAAGCGCGTAGTGCAGAGGAAGCAGCAAATATAGTCATTCCAGTGCTTATGTTTCAATCTGGAGATGATTGGATAGTCGGTGAGAAAGGTCAAAATACCTTTGTCGATAATGCAGTTAATGCACCTTATTTTGAAACCGTGATTTTCGAAGATGCTTATCATGAAGCGTACATGGAGCGTGATGAGATTCGTGATGAGCTAGTTACGCGAACTAAGGCGTTTTTCGACACTTTCTAAGCAAAACTCTATCGACAAACTTACGAAGTAGCTCGTTTGATTCAGGTGTTTCCACAGCATTATTTAACACCTCGTTGAGATGATCATCTCCATCGGTGTATTCGTTTTTAAACACTGTTAACCTTTCGATCAGTACTCGCTTATCCACTTCTGGATGAAACTGAAAGGCCCAGAAAGGCTTTCCGGACACTTTAAAGGAATGGTTGCATACATCTGTGTTTGCCAGCGCGATACAGCCTTCCGGAGCTATAACCGCTTTTTCTCGATGTACCGATACGGCCATAAAAGGATCGGGGGTATCGTGGTAAAGAATATCTTGTTTAGCGTCAGGGGTAAGCGAGATGGGTAACGTGCCCATTTCGAAACCATGTTGATCTGTGTCGATCGTTCCGTGCAAGGCGAGTATAGCCAATTGAAAACCAAAACATGAAGCGAATACAGGTATAGACTGATCAATGCAGTAACGCATCAGTTCAATACTATTATCTACAAAGGGAAATCGTTCTTTTTCTAGCACGCTAGCTTCGCTGGCACCTCCTACAAAGACTCCGTCGTAGTTATCAGCAATGCTGGGATCGAAATGGGGCTGATCGAATACGTTAAAGATTTCGATCTGCTCGGGTCTCAATCCACTAAAGGCGCAGAAACTGTCATGTTCTTCTTTGCGTACATTGGGCTTATCCCGAATCTGAATAAGGAGGGTTTTGAGTTGGTCTCGAGCTTTCTCAGTCATATTTACATCATATTCGAAAAAACATTTGCAGCAGTGTAACGCAAATAGTGGGGAGCACATTGATTTCGATTAGAATCTGGGCTGAATCTGTGAATTAAGCTGTAGAGATAGTTTAGAGCTAGGGACGTGCTTGGGGTAAGTAAAATAAAAAGGCCTTCTATGCCTAACGGAAGGCCCCTTTATCATTTTTTAAGATTAGCCGTGCTTATTTTTTAAAGTTTCCAGGCGATCGATATATTTTTGCATGGCTTCATCAGAACTCATGCCTTTCACATTATTCCAGGCATCCCACTTTGCACGGCCAATAAAGTTTGTCATGCCTGGGCGTTTGCCTTTCACATCACCTTCGGTCGCTTGTTTAAATAGCGAGTAAAAGGCCAGCTTAGTATCGTTGTCGGGCTTGAAGTTGCCTTCAGCGTTTTGTACGTAGTTAACGGATGCCTCAAATTGGGCTTTAAGATCGCTCATTGACTTACCTTTAAGATCAGTGGCCATAGGCCAAAATAAAAAAGTGAATATTTGCTACTGGCTACTATTTTATTTGCGTAAAGCAATATTGCTCTAACGTGGTCTGAGCCGCTGCGTCGGCAGAATACCAGCACTCCAAAGTGTAGCAGTGGAACCATTTTTAACACGGAATACTCTTAGGAGCTATGACGATTTTAACGTTTAAATTGGCCGGTATAGTCAATTTCTTAGAGTGTGATTTTGGTGTAAACAGGTTTATAGTCTTAAGCCATTAAAAGAAGACGATAAAAACGTTTCACAGGGGGATATATGGCAAGTTTCGCCTTTAGCACGACACATTCAATCCAATGTGATCCTGGTTGTAGCGCGCAGCTAGGAGAACAAGCAACGGCGTTAGGCATTGAGCGTATGCTTATTGTCACCGATGAAGGCATTGCAGCCACCGGCATTATGGATGTTGCTTTGGATAGTTTATCGAAAGCAGGAATTGCAGTGGCCATTTATAAAGGCGTGTTGGCTGATCCACCTGAATCGATCGTCGATGAAGCGCTGGCGATGGCCAATGAATTAAAGGCTAACGGTGTGGTGGGCTTTGGTGGTGGCAGCTCCATGGATGTGGCCAAGCTCGTGGCGCTGCTTGCCAATTCCGATGAGCAGCTTCAGGATGTTTATGGCGTCGGTAATGCGAAAGGGAAGCGGCTACCCCTTATTCAAATCCCCACCACTGCAGGTACAGGTTCTGAAGTTACTCCTATTGCGATTATTACTACCGGTGAAACCACCAAGCAGGGCGTGGTGGCACCGCAGCTATTACCGGATTTGGCATTACTGGATGCTGACCTCACTTTGGGTTTACCTGCGCATGTAACTGCAGCAACAGGAATTGATGCAATGGTTCATGCTATTGAAGCCTATACCAGTAAAGTCAGAAAAAACCAGTACTCAGATATGCTCGCTAGAGAAGCGCTTTCGCTATTGTCTAACAATATTGTGGAAGTGATTGAAAATGGCGCTAACCGAGTTGCACGTTCCAATATGTTGTTGGGATCTATGATGGCCGGACAAGCATTTGCTAATGCGCCCGTGGCAGCTGTTCACGCTTTAGCTTATCCCTTGGGTGGGCACTATCATATTTCACACGGCCTGAGTAATTCATTGGTGCTGCCTCACGTGCTTCGTTTTAACCTCACTGCCTGCAGTGATTTGTATGGTGAATTGGTACCGGCGATGGATAAGGATTTACCTGCTACAGGTGAGGCGCTAATTGCCCATATGGAAAGTTTGATTGAACAAGTTGGTTTACCCAAGACATTGGCAGAAGTAGAAGTACCAGAAAATGATCTAGCCATGCTAGCTAAAGATGCCATGTTGCAACAGCGCTTGTTGGTTAACAATCCAAGAGAGGTATCAGAGCAGGATGCTTTAGCTATTTACCAGGCAGCCTTTTAATCTGCGTTTTTTTGCAAAAATTGATTACCAACTACCTAGAAACAGCGCTAGCAACAATATCAGAAAATTAATAGGAATGATCTATGAGTAAGGCGAGTCCAAGTTCAAAATCAGACTATCGCTATTTTGTACCTATCACTACCCGCTGGAAAGATAATGATATTTATGGTCACGTGAATAATGTGACTTACTATGCTTACTTCGACACCATTGCTAATCAGTATTTGATTG
This sequence comes from Pseudomonadales bacterium, assembly GCA_022361455.1. GTDB lineage: Bacteria > Pseudomonadota > Gammaproteobacteria > Pseudomonadales > Ketobacteraceae. Next base: position 8,282 of record JAKSAW010000619.1, on the reverse strand, counting down.
AGAAAGGTGGCTTGAATATTCACAGTGATCCTACAGTTGGATTCGTGGTGAACTCAGGTTGCAATTATTATGCACCAATCGCTTTTCCTGATCGTTTGGAAGGCGGGCTGAAAGTTAATCGTTTAGGTAATTCTTCCGTGGAATATGGCATTGCCATTTTTAAGGATGGTGAAGAGCAAGCCGTTGCTGATGGTCATTTCGTTCATGTTTTTGTCGACAAAGCCTCTAATAAATCTGTGCCAATCCCAGGCAATATTAAGCAAGCGTTAGAAGCGTTGCTTGTTGAATCTAATTAAGGAATCCATCATGTCTTCCGCGTTAAAAGATGCTTACCCTTATTACTTGGCCAATGAGCCAGTATTTGCTAATGAAGATCTCGCTGTCCTCGATAAATATTCGGGAGAAGTTGCAACTCGTGTCGCCATGGCTGATCAAGCGGCCATTGATGCAGCCATTAACGCTGCTGAAGAAGCGATGCCATTATTAAGTAAAATGGCGGCCTATGAACGGCAAGCTATCTTGGATCATTGTGTGCAGCGGTTTCGTGAACGTTTCGATGAGTTAGCCGAAAGCCTTTGCATTGAAGCAGGGAAACCCATTAAAGATGCGCAAGGTGAAGTGACGCGTTTAATTGATACCTTTCGCATCGCTTCGGAAGAAGCAACGCGTCTTAATGGCGAAGTGCTCACAATGGATATTAGTGCAAGGGCCAAAGGTTATAGTGGCATGACCAAACGCGTCCCCGTTGGTCCTTGTTCTTTTATTAGTCCTTTTAATTTTCCTTTGAATTTGGCAGCACACAAGGTGGCACCTGCTATTGCAACTGGATGCTCCTTTGTACTTAAGCCTGCGAGCTTAACACCCATTGGTGCTTTGTTAATTGGTGAAATATTGGCGGAAACCGATCTACCAAAAGGCGCCTTTTCTATATTGCCCTGTCGTAGAGATGGCGCAGAGCTATTTACTACAGATGAGCGCTTAAAATTACTCAGTTTCACGGGTTCCCCCGAAGTGGGTTGGGATTTAAAAGCCAAGGCGGGTAAGAAAAAAGTGGTATTAGAGCTCGGTGGAAATGCAGCGTGTATTATCGACGAAGGTACTGATATCGAAGATGCTGTATCACGAGTGATTATCGGAGCCTTTTACCAGAGTGGACAAAGCTGCATTGGCGTACAACGTATTTTGGTGCACAGCAGTTTATATACTGAATTTAAAGACAAACTAGTTGCCGCTACTAAAAACTTAAAAATGGGTGACCCCAAAGACCCACAAACTTTTATTGGCCCGATGATTTCTGAAAAAGAAGCGCAGCGATTAGATGGGTGGGTTCAATCCGCTGTTGATCAAGGTGCTAACTTGCTCTGCGGTGGCGAAAGAGACGGCGCCATGCTATCCGCAACTTTATTGGAAAACGTTCCCAGTGAAGAGGCTCTTTACGCTGAAGAAGCTTTTGGTCCGGTTGCTTTACTCAGTGCATTTGAAAGTTTCGATGCTGCTTTGAAGGAAGTAAACGACAGCAAGTTTGGTTTGCAGGCAGGTGTTTTTACCAGAGATATTTATAAAGCACAGCAGGCTTGGGACACTCTAGAAGTGGGTGGGGTTGTGATTGGTGATGTGCCATCCTGGCGAGTCGATCATATGCCATACGGCGGTGTGAAAGACAGTGGCCTAGGCCGCGAAGGGATTCGCTATGCCATGGAGGATATGACTGAGCACCGTTTAATGGTGGTGCGTAATCCCTTAACTTAAATAAATGCCTTGGGTCACAATAAACGCGGTAAAGATAGCCATGAGACCCAGGGCGATATGGCTTAACTTGCGAGCAGATGCTTGATGTTTAGCTAATGTTGCTTCAGACATGATTTAGCTCCTATTTTCTGGTTTGCTAGATTGTCATCTTCCTTGCTAACGCTTTTATCCTTTCGTTATTCGCTCAAGTTTGGTTCGATAATATGACGAGTTTATGAATTTTGCTCGTTATTTGTTGAGGGCTTTTGTTTCAAAGTATTGGCAGAACGGTGAATATTTGTAATTCCCCTTTTAGTTTGCGCTCTATTCCAGGAAACAGCTTTCTTTCAAGGAAACAGCCTAGGCGGTGACTGTTTCCTTTTTGTTGTGATTAGATCTCTGAGAGCTTGCCGCAGAGTGCTTTACGGATTGATCTCGATAGTTCGCTGCATCGGTGGTGTACTCGGGATGCCCATAGCCTACCAATAGCTCATTGATCTTTCGCACCAAGAACTGGTCTGCTAATTGATTAATCCCCGGAACTTCCATGGCGATGCGATGTACTAGCATTTGTGGCAGCACATAAAGCTGAACCAACGCAAATAAGGAGTAGTCCATTAAGCTGGCTTCAACTCCCATGGTTCTTGCTTTCTCTGGTTCGCTCTCACTTAGGAATGCTCGTTGAAAAAACACCCGAGCGAAACTGCGTTCGCAAGTGTTGTAAATTTTACTCTTTAGGGATTTATCTTTAGGGCGATAACCGGCCATGGTTGAGCGAACTAATGCACCACAAGTTGCATCATCGTAACCATCTCTTAGAGTGGAGCTGTAGGTAAGCATTACATCTAAAATGGCTTGCGGCGATTCCGGTAATAAATCTTCAGGCAATCCCAATAAGTAACTTTGATAACGACACAGTTCGACAACAGATCGTTCTTTAGCATTAAATTCATTACGTCCGCTCTTTATGACATTAAAGGCCGTTAAAAAGGCTGGAATGGTTCCAGCTGGCATCTGATCCACTTGGGGGATTGGAATACCATAAACGTCTACGTCCCATTTCTTGGATCGTTTCAATAAGTTAAATCGCACCATGGAGTGCATTAGTCTTACCATGGCGGCGGCCTTAAAACCTACCCCATAGCGAGTTAGAGATTTAGGCAGACTAGCAGTGGTAAAAAAGCTCGCGGTTTCGTTGACCCGTTGTACGGAGGAATTAGACGATAGCGCTCCTGTTAAAGCCATCGGCAGTCCTGAATATTTATTCATAAAGGTCGCGATAAAGGCGCCACGAATGGCAAATGGAACGAGTAGTGCCATATGAATTCGACTGTAGCGCGCGCCTTTTTCTACTAGATCTAAATCAACCCAGTCCGGAATCGTTTCCATGGATTGAATAAAATTAATGAGTTCCTGGGGAGCATTGGGTACGTTTTCTAAGCCGCGATCGCAAGCTGTTTGCAACATGTCGATTAATTGCCGAAAACCATACTCTGGCATCAAGGCCGCATAGGCATCTGCTACGTTGTCGCCAAGCATTGTGTAAGCGCGAGCACGTTCAACTTTGTCCTGATCCGCAAGTATCTGCGGGCGATGTTTCTTGGCTAGTTTTATTGGTAAGGCGCTGGGTACATCGATGTCGGCAGTGAATCTTTCTGGCGTTTTTTCGAAATCCACATCGCCATAAAGGGAAGGAATGAGTTGTTTTTGATCTTTAACTTGCTGGCGTAGCGCTTCAAGGGTCACGGTCATCGGCAATACTCATAAACAGGAGTTACTCTATTTATTGCACAGCCCGCCGCCAAAAGCATTAAGAAAGTATAGTTTCTTGACGTATTTTTTTTGATAGATCTATCAGGTTGTGGGGTTCTACTTGCCATGCCCTGCTGTAAGGCACCGGTTTATGATATCTGACAGCAAAGTGCTTAGCTTAGAGTGAGTAGAATGACTTCCAGCTTATTCCTTGGTTTCATTCACCAACTTAGGCCCGGTAAAATTGGCTGGTCCCTGGGTTTTCTCGTAATGCTGTAATTTGCCTTGGATGTCGGCAAGGGTGGCTATTTTCTTTGGCTCGGGTTCTTGAGGCGTTTTTAACGCTCTTTTCAACTTATAACCCAGCCGCTTAAGAGTACGCTGTTTGCTAAGCACGGCTGATTCCTCATCTTCGCTATGTAAACGCTAATAGAAGCTCAGAGCTTGCTATAAAAAGCGTCGACAGTTTCCGCCAGCCCCCTGAAAGCTAGCTAATCGATGCTCTGATTGAAGCTCTGTATTTACTTATACTTTTATTTTGTTGAGCTTATATTAGCTCTAATAGTCTTATAAATTTTAAATACGAAATTTTTAATAAAAAATCGGAATAAGTTTACCTAACTGGTTTTTTTCTCGCCACTGCCATGTTATCTAATAGCGCCATTTTGTGAGGTGTTTAACGATGGACTTAGAAAAGATTCGACATGCTTTTGAAAGTGTTGCAAGCAATAATCAATGGCAGCATCTACATTCACCCAAAAATTTGTCGATGGCGCTGACGGTTGAGGTGGGGGAGTTACTGGAACATTTTCAGTGGCTAGATGAGCAGCAGGCAAGGAACATTAAGAAAGACTCTGTTAAGCAGGCTGAGGTGGCCGGTGAGATAGCCGATGTCTTTATGTATTTGCTAATTCTCTCTGATAAGCTGGATATTGATCTTGAGAGCGCTGTGGAAGATAAATTGAATAAGCTTAAGAAACGCTTTGGTATGGATTAAGGTGCATTGCGGTAGATGAGTGAATCTAAAATCAATTTTGATGAAGATCGCAACTTTGATGATTTGCACGAGCGTTTTTCGAAAAATATATATCAAAGCCTAAAGGGACAAATACGATTGGCCGTATTGCGCCATGATCTGCAAGAGGTGCTTCCAGCGCTTTGGGAGTCGGATTCGTTGTCTGTGTTGGATGCCGGTGGTGGCCTGGGAATGTTTACTACCGAGTTTGCGCGCTTAGGTCATCGAGTTAACTATTGTGATATATCCAAGAAGATGCTGGATTCTGCTGCTGAGCTGGCGAGGGCGGAGCAATTAGCAACGATCCAATTTCATCATGAGTCAGTTCAGTCCCATATCGAAAGGGATTGCCAGTACAATGTGATCTTGCTGCATGCAGTATTGGAATGGCTTGCTGATCCGCGGCAGGTTTTAGAGCAAGTATTGAGTGCCATGCAAGCAGGAAGCCATTTGTCTTTGCTGTTCTATAACCAGCAGAGTATTGTGTTTCGTAATCTGATTCGGGGTAATTTCTTTAAAGCTAGTGCGAGCGATCAACAAGGGGACAAGGGATCCTTAACACCATCGAATCCCCTTAAACCGGACGATGTGAAGTCATGGATTAGCTCGCATAATGATCAAAATGATGATGGGCAACCAGCATATGAAATTTGTTGTGAAAGCGGGGTTCGGGTTTTCTATGACTATAGCGAGCGGGAGCGAATCGCATTGCGCACCTCAGACCAAGTGATAGAAACAGAAATTGCTTTTTCCCGGCAAGAACCTTATCGTGCCCTCGGTCGTTATTATCATCTGATAATCAAAAAGTTGTATTAATTTAAGGTTAAAAACCAAACTGCTTGCAAAACTATAGAGCTAAGAGGCTCTAACAAAATTGATAGGTAAGAATTTGGCAAGATCAGGTTGGGTTGGCAAGGTGAGAGCAAGCTATGTTAGATAAACTGTTGAGCCGAATGTCATTGTTTCTTTGGTTGTCCATCGCGCTAACCGCATTATTTCCGGTTGCCGCATTGGGAACTAAGATCGGCCTATGGCATTTTAGCGCTGCTTTTGCGCTGCTAGCTGGGTTAAGCGTTACTGGTGCGGTGTTGCTCGCCATTGTTGGTTTTGGCCTTGTCGCGAGTATTAATCGCGGTAATCAAACAGCAAAACACTCGGCCACTGCTGCTGTTCTAATTCTGATATTGCCAATGGCCTATGTCTTTTCAAACCTTTATAAAGCTAAGTCCTTGCCGTTGATTCATGATATTTCCACGGATGTGACTCAGCCACCTCAATTCCAACATGCACCTTCTTTACGCACAAAGACTGAAAATTCCCTTGAATGGAATACCGAAAACATTGAGGCCCAGCAACAGGCTTATGGAGATATTAAGACTATCTATTTAGCCATGCCAGTGACGCAAGCCTGGGAACTCGTTGAAAAGGCCATCATGCAGTTACCTTGGGAATTAACTTATCACAATCAAGAAGCAGGGCTATTCGAAGCTACTTCGACCAGCTTTTGGTTTGGTTTTGTCGACGATATTGCCATTCGTGTTCAGGCTGATGGCGACAAATCTAAGGTGGATGTTCGCTCCATTAGTAGGGTAGGTGAAAGCGATTTGGGTAAAAACGCGCAGCGAATTCGGTTCTTTCGTCAAACTGTCAAAGATCTATCGGATCGATAAAGCTATTGCTATCAATAGGTTAGTGAAATTTATAGCTGCTCGGATGGAAACGGCTTAGATCATTTGTCGCTAGCGTAGCAGGGCGCATCAGCTATTCTTAAAGATCATACTAAGAATAATTGGCCTTTAGATGCGAACCCCATGAATTTATTCAGGCGCGTTGTTTGCGTCATCCTTTGTGCGTTTTTTGCTTTTAGCGTTAGTGCTGAAAGTGGCTTTCCTGCGCCTCTCTCCATTGAGCCTGGTGTCGCAAAGTACACCCTAGATCCCCACTTTGACTATCTAGAGGATCGTAATCACCTGCTTTCCATCAAAGATTTTGTTGCCCAGGATTCCCGTCGTTTTCAATGGCAGCGAGCGGAAGGGACGCCTAACTTCGGTTATACCCAATCAGCCTATTGGTTTCGTTTGTCCTTGGCAATGCCGGTAGGTGAAAGCGAACCAAGAGTCATTGAGGTTGCTTATTCCTTGCTGGATTCTCTCGATGTTTATTTTGTCGCGAAAGGCAAGCTGATTGAATCTTTCCAAACTGGCGATACTTTAGCTTTCGATGTACGGCCGCTACAACATCGTAATTTTGTATTCCCGGTTCCAGAATCCAATGCTAGCAAAATGGAGGTGTACGTTCGTATAGCCACCGAAGGTACTGTAGAGCTTCCCGCTTATTTATGGACAGAGAAAGTTTTCTGGGAAAAAGAGCAAATCATCCTAATCGTGAAGGGCGGATATTACGGCGTCATCATGATTATGGTGATCTATAACCTGTTTATATATATGTCGGTTCGAGAGGCGAGTTATTTTTACTATGTGTGTTACGCGTTATTTTTAGTGTTGTTTCAAATGGGCATAGATGGCATTGCCTATCAATTTTTGTGGCCCGGAAATGCTCAATGGCATGGCGCCAGTTTTGTAGTCTTTGCCGCTTTCACCCTTAACTTCTTATGCCTATTTTCCAATAGTTTTCTTAAGTTAAGTGGCACCAATAGTTTGCCTTCAAAAGCGCTGATTTTGGGCAGCATTGTAATGATAGTGTGTGCTGTTGCTGCTTTATTAGTTCCTTACCATATTGCCATTCAAATGGTGGTTGGTTTATCGCTCCCAATTAGTATTGGTTGTTTTGCCATTGGTGTATATATGCTGATCCGCGGTGCTACTATCGCTCGATATTTTATTGTGGCTTGGAGCGCTTTCTTATCAGGTATTGTTGCCATCTCTCTCAGCAAAATTGGATTATTACCGATTAACTTTTTTACGACTAATGCGCTGCAAATTGGATCCGCAATGGAAGTGGTATTGTTTTCTCTGGCTTTAGCGGATCGTATTAATAGTGATAAGAAAGAAAAGCTGTTAGCAAAACAGGATGCGATCAATAATCTAAAACAGTTTAAATCACTATACGACAATGCCATCGAGGGTATCTTTCAGTGCACCTTAGAAGGCAAATTCATTAGTGCCAATAAATCCATGGCGCGATTTATGGGTTATCACAGTCCCGATGACTTTATTCATAGTGTTGATAGTGGCCAGCATCAAATCTTCATGGATATGGGGCAGTATCATGAGTTTCGTCGCGAAGTGTTGGAAAAGCAACAAGTCCTCAATTACGAGGCCCAAGGATACCGCCGAGATGGCACACCTTTTTGGTGCTCTCTATCCGCTAAATTAGCTGGAGAGGATTTAATTGAAGGCTTTGTCGTTGATGTCACTGACCGCAAGACCAGTGAAGAGCAGCTTACTTTCTTAGCACGTCATGATCCCTTAACGGGCTTGGTAAACCGTCGCGAGTTTGAAATCCGCCTTGAGAGAGGGTTGATTACAGCCCGCAGAGAAAATATTCAGCATGCGTTGCTTTATATGGATCTGGATCAGTTTAAATTAGTGAACGATACCTGCGGCCATATTGCGGGGGACGAGCTGTTAAGGCAGATCACGATTCAGCTACAGGAGCACATGCGAAGTATCGATACTCTGGCGAGACTAGGTGGTGATGAGTTTGGCGTGTTACTTGAAAACTGCTCTGGTGAAGATGCTACCAATGTGGCCCATAAGCTACGCCAAATTATTCAGGATTTCCGCTTCGCTTGGGACAACAAGATATTTACTCTAGGGGTGAGTAT
>JAKSAW010000682.1 GCA_022361455.1 Pseudomonadales bacterium | reverse complement strand
TAAAAGCCTATTTCGCGCTGAAGATGATCGGCGACCCGATCGACGCGCCGCACATGGTACGGGCGCGCGAGGCGATCCTGGCGCATGGCGGCGCGGAGACGAGCAACGTCTTCACCCGTGCGCTTCTGGCGCTTTACGGCGAGGTGCCGTGGCGTGCGGTACCGACCATGCCGGTGGAGATCATGCTCCTGCCGCGCTGGTTCCCGTTCCACATCGACAAGGTCTCCTACTGGGCGCGCACCGTCATGGTGCCGCTCTTCGTGCTGCAGTCGCTGCGCCCGCGAGCGTTGAACCCGCGCGGCACGCGCATCCAGGAACTCTTCAGGACGGCGCCGGAAAAGGTCCGCCATTGGCCCAAGGCGCCGCACCAGAAGGCACCCTGGACCCACATTTTCGGTGCCATTGACGCAATCCTGAAGGTCGTGGAGCCAGCCTTTCCGCGTGGCCCCCGCCGACGAGCCATCGACAAGGCCGTCGCCTTCGTCGACGAGCGGCTGAACGGCGAAGACGGGCTGGGCGCGATCTTTCCGGCCATGGTCAACGCGGTGCTGATGTACGACACGCTCGGCGTGCCCGCCAACGATCCGCGCGTTGAGATCGCGCGCAAGTCGATCGACCTGCTCCTGGTGGTGAAGGACGACGAAGCCTACTGCCAGCCCTGCCTGTCGCCGGTATGGGACACCGCGCTCGCCGCGCATGCGCTTCTGGAGGTGGGCACGCCGGAGGCGGAAGCCGCCGCGCGCGACGCGCTCGACTGGCTGAAGCCAAAACAAGAGCTCAATGTTGTCGGCGATTGGGCGGCGCGGCGCCCCGATGTCAGGCCCGGCGGCTGGGCGTTTCAATACGCCAACGCGCATTACCCGGACCTTGACGACACCGCCGTTGTGGTGATGGCCATGCAACGCGCCCAGGCGCGTCTGCACGAAAACGGCGCTCGCTACGGGGAAGCGGTGGACCGCGGCAAGGAATGGATCGTCGGCCTGCAAAGCCGCGACGGCGGATGGGGCGCGTTCGATGCCGACAACACCTATCACTATTTGAACAACATTCCCTTCGCCGATCACGGCGCGCTGCTCGACCCGCCGAC
>JAKSAW010000715.1 GCA_022361455.1 Pseudomonadales bacterium | reverse complement strand
TGGCACCCTTACCCCATACTCTAAAAAAAAGCCGGGTAAACCGGGGTGCCGATAAACTCGCTCGCAGGCATTGGCCATGGCCGCTAAGGGAATACGTTGGCCTTGTTGAATGGCACTGACATTTTCAATGCCTGCGGCCTTTAACATAAAGCCTGAATCTTGGCCTAACTCCCTCAAGTAGTCGTCCAGGTAGGAGATATAGATCCCCTGAGCACTCTGCTGTTGGCTTTCTGCTTTTATCAATTTATTGACCCTAAGTGGTTACTAATGGCCGAAAATATCTTATTTTGGCCGTCGAAGACTCTGTAGTCAACGAACTTTAGCGTCCTACAATCTACTCTTAAGGTTCAACGGGTTAACAAACCTGGATTGAATATCAGCCGAGTTTGCTTACAGCTTAGAGGGTGCAATATGGCGTCTATTACTTTTATTGAGCACGACGGAACAGAGCATAAGGTCGAGGTGGAAGAGGGCCAGTCTCTAATGGAGGCTGCACAGGTGGGTGATGTGCCCGGCATTGATGCCGACTGTGGCGGCTGCTGTGGTTGCGGTACTTGCCACATTATTGTGGATCCTGCGTGGGCATCGAAAACGGGGAGCATGGCGGATGATGAAAAACTCATGCTGGATATGACCCCAGAAAAAACCAGCACCTCACGGCTGTCGTGCCAGGTCATAGCCAGTGAAGACATGGATGGAATGATCGTTCGATTACCAGAATTCCAAATGTAATCGCTACCAAAGCAACATGATCTTCAATAACAATTAGAGACTGACAAGGGTAATTATCAACATGAGTATTTTGAGCGCTGCGCTAGATAAGCAATCTGAACTGCTTTCCATTTCGAATATTACGGCAAAGACTTCCAAATTTGTGCCCATCGAAAAACAAATACTGGGCGTTAAGTTATTAATCGGCTTAAAGGGCAAAATCTTTGGTAGCCAATTTGTGCCTAAGTTTGATGATACGCCATTGCCAGATGTTAACGATGTTCCCTTGAAAGATATCGATTTAAGCCACCCCATGTTGTATCGCCAAGGCAAAAGCGAATCCTATTACAAACGCCTGCGGGATGAGTGCCCGGTGCACTATCAAAGCA
>JAKSAW010000776.1 GCA_022361455.1 Pseudomonadales bacterium | reverse complement strand
TGCTTCGGCCTCCGGCATCGCATCGGGCGGTTTCTTTACGAAGCTGCTTGGTTGGCTGAGTTTCGGCAAAGTCCCGGCGCTGATCTGGCTGGTTTTGTTTCTTTGTGCCTTTGGACTGGCCGGTTTGCTTGTGCAAGCGATTGTAAAAAATGTCTTCGGCTTCTATCTGCCGGCATTTCTTGCGACAGGACCGGCACTGGCTTTCTCGCTGCCCTTAACCGGTCAGATGGGCAAGGGACTTGCGAAAGTGCTGCCCAAAGATGAAAGCGAGGCTGTCTCGCGGGATTCTTTCGTCGGCCGTTTTGCGACCGTGATTCGCGGAATCGCGACTGTGGATACGCCCGCTGAAGCAAAACTGACGGACGAGTTTCGTCATACACATTACATTTTGGTGGTACCGGATATCGAAACCGAGACCTTCAAGGCCGGTGAAGATGTTTTGATTGTCAGCAGGCAGGCAAACATTTTTCGGGCAATCAGATTTCAATCCGAAGTTTTGTCGAACTGATACTGATTCTGTTTCGACCGATTTCTATTCAAAATTGTAGAAGGAGACGTTGAATTGCTTGATTCAATCATCTTGATCGTGGCTGTTGTTTTATTCGTCGGCATGCTGGCCATTGGCCTGATTTTCAGCCGACTCTATAAGCGTTCATCAAAAGAAACCTCTTTTGTGCGAACGGGTTTTCGTGGTCAGCATGTTGTCATGAATGGTGGAGCCCTGGTGCTGCCTGTCCTGCACGAAATGGTGCCGGTCAACATGAACACGCTGCGTCTGGATGTAAAACGGACAAACGAACAGGCCCTGATCACCAAGGATCGCATGCGGGTCGATGTGGCGGCGGAATTTTATGTCCGCGTTCAACCGACCGTTGAAGCGATCAGCAATGCCGCTCAGACGCTCGGCCAGCGCACCATGCGCCCTGAAGCGCTCAAGGAACTCGTCGAAGGCAAGTTTGTGGACGCCTTGCGTGCTGTCGCCGCGGAAATGGCGATGGAGGAAATGCACGAGCAACGGGTGTCCTTTGTCCAGAAGGTGCAGGGTGCTGTTTCCGAAGACATTCTGAAGAATGGGTTGGAGCTTGAGTCGGTTTCTCTCACCGGTCTTGATCAGACAAGTAAAGATTACTTCAATCCGGACAATGCGTTTGACGCCGAGGGCCTGACGAAGCTCACGCAGGAAATCGAGGAGCGCCGGAAGAAACGCAACGACATCGAGCAGGAGACGGAGGTTCTGATAAAGCGTAAGAACCTCGAAGCCGAGCAGGAGCAGTTGCA
>JAKSAW010000735.1 GCA_022361455.1 Pseudomonadales bacterium | reverse complement strand
TCTGGTGAATCAGCAGAGCGGTGGCAAGGAGTGACGACCCATCTGGACGAGGCTATTGCTAGACTCTGCAAGGAGACAGCAGAGAATTATCATGAGTCTCAAGACCTGGTGGAAGGAGCAATCAAGAAGCCTGGTAAGATTAAGTTAACCTGAAAAGAAAGATTGCATGCAGCTGCCTTATAAATTTAATGATTCGAGTCTGCATATACCAGGTTTCAACGTGCTTCCTCCATCGCCGCCCCCTGAGCACTCATCTGCCGCCACGCAGAAGCGGACGAGGGAGGCAGAGAGCGCCGTGGATGAGCAGCACGTCATCAGCAGCAAGAGGATGCGCGACAGCGAGAGGCGGGAGAAAGAGGAGAACTTTGCTAGCACAATGCGCAATGAAAAGTACGGCAGGGTGCTCCAAAGATTTGTCGAGGACTGCCTTCTCACCGAAGAGGAGGCAACTGCCGAACTGAAGAGAACCTATCCATTACCGTCCGATGGCCTCGACATGGGCAACACGGCGATTCCCCTTCTTGACGGCACCTATCCCGCGAGTCAGGCTGCCATCATCAAGGTCCTCGAGGACAGGAAGGCGCTTGCAGAGATGGTGCTTGCTGGCAAGGTGCAGAGATCTACAGGCATTCGGATGTTGAACGACCTCTTGGAGATGTCACCTGTGCGCAATGAGGTGAAGACACTCTTTCTGCATCCCGCTCGTCCTGCTCTGCCCAGGGTTGATCAGAAGGGCGAGCAAGAGAAGGGGGATGGGGCAGTAGCAATGAGCATCCTGTGCGAGCGTGCGGCGGTCGACGCGGAGACGGCTGCGCAAGCCGTGCAGCAGCCGCCGTGCGTCAAGGGCGAGGACGTGGAGGTCGTCGACTTGTTGGCTGGGATCACTCAACCATCAAAGACAGACATTATTATACGTCTATCGTCCATTTGGACGGTCAGAACAAAGCTGGTCCCGTTCCCGAAGGGAGCGGGGAAGGGAGGATTCGAGGTTGTAAGCGTTGAGAGACCAATCAAGGATGATAAGCATGGGAAGGTTTTCGGCATTAGCATTCCAATGAGATTTTTGTGCTTTGTTCTCAATGCTCTCAAGAAGATCTCCGACTCGTCGGAGTGCGGTCCGACTCCACCACCGCCAACGGCAGACGAGCTTCGCAAGATGGTGCCCGACAAGTTTGGTGTGAAGGATGCCTCTGTTTACAGTCGCAGCAGGTACATGCGCACAAAATTTGTTGCCGACATCTTTACAATTCAAATCAGGGATGTTGACTACAAGAATTTCGGCCCAGGAGGTAATGGAGTGTACGAGGCACTTAGTATCACTAAGACACAGTCTGTTACTGAGGCTGCCAAGCTGCAAGACCCTTCCAAGCCAACAACGAAGGATTACAGTGTCAACATCCCTTCGCGGCTGTTGGGCACCCTGAAGAGCGCAATTGAGTACATATTCGAAGAGCGCTGCGGTGTCATTAAGAAATGAGCTTGTAGTGCAGTGTAATTACAGTAGGCGCCGCTTAAACGAATCACTGTGGGACCCAGAAAAGTGATTCAATTAAGCGGCTGATTTGATTAACCGTGATTCGAATAAGCGGCGCCTACTGTAACCCCTTCTGCCAGCTCACATGGCCTACAAGAGTGACAGGGCTCAACTGAAAAATGGACAAATGATTTTAGCCTCTCGGACAGAATTGTATATATGCTGATTAGTTTAATATTAAGTTATTATAGTACTTTGATGATTGGGGAACACTGCTATTGCTTGCTACGTCGGACTAGGACAAAAATGAGAAAATTCTACAAAAATATGACACTGTAGTATTGTACGGTTACTGTATTTCACTCTGCATAATACAAAAAGACTGGCCAGTCTACTGCGTATCAAATTTCTCTCAATCACACTTGAGACGGAGCATAGAACAGCCATCTCCTCCTCTTCCTCTTCGCATGTTGCGCGGTGTGAAAGAGCTTCCTCCTCCTCCTGCTGCCGCTTCCCGTGATCTCTGCCCTCCCTTCTCATACACCCATCTCTGCGTTCGTTGTGGACGAAATAGAAGGTTCAAAACAATGCTCTGACCCGAGGGGGAATAGATTCTGCTGGGTCGCCCGTCTGGTTGGGTCAGGGCCACCCGCAGCGACGTGAATGGTGTGTCTTCAACAGCATGAAAGATG
>JAKSAW010000531.1 GCA_022361455.1 Pseudomonadales bacterium | reverse complement strand
TTGTGGGTGCGTTGGGAAAAGCCTTCCAGCAAGTCTGCAGTGGCGATGAAGATATACTTGATTTCTGTTCGGAGATTGATTCCGAAGACAACCCATTGGATCCCTGGAAATCGCTGGTAAGACTTGAAGGGGTTCTAGAAGATTCTTTTACACCGAATTATAAGTTTGGGCTACTTTGGCAACCCGTACCCTGGTTTAGCTGGGGTGCGATGTATAGAACGTCAGCGGATGTTAAGGCAAAGGGAGCCCTTAGACTCACCTACAATGACACATTGGCCGCTCTGCTTAATGAACCTGTATTTGAATTGTTAGGGAGGGATGTGGGAAAGCAAAGAGATTATGACGATATTAAGGTATCACTTAATGTTTCTCTTCCCGCTCAATTTGCGACAGGCATAAGCCTACAAGTATTTCCGGATTTAAAACTGAATATCGATTACAGAAAATCATATTACAGCGAGTGGCGAAATTGGGACTTGGAGTTAAGAGATGACTCTTGGTTAAGCGGACTGGTAAAAGGATTGGCTGGTACTGATGTCGTGCCAGTACCCAATGCGTTCAAAGATACTAAGAGCATTGCCTATGGGATGGAGTATCGATTGAATGACCGCTGGACCTTGAGGATGGGTTATGAAGATCGACCATCATCTACGACCGGCGAGTGGCGCTTTTTGACGCCGTTACCAGGAATAGACTTCAAATTGAAAACATTTGGTGGGCAGTATACCTATGACAAACACAGCGTTATTGACTTCGCGTTTTCATACATCAGAGTCCAAAATGACGTTAAATATCGAGAAGATGACCTGATCCAGATAGCACCGGGTCACGATCTTGAGTGGGACATTCAATTAATCGTCACTCAGTTTACATGGCGTAGACAATACTAAATTCTATTGAGCTTATCTTAAGCGACAAAAAAGGGCATGAAATTCAGTTTCATGCCCCATAAAGTCAGCACAAAATGTGTTTTCTCTCCACTATATTCTTGTAAACTTCAATGGTAAACCATCGGTCGGAAACGTTAACGGTACGTTGTTGTATTTGTATCTACGCATGCTTGGGTTTTTCGTGACGCGATAATTTCGTAGCAAATGAAATAGAAAGATCTTTCCCTGTACCTGTGCAAAGTGAAGCCCAAGACATTTGTGAGAGCCACCACCGAATGGAATATACTGGTAAAAATGTTTTTTATCCTCAGCCCGTTCAGGAGAGAATCGACGTGGATCGAACTCATGGGGCTTAGTCCAATACTCCGGGGAGTAATGGGTTAGTAACGTGGATAATAATACGTTGGTGTTCGCAGGGATTAGTACGTTGTTGAACTCGAACTCTTTCAAAGCATAACGTGGTAAAGAATGCAGCGCTGGATACATGCGCAATGCTTCATTAAAGGTCCAGCCGGTTTTCTCCAAACTATCTAAATCCTCAAACTCTACGGCATTCTTGTTCAGCGAGAACATCTCGTCTCTAAGTACTTCTTGCCATTCTAAGTTGGACGCTAAAGCATACAATATAGAATTCAGCGCACTGGTGGTGGTGTCGTGGGCCGCGAACAGTAAGAAAATAAGGTGATCTTTAACTTGCTCATCGGATATTAAGTTACCGTCGTCGTCCCTGATATGGCACAGATGGGAAAACATATCGCGGCTTTCAATGGAACGACGCTGTTGAATATTGTCGTAGATAAAGTCGGTGATCAGCTTGTTGCCTTTGATCCCTTTTGCATAGGGAGAAAACCAAAGAGGCTTAAGGCGAACGGGATCTGCCGTTGCGCTGACGATGTCGGTAAATGCTTGATTGAGTGCATCTGCTTTTGGGCCGGTCTCTACGCCCATAAATACTTCTGCACCCGTGTTAAGCAATAAACGCTTAACAAAATCGAGCACTTTAGTGGTTTTTCCATTAGCTAGAGTCTTAATGCCTTGCTCAAGCAATGGGTTCATTAACTCTATATGGCCTTCAATTGCTTGCCGTTTAAAGGCTTGCTGCAGTATCTTGCGCTGAGTCTTATGGTCGCGAAAATCCCGCTGTAAAAGGTTATTGTCAAATAGGGATTCAAAAGTTGGTTCCCAGGCCAAGTAATTTGAGAAAATCTTGCCTTCGTTCTGCAGTACAAACTTATTTGCTTCAGGACCAATTAAATAAACGCCGTTAATAATTGGCGTTCTGAATTTAAATACAGGGCCATACTCCTGATATTGTTGATCTAACCATTCATGTAAGTTGTACATAAAGGGGTATAAGTGGCCAACGATCGGTAATC
>JAKSAW010000775.1 GCA_022361455.1 Pseudomonadales bacterium | reverse complement strand
GCCGCCACCGCCGCCACTGCTTCGGCCACCGCTACTGCCGCCACCGTCGCTAGAAGAGCTTTCTTCGCCGAAAGTAACCCTGTCGATCCATGCGGAATCTTCGCCTTCATCTACGGAGCCATCTTTTACATATACGAATTTAATTTGATTGACGTTCTCTAGATCACTAAAAGTGTATTTCTCCCAGTTTTCATCGCCACTAATAAAACGCTGGAACTCGGAATCATAATAGATTTCTAGACCGTCATAGTCTTCCTCTGAATCAACTTTAATCCTGGCTGTTGCTCTTGATTCATTAGAAACGTCAATAATAAATGCGGAGCTTTCACCATGATCAAGATTTCCGGATTTCATGGAGGATCCACCATTGATAGAAGTAGTGCTTCTTCGCCAGTTGGAATCACCACCGGTAAACCAGTTACCATCATTGTCTAGCTCGTCATCTGCGTTAACAGCACCAATTACATCAAGGATAAATTCCGCAGTTACGGAAGGTGTTACGCTCGAAGAGGTGTTCATGCTCCAATTGTCAAAGCTAGATTCACCTGTTGATTCCCCTGTGACAGATATTGTGAGAGTGCATGATCTGTTCGCTGCCAATGTTGATCCGCAAGTTGAGCTGCTAAGGATAAATGTCAAATCTCCGCTATTGGTAAATGTTGGATCGAATAACGATACCGTTGTGCTGCCATTATTCTCTAATGTGAGGGTTACAGAGTTAGCGACTGAAGTAGCAACATAGCCGAGATTTGTATTAGAGGAGATCGAAATACCATTGTAATTATTGGCGATCCAATCTAAATAGCTGGCCGTACGGGTGTAGACGCCATATTCATTGGCAAGTGCACACCCATTGATACCATAGCTAACAATTCCCAAATGTCGGATAGTACCTCCGATATCTCTAAATAGTGGGCCACCACTATCTCCTGCACAAGAATCAAGTCCGCCTGTTGGTTGGCCTGCGCATAGAACAGTATCCATTTCACCGAGAACGCTAGTTTCACATTGGCTTTCGGTTCTCAGAGGTACCTGAACAATTTGCAAAGTGTTGGGTGAACCGCTTGCTCCAGTTAAGGTTGAATAACTAGTTGCTCCCCAGCCAATCACGTTTAAAGAAGTGTTCTCAGAAAGGGCGTTTGTTTGTGAAACAGATGCTAGATCAACAGGTGTATTGGTTGAGTCACTGGAGAGTTTGATAAGCGCTATGTCGTTGTCGAGATTGCTACGATTATAGTCTGGGTGCGACAAGAGCTCGCTTGCGGAAATCCTTTCGCCTCCAGTGTCATCTAATTCGGTAACGCCAATTAACACCTGAACCCCACTTGCCGATTCCCCCTCAAGACAATGAGCTGCCGTAAGTACTAGGTCTGGTTCAATTAGCGCACCACCACAGAAATGACCACCGCTATTTTGTACCGAAACCATCCAAGGGTAGGTGGTAGACACATCACTACCCCCGATAATTCTAGGGGCTACTTTGTCCGCAGCTACCGCAATTGGCGCTGCTGATGTCATGGAGATTAACGCGATAGACGCGTACAACTGCTTGAAATTCATAACTATTCCTTTCCAATTCCCTTTGAAAAATGAGTCGGGAGGGTCGATTCTACCCAGTGTATTTGGGTCTGGCTAGCATAATAGGAAAAGTCGTGAACTTGTTCTATTTTAGCTGCGTAATGATATGTAAATGGTAAGCAGCATTTGCCACCTACCACTTAACTCGTGCATGACTTACTGTTTCTACATTCAGTTGTCCTTTTCAGTATCCTTTTCTGTTTGCGCGTTTCTTTTCTCTTCTTGCTCTAGCCGAGTTTCTTCCAATTTATTCACCAGTTGTTGCAGCAACAAGCTTTTGGGTGCGTCGCTATCGTCCATTTCCGCTAATTCATCTTGACGATCGAGCATGGCTTGAGTCACCGAATCCAGGCGCTGCATAACATTTTCTAGTTTCTCCAAGTCTATGCTGCCGATACCGATTGCAGAGCCATTATCGTTGGTAGTGTTTTCTCTGGTAGTCGCATTCTGCGATTCACTGCGATCAAAGTTTTCCTTAAATGCCTGCTCCGCTTCCAAATCTCTTGATGTAAGATTTATTTGTTGTACCGAACCAACTTCTCCCGATTCTCTTACGAATATACCAGTACGTTGAACTTGACCTAGTTCATTGTTGTAGTTGTCTTTAACATCAAATGGAGAAAAGCCACTTTCTACACCAATGGCAGCAACATCCGCTTCTTTTAAGCTTAGTAATTTATCATTACCATTTTCGTCTTTTGTCCACACCTTTAAATTGTTGTATGCAGCATCGCCTTCATCAATGAAGCCATTGCCGTCTTCGTCATAGTCAGCTAATTCGGCAAATCCATTACCGGTTTCAGGGCCAAATAATTCGCTACCATTGTTGATCTTGCCATCGCCGTTTTTATCGAGTGCTAGGAAGCCGCTGCCTTTGCCTGCGAAGGAGAGATTTTCTTTTTCGCCATCATTATCAAGGTCAAACTCGAAGGCACCACTCGATAGATTGTTGTAGTTCCCGTCGAGATTAATGACTAAGGGATCTGTTCGCTGTGTTACCTGCTCTGCATAAACTCCAGAACCTTTGCGATATTCAAAGTCTTGCTGTGCATTAGCATAGAATTCAAATTGGATGGTTTTTCCATCGGTAGTATTAATCTCGCCGCGAGCAACAAAAGCTAGTGATTGGCTAGTTTGAAACTCATAGTAGTCGCCGGCCGAAATGGTGAAATTGTTGTTGTTATTTTGTGATGGTTGGGTGTCTATTTTATTGAAATTTTGCTTTTGGTTAAGTCCATTCAAAGTTCGTTGTTGTGCTTCTGGCGTTAGTTCAATTGCCGTTAAACGTACTTTTTGCTCGTAGAAACGATTTAACATTGATGAAACGGCTTTTTGGGTGGTTATTTGTTTTGCCGCTTCTTCGCCCTGCATTTTTACCGTAGAACTTGAATAGGTGTTAATGCTGTTCCGGCTATTTAGTGAAACTCTTTCATCAGTTTCTATTTGCCGAACTAAAGCGTTGCGAGAGTTGCTATTAGGTTGGTTTTGGGTTGGTGAGGATTGAGTATTAGCCGATAGAAAAGCACCATTGCGCTCGCTATCGCGCCTAGAATATTCAGTGAAGAACTGAATGTTGGACGAAGCAATTTTCATGACGCGCTCCAAATTGTATTGCGCATCCCTGTGGGTGAGGTCCTAAGTCTGTTATCGGCGGATGTAAAGCTGGCTTAAGAAAATTTAATAAGATTTTACCTAGGTAGGTTTTCTTAAAAAGCTTAGTTTTTGTGTTTTAAATACTGGGCAACCCGTTCCCTTAATTCGATTTCACGTTCAATAAAATATTGAGTGATATATTGAATAAACTCTTTGGTCTTGGTGGATAAATATTTGGGCCGATTATAAACGATATGAACATTCTGGCTTGGGGTTTCAAACTGAGGTAACACATGAACTAGACGCCCAGATTCTAAATGGCGTTGGATTAGGTAAAACGGTAACGCTGAGATACCCATACCCGTTAGGGTGGCGTGATACACCAAATCCATATCGTTAGTGGAAAAGCGAATCGGTCTTTCTAAAAGCTTGGCGGCATTGGCTAAGTCTTTTATTTTTCTTAGATCCGATAAATCATTGCCGCTAACAATAATTAACTCATGATTTTCAAGCTCATCAAGTGTTTGCGGATTGCCATGTTTTTCAAGGTATTCCGGTGCGGCGCAAAGTACCAAATTAAAAGGTCCTAATGTTTTTGCTACAAGCCGTGAGTCAGGCAAATCGCCTAGGTAAATACCAACATCATAACCAGCACCTACCAAGTCCATTGGCGCATCGCTAATCAAAAGCTCGACCTGAATGTTGGGGTACTCCTTGCAAAAGTCATCGACAACCCGAGCTAACATCGAACGACCAAAAATAGCCGGCACCCAAATTCTTAAGACACCCCGAGGTGATTGGTCTAGCTCTTTCACCATTTGCTCTGCTTCTGCTAGATCTTCAAGCACTCGCTTGCAACGTTCATAGTAGAGAGCACCAGCCTCCGTTGGGCTGATCGACCGAGTTGTTCGATTTAATAAGCGAACCCCTAGGTGATTTTCCAATTGGCTGATCTGTTTTGACACAGCCGAGGGTGTCAGGCCAATTTGATTTGCCACTTGTGAAAAATTTTTTGCTTCTACAGCAGCCACATAGATCTGCAGCGGATTGGGATGAGCCATAAGGTTTATTTGTGCCTAAAATTCATGAATGTTGTGATTATGCACTCTTTTACCCTTTAGATTATAGTTAATTGACAATAATTAAGGCTGATATATCTATAAGTGTGCAGAGGACTACAGAGGGCCCCCTTATGCCAATGAAAACGGTGACAGAACCGCCAAAGCATATTCAATACTTCCCTGATGAAGATGATCTAGCGTCTCGAATGAAGCCGGAACATGTGGAATCAGTAAGGGAAATCTTTAATACACCACTAACAGGTGCCT
The DNA here is from genome assembly GCA_022361455.1 of Pseudomonadales bacterium. Classification (GTDB taxonomy): domain Bacteria; phylum Pseudomonadota; class Gammaproteobacteria; order Pseudomonadales; family Ketobacteraceae. The sequence goes on along the minus strand of JAKSAW010000775.1, from coordinate 5,494 downwards.
ATAACTGGGATTATCTCAGTTGCGATGGCCGCATTCGTAAGCTTTATCAATTGGGTAAAGAGCTTAATTGGGATGCAGAGATGGATTTGGATTGGACTGATACTATACCTCGCACTGAATACTGCACTGACCAGAATTTCAATTTGTTCCGCGGTTATGAGCCTTATGAGCAGCTTTCAGAAGAAGAAAAGATTCGTTTCGATTGGCATCAGCTAGCGAGTAACTTAAGTCAGTTTTTGCATGGGGAGCAAGGCGCATTATTAGTGTCGTCGCAGTTAGTGAGTTGTGCGCCAACCTATGATGCAAAGCTTTATGCAGCTTCGCAGAGCTTTGATGAAGCGCGACATGTAGAAGTTTTCAATACGTTTATCCAAAAAGAAATTGGTGTGATGTATCCCGTTCACCCTAGTTTAAAAGCACTTTTGGATAAAATCCTTACTGACCCGCGATGGGATTTAAAATTCATCGGTATGCAAATTATCTTAGAAGGTCTGGCTCTAGCTGCCTTTAAGAGCAATCGTGCTGCCACTAGAATTCCTGTGTTATCAGAATTGCTGCGATTGGTGATTCGTGATGAGGCGCGTCATGTGACTTTTGGCGTAAATTATCTAGAAGAGTTCTGCAAATCCTTATCAGAAGAAGAGCGCGATGAGCGTGCCCAGTTTGCCTATGAGGCATGTGTGGTTATGCGAGATCGACTCGTGCCGGGTGATGTGTTCGAAGAATTCGGTTGGGATGTTGAAGCTGCTCGCAAACGAGTATTAGAAAGCTCGGTGTTGGGTGATTTTAGAAATCTTCTGTTTAGTCGCATCGTGCCTAATTTAAAGCGAATTGGGCTGCTCACTGAAAACGTTCGGCCTAAGTTTGAGAGTCTTGGCTTGTTGACCTTCGAGCATTTAGATTCAGACAGCGAAATAGATTGGGCGCGTTTATCAAAGCCACTCTTCGAGGAGTCTGATTCGAAAGTCGCTTAATTGTGGTTTGTTCAGGCTCATTAATCGCTGGCCAGTATGTTAGTGCTTATTTACTGGCTAGCGACCGTAGGTATTAGATCACAACTCTGAGTAAACTATTTGGCGTTCATTGGCCCCCCTGGCTATGCTGATACTATGGAGAAGTTACCGGGGGTGCCATGAAAGTTTTATGGCTTTCGACAGAATCAAATAAAGATCGCTTTTACGGGTTTACTGAATATCTTAAGCAAGCCTGCGATCTCACCGAGCATTGGTTGAGTCCGAAGCAAGCCAAGCATGTGGTTAAGGCCGTTGGTGCTAAGAATATCAAAGGCTATGATCGGGTCTTACTTCAATTACCTGTCTCTCAGTTAGTTCAGCAAACTGCTTACCTACGTTGCGTTCCCAATCTTGTGTTATTGCAACCTGCATTGGCCAGTGTGGCTTTGAATAATAGTAAGGACTTTGAAAAATACCTGAAGTTTTTCAACACAGCACCCTGGGTGAGGGTAATGGTTCCCTATGGTCAATTAAAAAGTGACCTTGTAAAGCACAAGGTGGATGTCATGGATGTGCCTATTGGAATCAATATGGCTTGGTTTCGCGATAAAGAGAAAGAGCGTAGGCATTGGGCGGCTATTGTCGCCAACTTAGATTCACCGGATGTTAAGAGTCGTAGGCAGTTGCTTTACGATGTGAAAACACAAAACAAACTTCAGATTTTTGATGAAGCTGAAATAGCAGCATTAGGGGATCAGCTCAATACTATGGGTGTGGTGGTTGTAAGCGATGAAGGCTGGAAGAACTATCGCCCCTTAAACTTTCAAGCGCTCGCCAGCGGCGCCGTTTTGCTTACCTGGGACAGAGGCGAAGAAGAAAATAAAGCCTGTGGTTTTGAAGATCTAGAAAATGTGGTGCTTTATAAAAATGCAAAAGGCGCCCAGGCGAAGCTTAATTTTTTGCGAAGGCATCCTGAAGAATTGGAGAAAGTCCGCACTAAAGGCATTCAATTTGTTCAACAGTTTCATAGCAATCGCGCTTTAGGTGAGTGTGTTATTCAATGCTTGCAACATCCTTTAAAAGAGTTTTCTGGGGATGATGTGGAAGATGCGGTTAAGTTTCGATTCTTCCGTTAATAATCTCTAATTTAGAATTACTTGTTGAGAGTAGTCACATCCAAGCTTTTTCATTACGGCATGCTGTAACTGTTGTTTCTTCATCTCCTCAATACCCGTGGTATTTAGTCGGCTAAGTCTTACCATGGCTAATGAACCAACGCATCTTCCTCAATAGCCAGTCGCTCATTTAAATGTTGCCTGCATCGAAGGTTTGGGTTTCGATTGCTATTGGTGTTGTTTGAAAACATGATTATTGATTCCGCCTATATTTGATGGCCGCTAGATTACTTGGCGGCTATATGGGTTTACAAGGGATTAGGCCACCTGGCTGATACAGAGGTAGCGACTGATTTTTTACTGCTATACTTCATTCAAATTCTTGAATTGATAGCGTTTTTCTATGCGTGTCCGCGTTACTCTTTACAGAGTATTAACCCCTTTGGCCTGCTGCTATTTGTGCCTGTCGATATCTTTGTTGTCATTGTTATCGACGGATAGCTATGCAGCGCCAAGCGTTGCGAAAGTGACTGGGGTGGAGTTAATGGGCTTTGTCGAATATCCAGACAAGGGGGTCACTCGAAAACAAGCGGTAGCCATTGCCTTCGATACATTAAAACGTTATCGCTATACGTTAACGCCGGAACAACTTCATAGTGTTGCTGATGCGCTAACGCTTTACCTCAGAGAGCAGGGTTTTCAATTTAGTTATGCGTTTTTGCCACAGCAAAATTTAAGTTTTGGTGTGCTTCGGATTCAATTCGTAGAGGGTGTTCTAAGCGATGTCCAGGTGCTCAACAGCAATCGAACTGCCGTTCGAGCGACATTGATAGGGGCTTTTGATGATTTGTTAAATGAACCGGTATACGCCCCTGAAATAGAAAACAGAGTAAAAGCGCTTAAAGCAGATCAAAGAATTGATGTGTTTGCTTATTATTCTCGAGGGAATGAACCAGGTGAGGCTCGCCTTAATATTCGAGTTAATCGTTTTGATCGTTGGCAAACGGTTATTCGTGCTGACAATTATGGTTCACCCTCCACGGGCGAGCACCGTTTAATAGCGCAAACGTCTTTATTTAGTGTTGCTTCTCGCCAGGATACATTGACGTTGGGCGCTTTGGTGGCGCAAGGCGAAGATGTAGATGAAGCTAATACCTATGGTTACCTTGCATACGATAGCCCTTTGTGGAGCCAAAATAGTCGTCTCAATCTTACTGTGGGTAATAATCAATTCCAGGTGGGCGGTGATTTTAGTGCGCTCGATTTAGAGGGCGATGCCACCATAGCCAGAATGGGTGTGTCTCAGGCGTTTTTTAAGACTCATGAGAGTTCTCATACGCTGTCTATTGCCGCAGTCCGTAAAACCACGGATTTTACTTCTGCATTAAGGGATCCTTTGCTAGAGCAAGACGAAGAGATATCGGCCTTTGAGATAGGTTGGAAATATCAAAATCGATTTAACCAGGGACTATCATCGTTGATGCTAGATTTTAAGGGGGTGTCCGGTGAGTATGAGATTGAAAGTTCTGAAACGATTGAGGATGATTTTTCTAAACTGGATGCATACATTAGTATCACGACATTGCTAGGTGTAAAACACCGAGCAGCAAGTGATCTTCGGTTGTATCTAAGAGGTCAATATTCGGAAGAAGCGCTACCTAACGGTGAACAAGCATCGTTCAGTGGCGCCTATGGTGTGCGCGCGTTAGAGGCAGGTTATTTTGCTGCAGATCGCCTAGGACTAGTCTCTTTTGAATGGCGGCTCCCTAGATTATTCAATCGCAAGGGTGCAGAGCGTTGTTGTTTCTTGGCGCCATTAGTAGTGATTGATGGTGGCTACGGCGAAAAATTATTAGATCAAACGGTGAGTGATCGAGTGACTGCATGGGGTGCTGGTGTGGGTGTTGAGTTTGTTGGTTGGCAAGCATTGAGTTTGAGGCTGCTTGCGCTGGATGATTTGGAATTAGAGAGTAAAAATGAGGTCACAGCGACTTCCATGGATTTCTTAGCAGAAGTCGCTGTGAGTTTTTAAGAGTTAACTATTGTCCTAACCCTTGATTCATAGCGTCGACAATATCACCGTTATCGGCATCGATTTCCCAGCTAAATAAACCTCCCAGCTGGTGTTGACGTACATAGTCACCTTTCGCTGTGGTCGACCTTGGATTGTCATAGGTTATTAAAGAACCTGTATTGTAATTCCATAAATACGGCGCTTCAGCAGTTTCATCATAGTAATATTGGTAACCGTTGATCCCTGACCCGTTGGTGCCGCCAAGATAATTGTCGACAATGTCTTTATAATCTAAAACGCCATCTTCCCAAGTGCCATCCACTTTATTGACTTGCTCACCTTGCCAAGTGCTGCTGGACGTTCCTTTGCCGGTAAAGGGGTTATCGATACTGCCGCCTTCGATCTGTGACCAACCGCGGCCATACTTGGCAACACCCACGACAATTTTCTTAGAAGGAACGCCTTGTAATATCAGGCTTTCAACACCAGCAGTGGTATAAAAACCTTCTTGCTGGTTATAGCTGTAATCATGTAGCGCGGTTTGGTGACCAAGTTCAGTATTCCAAGCACCATAATAGTCGTAGCTCATCAAGAAAATGTAATCCATATAGCTTTGTGCTTCGGTGTAATTAACAGCGGCTATCTTTTGAGGTGACGCACCAATAGCGGAAGTTAAGTACAACTCTTTGCCCAATTCTGCTTCTAGATTGTCGAGTGCCTGACGCAGATCTCGCATTAAGTCGGCATAGCCTTGAAAGTCTGCTGCGCTACCCAAGCTGGCATTTGCACCGCCACCACCAGGGAATTCCCAATCAATGTCCACACCGTCGAAGAAGTCGTAAGTGCGAATAAATTCAGCAACTGAGTTTACAAAAGTAGCGCGATGAGTTGCGTTGTTTGCAAAATGAAAGAATGGATCTGAGAGTGTCCAACCCCCTACCGATGGAAGCACTTTAATATGGGGATGCTGCTCTTTCATTTTAATCAGCTGTCCAAAGTTGCCACGTATAGGATCATCCCAACGGTCTCCAGGATAGCTTTTTTCTAGAGCCGCAAACTTATCATGTACAACAACAGAGTAGTCTGGCTTTCCAGCACATTGTTGAACCAATGCGCTGTAGCCACTTGGGTTTTCTGCTTGCAAAGAATCATTGGGGCCACATACTGGAATGAAACCATAAAGTACGTGAGTCAACTTTTCAGCGGGCATATCCGCGACATGATAGTTGCGTCCATATACACCCCATTCAACAAAATAAGTGCCAACAACATAGTCGCTGTTGTTATCGTTACTATTGTTGTCTGTGTTGGCGTTATCCGTCACGCTGTCTTCAGTCTCAGTCTCAGTCTCAGTCTCAGTCTCAGTCTCAGTCTCAGTCTCAGTCTCCTCTTCGTTGTCGGAAGTCGTTTCT
>JAKSAW010000661.1 GCA_022361455.1 Pseudomonadales bacterium | reverse complement strand
TTTAAAAATTAGAAGATGACTGAGGCAGGATAAAGCAACACTTTTTCTGTAAATTTTGAGATCAGTTCTTCTAACTCCTGGTTTTTGATGTTTTACAGCCTGTTAAAGCCGATCATTTTTTCAATTTTCGAGCTGCTTTCTTACTGCTAACTCTTTAAATTTCCTTCATTTCCATGTATTTTCGTCCGCTTACCCACTCTTCATGTATTTCTGCCACTACTGCTGTCACTAGCCTTAAGCACGAGTCGCTGTTAGGGAATAGCCTCGCTACTCGTGTCCTTCTTTTTATCTCCTGATTGAGCCTCTCTGCTGGATTGTTTGTCCTTATTTTTTTCCAATGATTTGATGGATACTTAAAAAAAGTTAGTCCTTCGGCGTAGCTTTCTTCTAACCAAGTGCTTAGCCTAGGCGCTGTCTTTGCGTATTTTTCTACTGCAGATCTCAGCCTCGCTTTCGCTTCTCCCTCATCTGGCGCCTGATAGACGTTCCTTAGGCTTTGCGCTATTTCTCTCTTCGTCTCTTGCCTAGGGGCATAGTGCCCTGCATTTTGCGCTAAATGAAACAGGCATCTTTGCCAGGGCACCGATGGCATCACTGCTTGCCTTGCAGCTTTAAGTCCTGCGTGATCATCGCTGGTAATTAACTTTACACCCTTTAATCCTCTCGAGAGTAGGTTCTCAAGGAATTTTCTCCAGTGGGGCTCTGCCTCTGATAAGCTGCATGATATCCCAAGAATTTCACGATACCCCTCTTTGTTAACTCCTACTGCGCTGAGCACGGCTACATCTCTTACACAGCCTCCTTCTCTTACCTTTTCATACCGGGCGTCTAAGTAAAGATAGACAATGTGTCCCAGGTCGCGATTGCGAAATTTTTCTAACTCTTCATCTAATTCTTGAGTGAGCCGTGATACCTGTGTTGAGCTAATATCGAGCCCACAAAGCTTTTGAGTGATGTTTTTCACTCTTCTAGTCGACACGCCTTTCACGTACATTTCTGCTACCGCTAGCCCAAGGGCTCTTTCTGAACGCAACCCTTTTTCTAAGCAGCTGGGGTAAAAAGCGCAATCTCTAGCTTTTGGAACCTCTAAATTTAGCAGACCAAATCTTGTTTGCAGCATTTTATTCTTAAATCCGTTACCATGACCTTTACGTTGATCGGTTCGCTCGTAGGCAGAGGCTTGCAAGCCCTGCTCTCTTTCAACTAGCATC
>JAKSAW010000284.1 GCA_022361455.1 Pseudomonadales bacterium | reverse complement strand
TTTTGAGTTCTTCCCATGATGGACGCGGTGGACAGATGGTGTATTCAATATCCCCTCGAGCCAACGCAATTTACCAACGCGTTCTGTGTGAATCCAAGTTTGGTACATAACAACGATGGAAATAGCGACCAGGATTTGCACCACATCAAACACTAAAAGCACCATTGGCACAAAGAAAAGCCATTCAAATGCACCTTCAATCCAACTCAGTCGCATTGAAGTCGTTAAATTGAATTCCGGTGAGGAGTGGTGAACACTGTGGTAAGCCCACAAGATACGCACTTTGTGTTCGCACCTGTGCATCCAATAGTAAGTCAAATCGGCCAGCACCAGCGCCATAATTGTGCTCCACCAAGAGATGGGAATATGCCATGAAATAACATACTCAACTGCAAATAATCCAAGGATAAACACCGAGCCAAATAGAGTTCTCTCAAGTAGGGTATTGCCGATAAAGATGGTGAAATTAGCGGCGCTCTCACTTATTTTTCGTCGATGACTCACGATATCCCATACAGCCTCCCCGATAATGGCGATAAGAAAAATCAAACCAACCAGCTCAATGGCCTCGAAAGCACCCTGAAAGGGTGTGAACCGCATCAATATTTCGTCCATAGCCTCTCCCGATCCCAACAGCGGCGGCCTAAATAAGGCCACTTGACCAGGGATTCTCGGTTGTATAATATTACGAACATTCGTTCTATTATAAGATCATATTTGGAAGATAATCAATTGCCGAGAAAAAAAGACGAACATCTACATGCCAAACGGCAAAAGGAGATTCTTGGTGCGGCAAAGCAATGCTTTGTTGCTTATGGGTTCCATGGAACATCTATGCGGCAAATTCTAGACCTGGCGGGTATTAGTGCCGGCGGTGTTTATAACTATTTCTCAGGTAAAGCCGACATAGTGAAAGCGTTGGTAGAAGAAGAGCGCGCGGATATCGGCCTTCTTATCCAACAACTGGAATCCAACCCGCGCCCACTCGCTGGAATTGCCCAGCTTGTGTCAGATGCCATCGCTTATACAGCCTATGAAGATGCTGTACTCGCTGCCGAAATATGGGCGGAAGCCTGCCGCAATCCCGAGATCAAGCAGTTGGAGCGTGTAAACAGTGATCTTATTAAAGGTGCTTTAAACTCTGCGATATCGAGTGGCATACGAGTAGAAGAAATTACCGATCAACACAAGGCTGATGACCTGGCGGAATGGGTATTAGCCCTACTTGAGGGCTGCATAGGCCGTATCGCGGCGGATAAACAGCTAAAACCGAAGAAAGTTGCTCGCACTGCCAAGCTTTCAGTTATTAGCTTCTTACAGAGAAGCAAATAAAAACGGAAAAAATTTTCACTGACAACCAAACCATTGGGCGAGGGTAGGGCAGATCTACACCAAGCCCGAATGTTTGCAGCCTTACTTGGCGAGTGCATCAATTAAGTTTTGCGCTTTATGCGCAAACCGTCTTCTCTTTATTGGTATCAAGCGAGCTTTTAATCACTTCAGTTAAATATTCAGCATCTCTACCAACGTGATAGAAGCGCCCTGATCCCCAGGTATGCATCCAGTTAAGCCCAAGAAAGTAGAGCCCGCTTTCTCGGGTAACGCCGCGCTGTTGCTCGGGAAAGCCTTCCTTCTCAAAAACGGGCATTTGTACCCAGTCAAAACTCATTTGAAATCCTGTAGACCAAATAATGGTCTTAATATTACTTTGTTCCAGATCGAGTGTTGTACTGGTGGAAGGGCGGTAATCACTATAGATATTGGTATCGGCAGGGGCTTCGATATTATTTTCTTGAATATAGGTTTCAATTTTTTCAATGCTTCTCTTGGCAACATCATCCGCATTATCCAGGTTTTGATAGAGATAATCTCCAAAACGAAGTAACCCTTTATCAGCAGATAATAAACGTCCGTATAGGTTCATGCCCTGTTGTGCAAAAATGCGCAGATTAATATCGTGCCCCCCATCTCTTCCAGTAACATAGTGGTTGGTCGCATGGCTAGCACCTTTTCCCTCAGGATGTTGATCGATGGTTGTTTGGTAATAATCCATATCGTCCAGCCAATCAACCACATCTTTACCTCGATAACGGCGATTGACCCGGGGCGCACTACCTACACACAGGTGAACTTTACGGCCTGCCAGATGAAGATCTTCCGCAATTTGACAGCCCGATTGCCCCGTGCCGACGACCATGACTTCGCCCTCTGGAATTTGCGCTGGATTTTTGTATTCACTTGAATGGATATGGGTGATATTTTTCATTTCAGCAGCGGCCTTTAAAATCCGCGGCTTATGGTAGCTGCCACAAGCTATAATTACTTGATCCGCTGTATAGCTATGGGTGGGGGTGAGTATCTGAAAAACACCATTAACTCTTTTGACTGATGTAACCGGGCTTTTAAAACGAATGGGCGGATTAAATGACGATGCATAGCTTTCAAGGTAAGCAATGATATCGTCTTTCACCATAAAACCATTAGGCTCGCTTCCCGGATAATTAAACCCAGGTAGTTGACACTGCCAATTGGGAGTCACTAAACAGAAGCTATCCCAACGCTGATGCCGACAGGTGCTGGCAATAGTATCGGTTTTTTCTAAGATAAGGTGGTCAATATTTTTTTGCTTTAAACAATAGCTCATAGATAAACCGGCTTGACCTGCGCCGATCACAATCGCGGTATAATGAGATGTAATAGCGGTAATA
>JAKSAW010000189.1 GCA_022361455.1 Pseudomonadales bacterium | reverse complement strand
GAGAGAGCAATGACAGGGCAATGGGATGTGGTGATTGTGGGGGCGGGACCAGCGGGGACAGCCGCGGCTTACGATCTCGCTAATCAGGGCTTAAAAACCTTAATCTTGGAGAAAAAAGCGTTTCCAAGAACCAAGCCCTGCGCTGGAGGCTTAACGGTAAAGGCCTTGGCTCGCTTGCGATTTCCCATCACTCATTTGATCCATGATCAGGCCGAACGCCTAGCCCTGGGTTACGGCACTAAGCGGCAAGCAGTGCTGCATTCCGAAGATCCTATTTGCGCGTTCGTGGTAAGAAAGGACTTCGATACCTATTGTCTTCAGCAGGCCCAGGAGCAGGGTGCTCAACTTCGGCAAATCAAGGGTATCTCTGGCATAGAGTCCACCACTCAAGGCGTGCAGCTCCTGTTAGATGATGGTGATTCTATTCATGCAAAATTTTTAATCGGGGCTGATGGCGCCCACAGCCAGGTGCGGAGGCTCACACAAATATTTTCTCCGGACCGCACTGCTATTGCATTAGAAGGGCTATTACCAAGGGAGATGGTGAGTGCCAGTTTTCTGGATCATAGCGAACGCATGACCTTGGATTTCGGCGCGCAAAAGTTGGGTTATGGCTGGCTCTTTCCCAAGCAGGATCATGTGAATGTGGGGCTATTCACCTTTACACCTGAGCTATCCAAGGTATCGAAAGATCTACTGGCTGAATACTCTATCAAGCGCTTGGGTAGCGCTGAATTTACTGATGTGCATGGTTATCCCATAGCAACGGGGGGTGAATTTTATCGACAATCTCATGAGCACATTCTATTGGTGGGTGATGCAGCAGGGATGGCGGAGCCCTTGCTGGGAGAGGGCATTCACAATGCTATAGCAACGGGTCAAGGTGCCGCTGCTGCCATTATAAAAAGTGAAATGGAATCCATGTCTGCTGCTGCCGCTTACCAGCGAGCTTTACTCCCCGTGCAAAAAGACTTGCTGTTAAGCAGAAAGATAGCCCCTTGGTTCTATCGCTGTTTGCCATTGAGCTACCGCGCCTTGGTGCGATACCCTTTTGCGACCGTGCTTATGAATGGATTTGCTGCAGGACTAACACTAGAAGATTGTAAGAACGCGTTTAAACAGTTTAGAACTCAGTTCGATGTACCTGAGATAGTGGCGCTTAAACCGTCTCATTAACGAAGCGACCCTCGCGGGCAGTATCGAATTTACCAGAATTATCGAGCATGGCTTTAACTTCCGGTTTCTCGTTGAGATGAGCTAGTCTGCGATTGTTTTTGCGCCTTTCCTGCGCCACGGGCTCATGCTGCTTGCGACGATCGCGCACCAGGCGACGATCTTGAGTGGGGGGCTCTTCCCGAGGGCCTACACGCCGGGTGCGCTCTGTTTTATGCACACTGATAGAGCGGTTCGATTTCAACCGTTCTATGGGCCTGCGATGTATTCGCGGCGTAATCAGCATGAAGAACTCCAGGACGAGAAGGTTTGTTTATTTCGACTCATTTGACGATAAGATCATACTACCATTATCGACCCACAAGCCTAACCCTTTAATTTTATTGGTTTTTGGGTAAAAAATCGACGGTTTTTGGTGGGTGTCTAATTTGTAGGCTGCAGATCATGGTTTTCTTATCGTCTAAGAGCGGCGTAAAATAGTCTTCATCAAATGAATACGCTAAGTTAATTATGTAGCTTCCTGAAATATAAGGAAAATTATGAGTTCTCCCGTACAGTCAAGCATCCAAACTAAGTTAGAGAGTGGTTTGTCACCTGCCCATTTGCAGGTGGAAAATGAAAGCCATATGCACAATGTTCCCGCCAATAGTGAAACTCACTTTAAAGTGGTGGCGGTTTCCGATGAGTTTGAGGGTAAGCGTTCAGTGGCTCGCCATCAAATGATCTACAAGCTAGTCGCGGAAGAGTTAGAGGGCCCCGTTCATGCGCTGGCACTGCATACTTACACCCCACAGGAGTGGGCACAGAAGCAAGAAGCGCCCGCGTCTCCCAATTGCTTAGGGGGATCTAAAGGGGAGCTTTAGAAATTAATTAATAAATTCTAATTTTTTTTAACCCATTTTAATTTCTCCATCGTTAATACTTATAACTTTCAACCAACGAAGTCTGTAGCTCAAGAGTGTTTGACTTCGTATTAAATAGTCATAGGTATTACGATGAAAACTGCATCCAATATAATCACGCCAAGCAAACCAGTCCGAAGCTCAATCACCCCCCTTAAATTAACGTCATTAGCGATCGCTATTTCGCTAAGCGCTTGTACTGCGGTGAATGAGAATTCCTCTGTTGAAGATCCAGTCAAAAAGGATTCTTCCCAAATAAGCCATTCACAAACTAATACTCCTGTTAGCCATGAACCTGTTCTGCTGGAAGCAACCGATGATTACAGCGCTGATGTACGGGAAGAGGAAAAGGATGTGGTGGGCGCTATTAAAAAAGCAAAAGAGCATCGTTCAAAACAATCACCAGAATTAAAAACGGAGATGGTTCAAGCCCCCGTTGCACAGAGATTACTGACCCCTTCTAGTGGAGATTCTGCTACATCGATGCCAGCGGAAATGATGGTGCGAAAAGCCATTGCTCATATGCCTGTTTCTCCCGCGCCTGTTGTCAATACTGAAAACTATCATCACTTCGAAGAGAACGGTATGAAGTTTGTGGCTAACGAGCCAGTATCCACCTTTAGTATTGATGTCGACACTGGCAGCTACAGCAATGTACGTCGCTTCTTGAATCAGGGCCAATTGCCGCGTCAGGATGCGGTAAGAACTGAAGAAATGATTAATTACTTTAATTATGGATACGAACCACCAAAAGATATTAGCACTCCTTTTGCAGTTTATACTGAAATGGCCCCATCTCCCTGGAGCGAGAATTCCAAATTATTGCATATCGGTTTAAAAGGTTACGAGGTTCCGAAAGAATCTCTACCAGCTGCGAATTTAGTGTTTTTAATCGATGTGTCCGGTTCTATGACATCGGCCAATAAGTTGGGTCTGCTCAAACAAGGGTTTCGATTATTGACGAATCAATTGCGTCCGCAGGATACCATTAGCATCGCAGTTTACGCTGGCGCGAGTGGGGTTGCGTTGGAGCCAACCTCAGGCGATCAAAAACATAAAATACTCAGTGCAATTGATCAGTTGCGTGCCGGTGGATCAACAAATGGTGCAGCAGGTATAAACCTGGCTTATCAATTAGCAAAATCTAACTTCAAGAAAGAAGGCATTAATCGAGTTATTCTAGCGACAGATGGCGACTTTAATGTGGGTACGGTTAATTTTGAAGCCTTAACCGATCTGGTGGAGCAGAAGCGTAAGTCTGGCATTGCACTCACAACACTAGGATTCGGCACTGGAAACTACAATGACCACCTAATGGAGCAATTGGCAGATAAGGGCAACGGTAACTATGCCTATATCGATAGCCTTCAAGAAGCTCGTAAAGTGTTAGTGGAAGAAATGGGCTCGACTCTGAAAACCATTGCTAAGGATGTAAAAATTCAAATCGAATTTAACCCGCAATTGGTTAGCTCTTATCGATTAATTGGTTATGAAAATAGAGCGCTAAAACGTGAAGACTTTAATAACGATAAAATTGATGCTGGTGAAATTGGTGCAGGGCATACGGTTACTGCTATCTATGAGTTGGATTTAAAAGGCAGCGAAAACGGTAAAGTGGATCCGCTTCGATATGGTAACGGCTCTGAAGATACCGCTAGGAAGGTAGACGTTAATGGTGAGGTGGCATTCTTAAAGCTCCGCTATAAGCAGCCTTCTGAATCAAAGAGTCAGTTAATTAGTTCACCTATCTTGTTGCAGCAACAATTAGAAACTTTCAATCAGGCTAGTGAGCAATTCAAGTTCTCTGCTGCAGTAGCTGCCTTTGGTCAGCTATTGAAAGGTGGGCAATATATAGGCGATTTTAACTACGAGGATGTGGTTGCTTTGGGAATGACGGGTAAAGGCAAAGATAGCTGGGGTTATCGCAGCGAGTTTATTAACTTAGTGCGCCTAGCGAAAGAGCTCGATCATTAAGCGGATAATGCTATAGTACTTTATTATCCTCAACACCAATAAAAGGAACACCATTGGTTAATGAACAACGAAGGGCTGGTCGGTGACACTCTCCGATTTTGAAGGTCTTTCAGATGAGCTCCTAATGAAACGCTACGGTGAAGGAAACACCGCGGCGTTTGATCTTTTGTATCAGCGCCACAAAGCACCCTTGTTTCGATTTACCTTGCGGCAAGTACCTAATCAATCTATCGCCGAAGAGCTCTATCAAGATATTTGGTCCAAGGTCATTGCTAATCGCCAGGATTACCATGTGTCGGCAAAGTTCACCACATGGCTGTACACCATCGCTAGAAACAGAGTAATAGATTATTTCCGAGTGATTGGTAAGGTTCCTGAGGCCACCATTATTGAAGATGATGTGGCAGTCGGTGATGGCGAAGTACAGCATCTAGTTTGTGAGCATCGCCCGGAACTCATTGTTGAGTCCGAACAGGCGGCAGCACAATTGAAAAAATTAGTTAAAGATCTCCCTCATCAACAGCGGGAGGCCTTTTTGTTGAAATACGAAAGTGGCTTTAATCATCGTGATATCGCAGAAATAACTGGGCAAAAAGAAGAGACCATAAAATCTCAAGTGCGTTACGCATTGAACAAATTAAAGCTCGGGTTATTCGGAGGACAGCATGAGTAATAAGCATCCGGTTAGCTCAGAACAGGCAGAAACCTTAATTGAAACGCTTTACGATCAGGCATCTCAAGAAGAACCAGGGGATGATCTTGATAAGTTAATTATGCAGCAGGCCCACGCTGCAGTTAGTGATAACTCTAAATCTAGCGCGGCTAACACTAGCGCCACGACCACGACCAAGAGAATACTCAAATGGCAACGCTTTGGTTCTATCGCGGCGACATTTGTTATGGTGTTCACCATTGGCTTACTGTATCAGCACAATCAATCGAAGTTGCGCCCTGAGTCACCGATGGTAATTCAGGAATCTTCACAACCGGCAGAGCTACAGAAAACTAGGTCTGAGGCACCCGCAGGTGATTTGATATTAGAGGTACAAGAGCTCTCTGAAGAAGAACCTGCCTTTTATGCCGATGAAGTAAGTGGTGTGGCAACGGAGTCTGCTTTGCCTATGCGGAAGGAAGTGGCGCCAGCGCCAGCACCAGTAAAAAGAAAAGCTAAACCTGCAATGAATGGAGCCGCAGCTCAAGCAGTTTCTCCAGCAGAAGAGTCCGCTGTTAAGCAAACGACTGAGTTAGAGGCGGCTGAAACCAGCATCACTCAGGATAGTTTTGCTGAAGAAAAAGTATTAATTGAAAGAAAATCAGCAAGAAAAAAAGAGGCAGCGAAGCCTGCTCAATTGGGTAATACTCAACCCCGATCCTTAGCCCCTGCTGCGGCACCTATGTTAATGCAAGAATCTATTTCGGATTTTAGCGCTGATTCAGACTACAGCACACCGGAAGAGTGGATAAGTGCAATTGAGGATGCGTTGGCTAACAACGACAAAGAAAAGGCCCAACAGTTGTGGAGTGGCTATCGAGAATCATTTCCGGATCATCAACCTTCAGAAGCTTTACTGAGAGTCTTTGCTGACGATCTCTAAGTTTGGTAAACGTGCTAAGTAGATGGTCACACAGACGCCGATCACTACCAGCATAATTTTTAACGCTAAATGTCCAACTAAATAAATCGAAATACCCATAGTGAACCAAAGTACACTAATGATGTAGCACTTGGCTTTAAAGGGTATGCCTTTGCCGTCTAGATATAAATGAATGTATGGCCCTAGATATTTGTGGCCCAACAGCCAACCATGAAATTTCTCTGAGCTGCGTGCAAAGCAACCTGCAGCCAACAAAAGAAAAGGCGTAGTGGGTAGTAAGGGAAGGAAAATACCAATGACGCCCAATACAATAGCTAACCACCCTACGACAATCAGGGTCCAGCGTACGGCGGGATTTTTACTGAGCTTGAGTGAACTTGAAGCTTCCGTCATACCTTCTTGCTTGGCTAGCTTTAGCCGTAATACTTTTAGTGTTTTGTTTTAATAATTAAATTCTACACCAAAAGCATAGCCGGAAGCTTCCCATGTGACACCATTTAATCGTGTCGCACCACGAGTTCCGTTCGAGAAATAGACAACATCCCGACCTGGATCCGCTTCAAAGTCCTCTGCAGATGCTTCTACCCAGGCAGAAAAGTAGCGGCTGAATTGATAGCGATAGTTCAATTTCCAGCGAAGCCCGTCGCCGTCAGACCAATGGGCAAAGCTCACTGGATGTTCAAAATCTTCACGCAGGTTCCAGTTGGCCTCTGCGTAATAATCTTGAATGTGATATTGAATTTCTGCATTTAAACGATGATTACCGCTTTGCCATGTGATATCACCACCTAACCAGAAACCTTCCCATTCGGCGGTGTAGTGACTATTAAGGTCACTGTTGAAGGGACCTAAGGATAATGCCATGGCGCGGGTATCTAGGATTTGGACGCCATTGGTCATTTTCATATGTTGTTCATTGTAGCTGTAAGCCATTTTTGGTGTGATAGAAAAGCTCTCGGAAAGCTTCACTTGATAGCCAAAAATAAGCTCGAATTCCGTGGTTTCTGAACCTTCAGCATCAGAAAGACTGCGGCTGTATTCTCCGGTACGATTATCACCGTTGTAGTCGGAATCTTGGTTGGTACCGTCTGTTGCTTCGCCGCTGACAAAACGACCTTCCACAATTACACCTTCCAAAAAGCCGTAATTAAAAATAAGTCTGCCACGGGAATTAAACTCTTCTAATTCAATATCTGAATAGGTGAGTTCTGAAAGGATATTGGGAGTTTCGCCACCGGTAACATCGCTAGCAATACTCCACTGCAAATCACCGGTGCGATAACCGATACCTGCGGCCAAATCCAAGCTAATTGCTTTGTCCTGGCGCTCCAAATGATAATCGAAGTCGGCAAAACTTGGCGCTGCTGTGGCTGCTAATAGAATGGATGCTATCCAAGCCGAACTATGAGAATTCTTTACTGCCTTCATGTGGCCCTTACCTACTACAGATACTTCGTAGAGCCGCTATTTGTTTTATCGACCCCATTTAAGTAATAGATGGGATTTGGCTAGCCACTAAAGACAACTTGTTTATAATTTGGTGCAAGGTTATGAAGCTAAGCTATTGATCTAGCATTATTATTTTCACTTCATTAAGTTAGCGTGATTGCCTGCAGGGTAGGGGTGAATCGTCAGGAAATTGACAAAGTGAAGCAGTATAGGTTTAAAAATAATCAAAAAAGCCCAAAGGCGATCAAATAATAATCTATACGAGTTCGTTTACTAGTTCTTTAGTACTAAATATGACTCGACGAGATTTTTAGGTCATTTTAAAAAAATTTGTTACCGGAGGGGAATTTCCATCGAAACCCAAGTGAGTTACGAGATTGTTCGCTCAAAACGCAAGTCTGTAGCTATCTATGTGCATCGCAATGGTGGTGTAGAAGTGCGTGCGCCCTTGCGAATGCCCGCAGCATTGATCGATGAATTTGTAGTGGAAAAGCAGCGCTGGATACTGGCTAAGCAAAGCGAGTGGTCTTCATTACCTGCTCCAGTTTTACCCAAGTATGAGGAAGGTGCGGAGCATTATTTCTTGGGTGAACCCCATCAAATCAGTTTTCAGAAACAACCAGTAGACAAACCTTTTATTCACCTAAGAGTGAGGAATCGATCTCCTGAATCCCTTGAAGCTGCATTAGAGCGATGGTATCGCCAGCAAGCCATGGATGTGTTCACGGAAAGGCATCAGTACTGGTGTGAGGCTTTGGAGGATTTTGGTTTTCCGGATTCAACCATTGCATTGCGAAAAATGAAACGTCGTTGGGGTAGTTGTAGTAAGAAGGGCATAATTACACTCAATACCCAGCTAGTTCGTTATCCTCTCGAATGTATCGATGCAGTGATTGTTCATGAACTCTGCCATCTATTAGTTTTTAACCATTCAAAGGCTTTTTATCGGCTTATGGATCAAGCTTACCCCCGCTGGAAACAGGTTGATCAATTGCTCAAAGAATTGTCCTATCAATACTAAAACCAATATCCGGATAGGAATCTATTCATACAGTGAACCATGGCGCGGAATAATAACGGCCATAGTCCCGTCGATAAGTTCTATAATCATTTTATGGATTTAGAAAACCTTAATAATTAAACGCCAGATAGATCAATGGATGTTGAAATGGATGAAGCAACGCTTTGGCAAAGTATTCGTAGCGAAGTAGAAAAACAGGCAGCCGGTGAGCCAATATTGGCTAGCTTTCTCCACGCCACTGTTTTAAACCACGATAACTTAACCGCTTCTTTAAGCTTTCACTTAGCGAATAAATTAGAGTCGGCTACTTTGCCTGCTATGAGTATTCGTGAAATCTTCGAAAAAGCTTATGACTCTGATCCGGCGATAATCGCTGCTACCTGTAAGGATATTCAAGCAGTGGTAGAGCGCGATCCTGTGTGCAGTTCTTACTCGGTGCCGCTGCTGTACTTTAAAGGCTTTCACGCGCTGCAGGCTTATCGTGTTTCTCATTGGTTATGGAATCAAAACCGACAATGCTTGGCCTTGTTCATGCAAAACCAAATTTCCGTAGTGTTCGGTGTGGATATTCATCCGGCCGCCAAGGTGGGCTCTGGTATCTTAGTCGACCATGCTACAGGGATTGTGGTGGGCGAAACCGCTGTGATTGAAGACGACGTGTCAATTCTACAATCGGTGACTCTCGGGGGAACCGGTAAAGAGTCTGGCGATCGCCACCCCAAGATTCGCAAGGGGGTACTTATCTCCGCTGGGGCCAAGGTATTAGGTAATGTTGAAGTGGGAGAAGGCGCTAAAGTCGGTGCGGGAAGTGTCGTTCTAAAAGCGGTACCTCCTCATACCACGGTTGCTGGCGTGCCCGCTGTGGCTATTGGCACTCCCCGTTCGGCGCAGCCTGCGCTGGATATGAACCAAGACTTAGGTGATTAGGTCCCTGGTTATTTTGTGACTGGTCAGTATTAATTCTCTTGATTTAAGCCCCTGTCTTCGGCAGGATTAAAACAACCGTTTGCTTGGTGATCCTGAGCGTCGGTTTTCAGAGGGTAATTTTTACATTGATTCATAATAAACTAGGGGACGCTTGCAGATGTCCGACCAACTTTTTGACCTCACTTTGACCGAGGAACAACGTATCACCCGTGAAGCCATGGCGCGCTTTGCGGAACAGGAAATTAGCTCTATAGCCCGTGCAGCCGATGAAGCGGCTGCGGCTCCAGAGGGCTTTTTTGAGAAAACTACCGAGCTTGGTTTAACGATCTTACCTATTCCAGAAGAATACGGCGGTGCCGGAGCACCTCGTTCTCCCATTGCTAACATGCTCAATGCCGAAGACCTTGGAAAGGGTGATATGTCTTTAGCGATTGGCATGCTGACACCTTTGGCCTTTGTGAATGCCTTGCTAGATTTTGGTAACGAAGATCAGCAAGAACGCTACTTAACACCGCTAGCGAGCGAGAGCTTTCAAGCTGCCACTATTGCACTAATGGAACCTAAGGCGACCTTTAATCCAAAATCTTTGGATACTAAAGCTGAGAAGCAAGGTTCTGGTTATGTATTGAATGGCACTAAGTCTATGGTCGCACTAGGCGCATCTAGCCAATTTATTTTGGTGGTGGCAGATACTGAAGATGAAGGTCCCTGTGGTTTTGTTGTAGAAGCTGGCTGCGAAGGTTTGCGAATTGAACAGTCTAGCTTTATGGGTTTGCGTGCCCTCGAATTGAACCAAGTCGTTTTGGAAAATGTATTGGTTTCAGCCTCTGCGAAATTGGGATCTCCCGAGAAACCGTTCGACTTGCAACGATTGCTTGATCTTTCAAGCCTAGGTTTGTGTGCCTTGGCCGTTGGCTGTGGCCAAGCTGTTCTAGATTATGTAACTCCTTATGTGAATGAACGTATCGCATTTGGTGAGCCTATTTCTAACCGACAATCAGTGGCCTTTATGGTGGCGAATATCGCCATCGAGTTGGATGCAATGCGCATGATGGTATATCGCGCTGCCTCTAAAGCAGAGCAAGGTTTAGGTTTTCATCGTGAAGCATATCAAGCACAAATTATCTGTGCGCAACGCTCTATGGAAATTGGTACCAATGGTCTTCAATTATTGGGCGGACATGGTTTTACCCGTGAGTACCCCGTAGAAATGTGGTACCGCAATTTACGTGCGGTAGGTATTTTGCAAGGCGCAGTGATGGTATAGGAGAGCACACAATGATTAATTTAGAACTACCTAAAAAATTAGTACAAGCTCAAGGTATGGCCCATCAATTAGCGGCCAATATGTTTCGACCCATTGCGCGTAAGTACGACAAGATTGAACACTGTGATACACCAGAAGAATTAAAGCCAGTTGCACAAATGATTGCAGCCGCGGGTTCCATGCGCGGCGGTGATAAGTCGGGTGGCAGCGATGATGGTGTTAAAAATGGTTCCAACATGATGGGCATCGTGTCCATGGAAGAAATGTGTTGGGGCTGTACTGGTTTAACTCTTTCTATCCCTGGTGCGGGTTTAGGTAACGCTGCGATTGCCGCCGTGGGTAGCAAAGAGCAGAAAGAAAAATTCGGCAAGCTTTATTGCGCTATGGCGATCACTGAACCTGGAGCGGGATCTGACTCTGCAGCAGTGCAAACAACAGCAGTGCTTGATGGCGATGAATGGGTGATTAACGGTGAAAAGATTTTCGCTACCGCCGGCGAACGTGGCGATGCGGTTGTCGTTTGGGCGACCCTAGATAAATCTATTGGTAAAGCCGCGATTAAATCTTTTGTAGTCGAGCATGGCACACCAGGCATGGAAGTGGTTCGCTGTGAAGATAAAATGGGGCTGAGAGTTTCTGATACTGCGGCCATTACTTTTACCGATTGCCGTATTCCTAAAGAGAACATTTTGGGATCTGCAGAAATTGCCGATACCGCTGCTGCTCGTAAGAAAGCCTTCGGTGGGGTAATGCAAACTTTCGATAACACTCGACCTCAAGTGGCAGCGATGGCATTGGGTGTGGCAAGAGGTGCGCTGGAAATTACCCGTGAGATTCTTGAGAAAGAAGGTGTGAATGCGGATTACTCTGAAGGTTTCAATCACAGCAGTTTGCTGGAAACTGAAATCTATCGCATGGAAGCAGAATTGGAATCGGCGAGGTTGTTAACTCTGAAAGCTGCTTGGATGGCCGATAACAAACAGCCTAATTCTAAAGAAGCTTCAATTTGTAAGGCCAAAGCAGGTCGCGTGGGTAATGAAATTACTTTGCGCTGTGTCGAGTTGTGCGGGTCTTTAGGATATAGCGAAAGTTACTTGTTGGAAAAGTTTGCTCGGGATTCAAAAATTTTGGATATCTTTGAAGGCACCCAGCAGATTCAGCAATTGATTATCGCACGCCATGTTCTAGGTAAATCATCTCAAGATTTAAAATAGTTGGTTCCTATCGCCAACAGAAACTGGCACAACGAGTGTTGATTTCTGTTGGCTCCCTTTACTGCTTCCCTTACACCTTCCTTTTTATTCGATCCTAGTTTTCCTAAGAGTTAAATCAGCGACTTGTCATTTAAAGCCGGAAAAATGACGCAAAATGTAGGATGGGTGAGAGTAGTGTTATTCCAAGCACTTTTTTCTGGTGCTAATAAACGTTGAATATCACCAATTAAAAGAGCGCCTTTGCGCTTTGCACGCCGTGGCGTGAAAAATAATAAAAGTTGGGCAAAAGAATGCGCCACCTATCTGCAGTTCTAAAATGTATCGCCTTCATTAATTTGTCCATGATTTCCACATCACTACTTGCCAGTGAGCAGGGTAATAGCACGCTAAATTTAGTGACTGGAGCCATTAAGAATTTTTATGATTATTACCAGGAATCGATGAAGGATGTTCGTGAGGCTGGTGGTACAGGCCCAGTTTATTGGCCGCAGTGGGAGTACGAGCCCGGGCTAGGCCTGATTAACGTATTACCAGAGTTTAGTTTCATAAATTTGGATCTGTTTAGCGAGTCCTATTATATTTTTGATGTGCCCACATTACCGCTGGATTTTAGATTGTCGGTTTCGAAACCGGAAATTCCAGCCATTAATAGAACTGTTGTTGGCATTACAGAGAAGGGTGGTTTTACTAATCCCCATCTACCTCCATTGCGTTGGTCAGCTGATGCAAGAATTGGGATTGAATCTCAAGGCAGCTCGGTATCGCTTAAACTTTTTTTAATGGCACCGGAAAAGCTCGACAAGCCATTTGTTGACTCAGCCCCAGGTCCTCATGTTTTAACGCTGGATGAAGTTGAGCTACCGGTAGAAAAATTAATGCAGGGAAGAACGGGTCTGATACAGCACACTAATATTTGTGATCCCTACATTCGAGAATCTAGCGACAGGCCAAACCCATATAGTTGTGGTGATGACGGCAAAGACGATTGCTATGACTTTACGTTGATTTCTGCTTATGTGCGCACGCCAGCAATCTTGGTTGACCCTCCGCTTGATAATTGGAACCGGTTAATGGGCACGCCACTGCATATTCGGATAACAAACCCGAAAACCCCTCAAGCAAAAGTGGCAGAGATTAACTACGGTGAAAGTATATTTGCACCTAAGCGAACTGGGATATTGTTTGAAACGATTACTCCGGCAGATGGCCGGCTCTTTGTCGCTCGTCGAGCATTCCTTCCTTTGGTTTGGCAGAACCAAGCGAATGGTAAGATTCAAATGGGCAGTTATGATGTGGTTTATGGTGTTGCGCCGCCGGAAGCTGATCCATGTGATGTTACGTACTGGGCTGATCTTTATCCCATTACCCACGCACCTTATGATGATCGGGTAAACTCTCGTTATCCTTTTGCCATGCAACCCTTTCGTGATCCCAGTGGTGAAATAATCCCAGATGGTGTCGATATTAAAGGTACCTATCCTTGGATGGATAAGGAAGCTAAAAACTTTACGGTACAGGTTTCACCAGCAAAATTATTTCCTAGTTTTAATTATGATGGGTCGACCCAAAGTCGATATCCATTGCGTTGCGTCTCAGAGTCCGATTGTAGTGTAGAAGCTATGAGCGACACTGATAGTTCTAAAGATAATATGTACGCCATAATGGGAGTATGGACTCAGGGTAAAATGGTATTGCTTGATGGCCTTTTGAATGACCTTGATTTCCGCCTGGGCGGCTTGGATAAAAATCATAGTTATCTCTCTCTTTATCGATCAGGCACAGGTGTAGATCCCAATCAGAATGGGGAAGTGCGAGTGGGTTCTACTCGATCGCCTAGAGTAAATTACCCAGTCTTTGATGATGACAATGATTTTGTTGGAACCTATGGTCCCGGTAATATTTCGATGTTTGACTCAGTGGAAAATCGTTTAAATTATTTGCCTAATATGAAGCCAACTCGGTTCCATGATGTGGTATGGAACATGAGTTCAGGGCATTCCACGGTTGAGTTTGCTTTTGATGATTATTTAAATCCTGATGGTTTCATCGTTTCCAATATGGTTGCCCATGTTGAGCACCAAAATAGCAATTGGTATCGAATGAATTACTACGACGGTTGGCATCAATTAACTCGATCTTTTATTGGGCAGGTGAGGGTGCAGAACAGTGCTACGGCGTTACCTAATCGTTGGCAAATACCTGCTTATGGCAGAGTATATAACGGTCGTATGGAACCGGTTGCTAATGGTGGTATTCGGGGTAAGGGTATGTGGTTCAATGGGACAAATACACGAATTCAATATGAAGTTACAGAACAACCCCAGGTCGTTTATGAGCATGATTGGTTTTATTCATTATTCATCGACCCCCGATTCGCTGATGATAATCGAGAAAGGCTACTGATTTCGTTTCCTGATTCTAGTCACATAACGATTAAAGGGCGTCGCAGCATTGCACTTTATAATAGCCACAGGCAACTAATCACAGAAGTAACTTTGCCATCGGTAATCTCCGAAAGATCTTGGACGCAACTGTCGCTACTGGTCAAGGCAGAGGATCTGACTTCTGCAGATACAGCACTATTCGTTTTCGTCGATGGCTTTTTGCATCATGCTTGGAAGGGTTCTCCTTATGTGAGCAATATTGAACGCGATAATTTTCGTCCTACTCCGGGTAATATCCAGCTTGGAAAAACAAGAGGGTGGGGTGGTCCTCGTGGTTTTAGAGGTTGGATGGATGAATTCAAAATGTTTGCTTATGAACCTAATCTGGAGTCCATTTGTAATTTTGCACACGGTTCTTTAGTAGGGCTCCCTTCTGGTTATGAAGGTTATTGGCGAAATATAGCAAATCAGTATCCGTCTAAGTCTCATGAATTCGTAAGTAACGAATTGTCATCCTATGGTGAACCAACTTTTATGCAATACGTGTGTTATCACGATTATTCAGCTGATGACAAAGCCCATTTAAGTAATCTACCGCAGGGCACCGTACCAGTAAGAGGGTCGATTAATTTCCCAGAGGGACCATTATATTTTGATGCGCCGAGACCTGATTCCTCCACGAATGAATTTTGTTTGAGCTGTCATCATGAACAGGGTATTGCCGGTTTAGGTTTGCAGGCATTGATGCTGGATGAACTCGTTAATGCGAGAGAAGATTCTCGCCGGCAACCGACACAACCACCAGCAAAAGTCTATGGCAATATCCCAGCTAATTGGTTTCCAGGGGCTCCTAGTTTTTCTCTGGATGCTGGTCCAGAGGGAGTGTTTATTGATGAATGGCTCTTGGAAAGTGCGTCGTATTCAGGGCCAAAAGTTAAGAATTTAGCATTAGCTAGTGCGGAGGGGCACCCTTGGCGTGCTATTGGCGAAGGCGAAAGAATTGTCTTCTCAACCATGCCGGATGGTATTGATTATATCCGAGCGAATGTGAATGGTTTGGTTCGCACCGTTGTATTTATTATCAATGGTACTGAGTTCGTTGATAGCATTTCTCCGTTCTTGATGAATAGAGATTTACTTGAAGAGGGTCTAAATGAAGTGACTGTAGTTGCTCTAGACAATAACGGTGATCAATATTCGCAATCCTTCGAGTTTTATCTTGAATAGAGTAACAAATGGAGGGGAGACCCCCTCCACGAACTTTAAGAGACGTCATCAACCATTCGTTTCAAATCCGCCAGCAGCGAATTTAATACCATGTGATCGTTTAACTTGTCCGCACAGATATCTATCATGGAATCTACCAACCCATCAGTCGCTGCTAGAACTTCTTTCTCTTGGTTTTCGGTAAGGCTTATCTTAGCCAGATTGTTTTCAAACTCTCGATAGAAGGTGTCGATAGAGTCAACAATGCTGCGTCGAGCGGCAACTTTTTGAGCATTGAAGTTAGCTAGCTTTCTATGAGTAGATTTTATAATACTAAATAGAGTGCTGGTTTGTTCATCCAAGCCTTGTTCAACATTAAGGTTATGGATTCTCGCTTCTGCTCCTTGAATCAGAAAGGAAACATGATCTTTAACTCGGCCTTTGCGATCTTCGTCATTGTCTTGGCTATCTGCTTTTAAAATGATTTGCACACGATCACTGCGAAATATAATCCACTCTGAGTGTTCTTCGATGCGTTGTTCGCTGTGTAGTTGATCAAAGATAGAGTCTTCAATGGGGTTCCACTTAAAATCACTATTACGAGTGACTGTTGCTAGATTGGAAGACATTCTCACCACCGCGTAGTAGCCAAATTCTTTCAATGAAGCAAGTAGTTGGTTAGCAATTGAATCTAAGTCTAAACAGAGGAAGCTGTTGGTAAGATAGCTGATGACTACACCTAGCTCCCCTTGACTGCTTAATGCAGTGTGAGCAGCCGAAGTTGCATAAGCTAAAGCTTGCTTTTGTCTTTCTAACTCGCTGGCTTGGTCAAGAAACAGTTTTATCTTGCGGTCTATTTCAGGGCCATCTAATGGTTTTACAATATACTCATGGCCTCCCGCATCATAGCCTTTAACTTTTTCTTCGATGCAGTCATTCGCGGAGACAAAGAATACAGGTATATCTTTTGTGGCTTCAGATTGCTTGAGTTGGCTGCAGGTTTCATAGCCATTCAACCCGGGCATCTGAACATCCATCAGGATAAGGTCTGGTTTAATCAACTCTGCCTTTGCCAAACATTCTTCGCCACATTCAAGGTACTCAAACTGATATTGTTCGCCTAATAGCTCAGAGATTAGTTCAAAAAAGAATGCTTCATCATCGACGAGTAGAATTTTGTATTTTGTCACTGCTGCCTTCCTAAAAGTCAGTCCTTTGTAGTTCTACTTTTAAGCCTAGCACAGGGTTTTGGTCGGGTAACTTTAGTGTCAGCAAAGTAAAACGGCACCCAAGGTGCCGTTGTTTACTAGTTCAGAGAGGCTTTGAGGTCTAAGTAAGGTTCTGTAAAAGATGATGACCTTTTACCTTGCGAAAATGCCTTAGCATCTCTGGTTCTTGGTCACCATTGTTGATGTCTTTGTCGATGGCATAGCACTTCCAATCACAGTAGTCGTGAGAGAATTCCACCACTGAATAGCCATGGTGAGAAGAATCGAAAAAGTCGATATGGGGATTTTGCTGGCGAATCAATAGGTTCGATGCATTCGTAATAAGGTTTTGCCAGAACGGTTCGATCTCATCTGATTTCAAAACCATGGTGGAAATCATTTCAATTAACCCAGAAGACGTCACAGAGGGCGTCATGAATTCAACAGCCACAAAGTTATCGGCATCTTCCTTATCGTTGTTGAGGTAGTCCAGCTTAACATGAGAGGCAATATAGGAATGCAAATCACCGGTAAGCACTATTAGATCTTCTACACCTGCCGCTTTGATCTCCTTGGCGAGTAAATCTCTTTCAAAATCAAAACCATCCCACGCATCGACATTAATCGGAGCTCGAGAACCTTTGGTGGTACCGTTACCAAACCAAATTGGCGCCATAAACGTTTGATTGCCTAATAGCTGCCAGCGGGTGGTTGAATCAGCAAGACCATTCACCAGCCATTCAAACTGTTGTTGGCCAAGCATGCTTTGCTCTTGATTCTTAAACCAAGCTTGGCAGTTGATTACCGGGGCATAGCGTTGCAGTACATCATCCTCACCACAGGGGTGAGGAGTACGATAGGTACGCCCGTCGAGCATAAACAAATCGACCAGGTCGCCCAGCTGAACATGGCGGTAATATTTGAGTCGTTGATGAGGGTCCATCGAGTCCATATCAAACTCAACTCGAGCCGGCACATACTCCAACCAGGCTTGTTGGGAATCGAGCATTAACTGGTTCAAAAGCTCCAATCGATTAGCTTCAAACTGCGTGTCTAGAGTGAAAGGGTGATCTGGCAAGCCAAGTGTTTCTTTATCGTAGTCCCAATAGGCATCATTGCCTGTCTCATGATCGTCGCGAGTGATGATCCAAGTGTGTTGCTCCATAGCTCTTTGTAAGAAGGGATCTTGACGATAAGTGCGATACAGCTTGCGGTAATCCTCCAGGTCCATGGCTACAGGGAATTCGATACTGGGCAGCTCAATACGACGATCATCAAAAGGTAGCGATTGGAAACGCTCGTCGCCGGCCGTTTCATAAATAAAGTCACCAAGGTGTATGACGTAATCCAATGAATCATCGCTGGCAATGGCATTAAGCGCCCCATAGTAACCATTGGTGTAGTCTTGGCAGGTAACCACGGCCATTTTAAGGCTCGCTAAGTTAGTGCCATAGGCTGGTGCAGTTTTGCAGCGGCCAGTGCGGCTTGCAGTATTGGTATAAATAAAGCGGTAGTAATAGGTAGTGCCAGCAAGGAGGTTACCGTCTAGATCCAGAGAAACTGTGTAATCGCGGTGTTCATTGAGCTCTTCGGGGGCAACTGCAAGCTCCATAATCACGTTTCTAAATTCGGCGTCTTCGGATACTTCCACATACAAGGATTCGCCAGTGACCAAGCTATCTGGGTCAACTCTGGTCCATAAAACAACACCTGTTGGACTGGGATCACCAGATGCAACTGAGAGAGAAAACACGCGCTCTGAGTCAAAATTGAGATTCTGGAATCGGCTGTTGCTGGTGTCTTGGCTTTCTTTGCTGGCGACATTGCGACTGCCTCCGCCACTGCCTCCAGAGCCGCCACAACCTGCCATCGACATAATGAATGGGGTTGCTGCCCCAGTTGCTAAAAGGGAAAGAAAACGGCGACGGTCATACTCTCTCATCGAAGCACCCTCAAGTTAGATCGCTAATATGCTGAAATATTGTTATTTTTTTGGCTGAAGTGCTTAGTTGTAGTGGTTGAAAAGCGCACAACAGCCTGAATTGGCGGTCATTTTAGAGCCAATGGAGAGGGTACTTAATTGAATTTTTGTAAAGATTGGTTAACCCAAATG
>JAKSAW010000464.1 GCA_022361455.1 Pseudomonadales bacterium | reverse complement strand
GGCGTCGTGAAGCTAGGCCTACTTCCATCAATAGTGGTGCCAGTGCTGGGGTGGATTTTCCGAATACTAATCCTGAAGTGTACAACGTAGATGTAGATGATGAGACTGATCCTAGAGATTGTGCGCCTGGTTCTGGTGAAACCATGGCCGAAGTTTACGTAAGAACGGATGCCAGCCGTGCAAATATCAGCCCTGATTTGGTGTTTGATGATGTATGGACTGATCCTGCTCAGCGTACCCCTGATACTAGTTTTGCTCATCGATACAGCGACATCGAAGCCGTGTATGAAGCGGGTGAAACGAATGGTGATGAAGACACTGGCGTGTTGCCCTATAACAGAGGCGCCTGTGCCGACGAATGGGATTCATATTGTCGTATCGTGATCAATTATGAAGATCATATTCAGCCGCTGTGGGAAGTGACCAGAACAGTGACCACCGATGATGGCCCCGTGAATTACAAATGTATTGATTGTCACGGGGCAGTGGACCCTGATGACGGCTCGGACCAAATTCCTGCGGGTCAACTGACACTCACTAACGAATTAGACAACCAGGATCGCTACGCATCCTTTGGTGAGGTGATTTCAAATAATGATATAGCGGTGGTGGATGATGGTGATGGTAATCCTGTCACGTTATCAGGCTCCGCTGTTGATGAAGACAACAATGTCATTTCAGAGTTGGTGCGACAGGGTGACGGTACTTATTGTTATCGCTTGGCCGATAATTCGCTGGTAGTCGCGGTTACCCAGAATCAAACGGAAGAAGTTCGCGATCCAGAAACGGGCGAGATTTTATTGGATGAAGATAATAACCCTATCACTCAGGATGTTTTAGATGATGATGGGTTCCCACTACCGGCATCCTATACCGTTCCTGAAGGCAACCTAGGCTACAATATCCGCCTGCAGCGGGGTATTCGGTCGCGATCTAATAACTTCCGAGCGATATTTGATCCTGGCTTCGAATACGGTGGTTCCACCGTTTGTGGAGTAACCCGTAATGCCAGAGCATTGGATTTCGACCACAGCCAAGACGGCGTATTTAGTGAGTCTGAGCTAAAATTATTGTGGGATTGGTTGGGCGCAGGGTCTGCGTACTTTAACAATCCATTTGCGGTTCCTGATTAAAAAATGCGCATTGGTTAAAATGTGAATCGGCCGGCCTTATTGATACTGGTATAAGCTGGCCGATACCCGTATCATGGAATAGAATTGTTAACATAAAACAAACGCTTACATGGTGCTCTGCACTTAACTAATCAAATGATTGGTTCTGCGAATATGGGCACATTGATAATAACCAGAAAAAGCAACTTTCGAACAAGGCGCATATTCGCAGATTCATGAGATTCATCAGCCCGTTCCTTATTATCTCCTTTCTTTGGGGTTTGTCGTTTACTGCTCTGGCTGAGGACAAATATCCTTCCGTTGAAATCGTAGAAGCCTATATTGATTTAAGAACAGGCCCTGGGCGAGGCTATCCTATCTTTTATGTGGCCGAGCGTGGTGAATGGATAGAAGTCATAAAGCGTCGCACCGATTGGGTAAAAGTGCGCACCGAGAGAGATAAAGTAGGTTGGGTGAGTCGCGCAGACTTGGAGAAAACAGTTAAAGCTTCAGGTGACTTTGTGCGCTTTAAGCGAGAGAGCTACGAAGGTTATTTAGAGCGTGACTTTGAAGTGGGATTTATGGCCGGCGCCTATGACACCCGCTTTGATTTGTTATCGGTTTACGGCTCCTATCATTTTGCAGAGAATCTGTCTATCGAAGCCCACTACCAAGAGATGATTGTGGATGAGTCGCGCCAGGCGGTGTCTATCAGCATTATTAATGAGCCAATAACCATGTATCGCACCAGCCCTTACTTTGGTATTGGTGGTGGCCGTATCCGCGTCACCCAGGCAGCTGATAGCACCAATATTTCGAGCGATTCATCGGATAAAACAGTTCATGTGGCGGCGGGTATTAAAACCTATGTAACCCGAAGCTTTTTATTTCGGGCCGGTTACCGTTACACGGTGCAATTAACGAGTAAAAATGACAACAACGAGACTGAAGAATGGAAAGTAGGATTCGCAGTATTTTTCTAAAACTAGTGTGTTCGCTAGTGCTGATGGCTTCTACCGCAATCTCCTTTGCTGAAGAGAAAGATGAGTCTATTGAGGTTTATGAGTCCTCTCCTTTAATAGAGCCTCATATACTCAGGTTAGATTTGGATGAAGCAGAAATAGATACCGAGAACTTTGAGATCGGTGCTCACTGGGGTCGCATTAGTATTGAAGACTTTGGTGTTAATGATGTGTTGGTTGCAACCGCGGCCTAT
The DNA here is from genome assembly GCA_022361455.1 of Pseudomonadales bacterium. Classification (GTDB taxonomy): domain Bacteria; phylum Pseudomonadota; class Gammaproteobacteria; order Pseudomonadales; family Ketobacteraceae. The sequence continues at coordinate 8,518 of JAKSAW010000464.1, read as the reverse complement.
CATGTTACTGAGGACTTTTTTCTGGAAGCCGCTATTGGCGTTTCAGAACATCAAGAGCCGCTAGAAGATGCGTTTTCTGGTGCCAACACGATTGATGCGGGTGATGAATACCTCTATTACAACCTATCCTTAGGAATCAACTTATTCCCGGGTGAGGTGTTTATCTGGAAGGATTGGGCATTCAATTCACAAATATATTTAATTGGTGGTGTAGGTGTCACGGAACATATTTTGGATATGAAGGACACTACCATCAACATTGGTATAGGTTATCGGTTGATCGTTTTAGATTGGCTGGCATTACATGTGGACTTTCGTGACCACATATTTGAGAGGGATCCAATTTTAGGGGAAACGGAATCATCTACCGTGAACAACTTTGAAATGCGCACAGGTGTGAGCGTATTCTTTTAAAAGAGGAAAGCATGATGAAGCAACATTTGAAACAGCATTTGCTAAAAGTATTGTGGGTTGCTGTGACCTTGTTATTTGCAGCATCGGTGTCTGCTAAATCTGTTAATCAAAAAGCACCGGAGATCACCTTGCCAGGTATGACTGGCAAAACGGTTAAATTGAGTGATTTTCGTGGCCAAGTGGTGATGGTGAATTTCTGGGCCTCTTGGTGTGAGCCTTGTCGTACAGAGATGCCCTTAATTGAGGATATCTACAACAAGTACAAGAAAATTGGTTTTACTGTGCTTGGTGTGAATGTGGATGAAAACCCGAAAGCCGGTAAGAAGATGCTAAAAGATATCCCGGTATCTTTCCCGGTGGTGTTTGATAGTGATAACAAGATGATCGAGAAGTATGAAGTACAAGCCATGCCGAGTACTTATATGGTGGATCGCAAAGGTAATATTCGTGATATTCATCGCGGCTACAAAAAGGGTGATGAAAAAGCTTACGAAAACTACATCCGTAAATTACTTCGTGAGTAAGTGAGGTCTGCTGATGAACTTCATTAAGCTACTTACTATTTTCGCTATGATCAATTTGGCAGGTTGTGCTATCAAACCTTGGGTAAAGCCCTATGAGCGATCCTACTTGGCGGATCCTGTCATGAGCTTTGATCCAGATCCAGTTTCTTCTAGCTACATGCACCACGTCTACCAAGCTCGTGAAGGCGCAAAAGGTGCTGAAGGTGGTGGTGGCGGTGGCTGCGGTTGTAACTAATCAGAAGACTAGTCTGGCTAATAAACAGAGATAAATAGAAAGGTAGGGGAAAGCGTGGAGCGACGTTTGCTAATTAGCAATTGGATTAAGATTGGCTTGCTAGTAGTCACCGCGAGCCTTCATCTATTTGCAAACGCAACGGTGTTGCCAGAGGAAAGGGCAGACGTGCTCTATCATGAATATGATGGCGACGGCATCAAGATTTCTGGGCCTTCGGTACTAGTGCGCAAAAATTTCCTCGATAAAATTTCCGTCAGTGCTAATCATTATGTGGATACCATTACTAGTGCTTCTATAGATGTACGTTCCTTTGGTAGTCCCTATGAAGAAGAGCGTACTCAGCAATCGATTGGTGTTGATTTACTCAATGAAAAAAGCATTATCAGCTTCTCCTATACCAACAGCTCTGAAAATGATTACGAGGCTAATACCTATTATTTCGGTATTAGCCAAGACTTTTTCGGCAGTATGACCAATGTTTCCCTAGGTTTTGCTATCGGTGATGATGAAATCCGCGCAACCGGTAACGAAGAGCTGGCAGAGAAAATGGATCGTCAGAATTACAGGCTGTCTATCTCTCAGATTCTAACTAAAAAACTAATTATGGGTATCAATATAGAAACGGTCACCGAGGAGGGGTACTTGCAGAATCCCTACCGTAAAAGCCGTTTTATTGTCGGTGGAAGTACTCAGTTTCGCGATGAAGTTTACCCCAGAACCAAAACTAGTGATGCTGTATCCATTCGCTTAAAATATCACTTACCCTATCGTGCAGCGGTGCATACTGAATTCCGTTACTATTCCGATTCCTGGGATATCGATGCCAGAAATATTGAATTTGGTTACACCCATCCATTGGAAGAGTATCCGCTATCGTTTGAAGTTAAGTATCGTTTTTATAGTCAAAACGAGGCGGAATTTTTCTATGATTCGATCATAGGCGACCAGTCGCCAACGGAATTTCATGGTCGAGACAAGGAATTGTCTGAATATGAAAGCACCACCTATGGTGTGGGTGTAAGGTGGGATTTCTTGCCAGATGGTTGGGGTTTTCTCGAGCGTGCGTCCGTCAGCTTAAACTATGATCTCATTGAATTCACTTATGAGAGTTTCCGCGATGCTACTCAAAGTGATGCCGGAGATGGCGGGGACTATGTTGTGGGTAAGGAGCCTTTCTTCGAATTTGACGCGAATGTGATTCGATTCTTCTTTACTGCAGTGTACTAGGCGGTTTTTAGTTTCTAACTTGCCACAATCAGAACAGTCATCGCTAGCACAGTCAGCGTTGCCAAAGCGCCAATCACCAATCGGCGAGTTGTTTTCAACTGTGCACTCAGCTCTTCGCTTTCGTCGTGCGTCTCTTTGAAAACAGCTTTATCATTCTTAAAGACTAATTCTATACGACCCATCTGGACCTTATCGTTATGGCTCAAAAACAACCGAGTTTGCGAGTGACCATTAACAATCACACCATTTTTGGCAGCCGCCGCTGTTAGCAAATAGCCATTGGGCACTTTGCTGACTTTGGCGTGTTGGCCAGATATGGTTTTATCGTTGATAAAAATATCGGATAGGGGGTCGCGCCCAATCTTCCACTCGGTACCCATTTTCTCGTTTTCTAAGCTATAGACTTTGCCACGGAGTGGGGCAGTGGTAATCACAAGTCGAGCGCCGGAGCCTGCTTGGACATCCTTTTGAGCGCTTTGACTGCGATTTACGCGCCGATGTAAATCGGTGGCACTGAGTAATTTGGTGTTCTCACCCGCATCTTGTTCACGCACTGGCGTGGGCTCTTCCTCAATGGGTTGAGGTGCGACGTCAGCTTCTTGCACTGCTGGTGCTTCGCTGGGGGCTTCAATGGTGGCGTTGTCAGTATTGATATGTACCGCTTTAAGTTGCGGATTGGTATCCGTTGGTCCTGGTGTTAGCTCATTGTTCATCGGCTGCAGTTTATCGGTATCAACAATCGAGCCACCCATTAACGTGGCATCTGCTTCGCCTGATTCATCGGATACGATTCTAAAAGCTATCTTATGAAAGCTAATTTCATCCCCGATATCGATGCGAATCCGCTGACTGATTTTCTTGCCATTCACAAAGGTGCCGTTGGTGGATTTGAGATCCTCAATAAATACGCCATTAGGGGATACACTGATTTTTGAGTGATAGCGAGAAATATGACCGGAATCTAAGGTAATGGCACACTCAACCTCACGACCAACCAACATCTCTCCCACTAGGGGAAATGTTTCATTGGTGCTCATTGATCGCAGTACTAAGTTGGTAGCAGCGTTTTGCACGAGCGTGGCGTCTTCCATCGTGTCAGTGAGTAATCCTATGTTTTCTAACTGGTTTTAAACCATTGCGTCTATTAGATCACAATCGAATCTTAAGGTCATGAAACAAAGTATAGAATGTGAATATTACCAAAACCAAAAAAAAGCCCTAAAGATCGGGGTTCTTCAGGGCTTAGATTGCGCGGTGGTCCCACCTTTTCGGGATGGGTTCTTATTATTCAGTACAATTTTCGCGATTTTGGGACCTTTGCGGGGGTTAGTCCCAGGTTAATGCACCTCCTACTTGATATTCAGTCACTCTGGTTTCAAAGAAGTTTTTCTCCTTACGAAGATCCATCATTTCCGACATCCATGGGAATGGATTCTGTATACCTTGGTATTGCTCCGGCAGCCCTAACTGAGCAAGACGTCGGTTACAGATAAACTGCAGATACTCTTCCATCATGCTGGCATTCATACCTAACACCCCACGGGGCATGGTATCCCTGGCGTATTCGATTTCTAATTGCGTGCCCTCCACAATCATTTGAATGATTTCGGCTTTAAAACGGTCGTCCCACAAGTGCGGGTTTTCGAGTTTGATTTGATTGATGACATCGATGCCAAAATTTAAGTGCATCGATTCATCACGCAGAATATATTGAAACTGTTCTGCCACACCGGTCATTTTATTGCGGCGACCCATGGAAAGAATCTGCGTGAATCCGCAATAAAAAAAGATGCCTTCCATCACGCAATAGAAAGCAATCATATTGCGTAGTAAGCGTCGATCAGCTTCTGGGGTTCCTGTTATGAAAGTGGGATCACTGAGATCCTGGGTGTATTGCAATGCCCAAGATGCTTTCTTCGCCACCGATGGAACCTCGCGATACATGTTAAAGACTTCGCCTTCGTCCATTGCCAAAGACTCTACGCAATATTGATAGCATGCGTGTGTATGGCTTCTTCAAAGGCCTGTCTCAACAGATATTGGCGACATTCTGGATTGGTAATATGTCGGTACATTGCCAGCACTAAATTGTTTGCAACCAAAGAGTCTGCGGTGGAAAAGAAACCCAGGCTGCGGCGAACGATATTGCGTTCGTCTTCCGATAGGCCATCTGGGGATTTCCACAGAGCGACATCCGCCGTCATATTGATTTCTTGAGGCATCCAATGGTTGGCACAACCGTCTAAGTATTTTTGCCAAGCCCAATCGTATTTAAATGGCACCAGCTGATTCAGATCCGCGTGGCAGTTAATCATGCGCTTATCATCGACGCGAATTCGCGCAGCGCCCATCTCAAGTTCTTGTAACCCTGGGGCGATATCCAGATTCTTTAAACTAGAAGCAGCTTTTTCTTCAAAATCGGTTTTCTTTAAATCAATGGGCTCCTCTTCAATTAGAGGTTGTTGAATGGGAGCCTGTTGTTCACGCATCTTAGTTTCTGTTGCTTGTTTTGGTTCTTGTTCTGTGTCTACTTCTAGAGATTCTTGTTGCTCCGTCTGTCTTACCGTTTCCTCAACGATAACCGGGTTGGGTTTAGAGTCTTTGTTGTAATCGTCCCAGCTAAGCATTTGGTCTCTCCTTATTGGCAAGCTTCACAGGTAGGGTCGTCCAAGCTACATAGCATGGGTGTGTTTGAATCTTCGTTAGATACCGCGTTGAGTGATCCAGTGTCGATAGTGGATTTCTCTGCGCTAGTAGCGCCCATGGCTCTTAAGTAGTAAGTTGTTTTTAAACCCCTGAGCCAAGCCATACGATAAGTGATATCGAGTTTTTTGCCGGAGGCTTCGGCCATATAAAGGTTTAGCGATTGCGCTTGGTCGATCCATTTTTGGCGTCTAGCTGCGGCATCCACTAACCAGCGAGGTTCAACTTCAAAAGCAGTGCGGAAACGTTCTTTAAGATCTTGTGGAATACGATCAATTTTTTGCACAGAACCATCATAATATTTTAGATCGTTCACCATTACGTTATCCCATAGGTTTCTAGCTTTGAGTTCTTGCACCAGGTAGGGGTTTACCACTGTGAATTCGCCTGAAAGATTCGATTTAACGTAGAGGTTTTGATAAGTGGGCTCAATGGATTGCGATACGCCGGTGATATTGGCGATGGTTGCGGTGGGTGCGATGGCCATAATGTTGGAGTTTCGCACTCCATGGGTTTTTACTTGTTCCCTTAAACCATCCCAATCCAGTTTGTGTGATAGATCTAAATCAAAATAGCTTTCCCCGTTATCTACACTCGCACGGTTCTCTTTAAGGCTTTGAATCGAATCTATGGGTAAAATTCCCTTGCTCCACAGCGATCCCTCGAAGGTGGAGTAAGCGCCACGTTCTTCTGCTAGCTCCGCGGATGCTTTTATTGCCCAGTAGCTAATAATCTCCATGCTGGTGTCAGCAAACTTCACCGCTTGTTCTGATGAGTAAGCAATGTTTTGTTTATAGAGTGAATCTTGATAACCCATGACGCCCATACCAATAGGGCGATGCCTTAGATTCGAGCGTCTCGCTTGTGGCACTGCGTAGTAATTTATATCGATAACATTATCGAGCATGCGTACTGCCGTTTTGACGGTGGCTTTGACCTTATCTTCATCTAGCCCATTGGTTGCTAAATGATTAGCTAGGTTGATGGAACCCAAATTACACACGGCAATTTCATCTGCCGATGTATTTAAGGTAATTTCAGTGCATAGATTGGATGAATGAATGACACCAGCATGCTGTTGTGGTGAACGTAAGTTGCAAGCATCCTTAAAGGCAACCCAAGGATGGCCGGTTTCAAACAGCATGGAAAGCATCTTGCGCCATAAACTAGCGGCACTGAGTTTCTTAAACAGTTTGATTTCCCCAGTGTCTGTCATGCGTTCATAAGCCTCATAGCGAAGCTCGAACTCAGCGCCGTATAGATCATGTAGATCTGGGGTGTCGCTAGGTGAGAACAAGGTCCATTCTTTATCCTCAAAAACGCGCTTCATAAATAAATCAGGAACCCAGTTACAGGTATTCATGTCGTGGGCTCTGCGGCGGTCATCTCCCGTGTTTTTACGTAATTCTAAAAAGTCTTCAATATCTAAATGCCAGCTTTCTAAATAGGCGCAAACAGCACCTTTGCGTTTGCCCCCCTGGTTCACAGCAACGGCTGTGTCATTAACCACTTTTAGGAAAGGAATAACACCTTGAGACTTTCCATTAGTGCCTTTGATATAAGCGCCTAAGGAACGCACATTGGTCCAATCATTTCCTAAACCCCCTGCCCATTTAGAAAGCATGGCATTATCTTGGATCGCACCGAAGATTCCATGCAAATCATCCGAAACCGTGGTGAGGTAACAAGACGATAGCTGTGGTCTCAGCGTGCCCGCATTAAAAAGTGTGGGAGTCGAGCTCATAAAATCGAAGCTCGACAATAAATGATAAAACTCGATGGCCCGTTGTTCTTTTTGTTTTTCTTGAACGGCCAGGCCCATGGCAACCCGCATAAAGAAGATTTGCGGTAACTCAAAACGAATTTCATCACTATGAATAAAATAGCGATCATAAAGCGTTTGTAGGCCCAGATAATTAAATTGTAAATCTCGTTCTGGAACGATAGCGTTTGCCAGTTGCTCTAAATCGAACTTTGCTAATTCTGGCGACAACAGTTCGAGAGAAATGCCTTTTTCAATATAGCGAGGTAGAGCTGTGGCATAGCGAACTGACATATCCCCCTGAGTGGCACTATCGGTTAAGCCTAAAAAGCTCAACGCTTCTGATCGCAGTTGGTCTAATAATAATCTTGCAGTGACGTAACTGTAATTTGGTTCTTGCTCAATCAAGGTACGAGCAGTAATCACCATTGACGTATTGATATCTTTGCTCGATACGCCATCGTATAGATTCTTTACGGTTTCGCTGAGGATCTGATGCGGTTCTACATCGTCCAAACCATTACAAGCGTCAGTAATTAATGCTTCGAGGCGATCAATGTCCAACGGTACCAATTCGCCTTGGGCATTGGTGACATTAATGTTGGGGCGTTCGATATCTAGACTGATGGATTTTTCTTGGGCGCGTTTACGAGCATGTTCCTCTCGATACAATACGTAGGCACGAGCAATGCGGTGTTCTTCGTTACGCATTAGCACCAGTTCTGCTTGGTCTTGAATTTCTTCAATATGAATGGTTCCGCCAGACGGCATGCGACGCGTAAAGGTGTTTGAGATCTGCTGAGTGAGTTGATTCACTTTTTCATGAATACGGCTCGAAGCGGCTGCAGTGCCACCTTCGATAGCCAGGAAAGCTTTAGTAATAGCGACAGTAATTTTGCTCTCATCATAGGGCACGACTGTGCCATTGCGTTTAATCACTCTGAGTTGGCCCGGGGCGGTAGTATTTACCTCGGCTTCGCTGCGGGTGAAGCTGGTATCGATCGCTGGCGGTTGGGTGGTCTGACGAACTTCCGTATATTCCATAGTCATGATTTTTAACCGTTTTTTTACTTATTACTGTTTAAGAATCGCGAGCCGTTTTTGTTGTTTTTTTGACCAAAAAACACAACATATTGTGTTGAGTGTGTTTTCGGTTGGGTATCTCAATAGTGTTTTTATATCGTACTTAGTTATCAGAAAAGATCCTTGAATAACTATTGCGTATAAGTGAGTGTTTGTTACCCGGCTTTTTTCAAGCCCCAATATATGGGTGTTTGAAAAGTTATGAGTACAAGATAGTGCGTGCTCTGAGATTCATCAAGAAAGCGGAATGTGGATAACTTGTGCGTAAAATGTGATTATTCTGTGATGTTGGTGGTTACTAACTTGGTGTTGTCGATAAGGAGAGGGAAGCCTATATCTTGTGTTTTTAATAAAAAAACCATTTTTTTTTAATGCACAAGCTTATCCACAGGTTTGTTAGCAAATACCCAAATTACACTAGGCGATTCCCTGGAAGGGATATAGACTCTGTGCTTAGCTTAATAAGAGAGGCCCAATCTATATTTACGCCAATTAAGAGGTTGTCATGCTTACGGATTCGATGGATAGCGCTCAAACACAACGTGTCATGATCGTTGAGGATGATGAGCG
>JAKSAW010000877.1 GCA_022361455.1 Pseudomonadales bacterium | reverse complement strand
GTGCTAAAACCAGGAACCTCCGTTAATGTCACTGTGGATTACGATGCTAGCTGCGAGAAAGAGTTGAGCCTATGGGTAATCCCCATCACCGATTGCAATATGACCTATGATGCCGCCTCGCAAGTATCTTCAGGACAGGGGCAAATTACTAAGTCATTTATTGTTGCTGAGCCTTGCGAGCTAACCGAGGTGCAAGTTGTGATGAAAAATTGCGCTAGCAAAACGGTTTTTTCTGAAATTATTCCGGTGAGCTTCAAATACGAAAGCGAACCTGCCAAACCCAACTAAAAACACCGTGCAGTCAACAGTCATATGGCTATACTGGAAATCCGACGACAACAAAAAGCTAAAGTGGATTTACCTATGAAGCAAATCATCGGCTATTCATCAACCGCCCTGCTGCTAAGCCTCGGGTTGAGCAGTCCAGCCCTAGCTGATAACTCTATTAACCTGGGTGTAGGTACAACTGGTCTTGTGGTCGAGTACGACCGAAACCTTTCAGACAGCGTTCATGTGAGAGCATCGCTGCAATACTTTAAATACGATGAAGACTTCGAAGAAGAAGACATCGACTATGAAGGCGAAATCAGCTCTACACATGTTGGTTTGTTAGCCGACTACCATCCGTTTCAAGGCGGGTTTCGAATTACAGCTGGTATCTTCTCCACGGATTTAGGCATTGAGTTGGAAGCAAAGCCCTCTCAGTCAGAATTCGAGATTGGTGATGAGACTTATATCGTAAGTGATGGCAACAACAACCCATTGCAACTGAGTGCAGAGATCGAATTTGCACCGGTGTCCCCATACATTGGTTTTGGTTGGGGCAACTCTCCAGGTGAAGGTTTAGGTTTTACGATTGATGTTGGACTTTTAGTAGTCGGAGAAGCCGATCTTAAGTTTGATGCGTCAGGGACTGTCACCGAAGAAAGCTCGGGCTTGACGATCGATGTAGAAAGGAATGCTGAATTCCAGGAAAACCTGCAAAAAGAGCAAGCGGAATTAGAAGATGAGTTTGAAGATTTTTCCGTTTATCCCGTGGTGATGCTCGGCGTTAGCTACACCTTTTAACCTTCAGCAAACTGATTATTAAAGCAAGAGAGAATCAACATGCATCGTGCCACCGCTTCAAACTTGTTAACAAAACTTATTCCACTATTTCTACTGGCCTTTGTAGGCTTTTCCAACAACTCGTGGGCCGACAGCGTTACAGTCACTTGTACCGACGTTGGTGGCGAAGAAGAAAACTGTACGCTTGAATCGACCAATGGCGCCAGTTCCACCGCCATGATCGAGCTAATCGGTGACATCATCAATGCAGTCAATG
>JAKSAW010000772.1 GCA_022361455.1 Pseudomonadales bacterium | reverse complement strand
GGTAGCACCACATCTGACACAGTATTTGGTACTAAACATAGAGAAAATTGCAGCCCCGATTATTAGCGCAACTGTTAAGGCGCTTTCTGATATTGCGTTGCTCGATCTTATAGATTGATTCAATAATGGGACCGCTGCAAATGAATATGCAAAGGGAACCAGAATTCTTTTCATTCTAATGTTTTTAGATGTGTAGATGTAAATGAATGCTGGAAATACCAAAGCACCGCATAGAAGTAAAACTGATATTTCATCCATAAGACATAAATCCCCTACAACATAACGCCTTAATGAAGGGCGCCGCCAGGCGTCCATTTGATTAATTTGTTATGAGTAGCGTACACCAATGAACTAGACATATTAAGTTAAAGAGCTCTCCAATTGATCTCTGAATTCAACAAAACTGTCATACTCCCTTCCTGTGGCTTTAGGATACTTGGTTTTGTTATTCAATAAGACATCAATAGCGTCAATGACTTGTTTTATTTCCTTTTCAGTCCATTTTCTTTGGTAGCTTGTACGCCCGACACGCTGTACCGATCTTTTAGAAAGCGCTATTAGCTCAACACAACCGGAAAATGCATCTACATTACAGCAGATTGCATCAGTTATAGTTCCGGGAATCTCGACTTTATATTTTTGTGTCATAGCACCTTTAACTCATAACGCCCTAATGACTGGCCGCACCAGCGGTCCAGTTGATTAGTTTGTTATGTCATCATTTTTCCACAGTTTATTCGGCATGAATCCTAACTCTTCAATGGCTTTAACAGCTTGATCTTCCTCCGTGATTGTCAGTGTAAATGGACCACCCATTTTTGCGGAAACCTTTGCATTATGCTCAATCATTACTGATGTCATTGCAGGATTAATAGCACCTAAAACTCCGGCTGGAGCTTGGGAAAATACCCAGCCTTCTGTATTGCCTAACCGCAAGTAATAGACTTTATTTTCCTCTAAAGTCATCACAATTTCAGCATATACAGTTTCCAATATTGATTTGGATTTAAACCTATGCTCCCCGGGTTCTAAGTCGAGTACAGTAAAAGAACCATTTGGCAGGTTTATTTTTTCTTTTCCGTCAATTTCAATTGGGTAAGTAACGATTGCTCCAGTATATTCCCATATCCTATAGATAAAGATCCTTGAGTGACTATCTTTAAGCAATGGTTCAGTTTGTTTATATTCCATATATGTCTTTTGGTTCAAAGCACAACCCGACAAGAAAATAAACGCGGTTAGTATATATATACTTCTCATAATCTTTTCCATACCCAAACTCATATTCTAACTTCGCTGACATAACGCCTTAATGACGCGCCCCGCCAGGGGTCGCGTTGATTAATTTGTTATAACTTTTCAACTCTAGACCATAGATCAAAATCACTTCCACATGCAGCTACTATATAATTTCCACACCAGGAAAAGCCAAATGCTCTGATATGCTCAGTGTATATTATTCTACAGCCTTCTTGGCGCTCTGGAATTAGAACGTTCATATTAGGAGCATTATAAACTAGATCTTGTTCCGGCCAATTCGGTGAAACAACATCGATAGACTCACATACGCTATTGATTGTTGGCATTCCACCTCCAGAGACACCCATTACACTAATGTTTTCCTTAGACAAATTACCTATTCCAGAACAATATACTCCGCTCTCGTCCAGTCCCTCATATTCTTCATAGTCACGCTCGACTCTTTCTCCTGAGTCACAGTTATATAAGCCTCTACCTGAGCTTGATACCACGAGAAGCAAGTTACTTACTTGT
>JAKSAW010000770.1 GCA_022361455.1 Pseudomonadales bacterium | reverse complement strand
GATGTCATATTTGATACGCAGACTTCTGTTTGCGAGTAAGGCCAAGCCCAGTCTTGGAATAACCTGAAGTAGGAAATTAAAATGCCTAGAAGACGAGTCGTCGCGAAACGCGAGATCCTTCCTGATCCTAAATTTGGAAGCCAAACGCTTGCCAAATTCATTAACCACGTAATGGTTAGCGGTAAAAAGCCACTAGCTGAGCGTGTTGTCTACGGAGCGCTTGATAAGGTTGCTGAGCGCACCAATGAAGACCCTGTAGATGTATTCGAAAAAGCTCTAGAAGCTTTGCGCCCAATTGTCGAGGTTAAGTCTCGCCGTGTGGGTGGTGCTACTTACCAAGTGCCTGTCGAGGTTCGTCCAAATCGCCGTACTGCGTTAGCGATGCGTTGGTTGGTTGATTCAGCTCGTAAGCGTGGTGAGAAATCAATGCACCTTCGCTTAGCTGGTGAAATTATTGACGCTATCGAAGGAAAAGGTGCGGCAATGAAGAAACGAGAAGATGTGCACCGTATGGCTGAAGCTAACAAAGCCTTCTCTCATTATCGTTTCTAATAGAACCAGGATGCCGAGGAATTAGCTGTGGCGCGTAAGACCCCCTTAAGCAGATACCGAAACATTGGTATATGTGCTCACGTAGATGCGGGCAAAACCACCACGACCGAGCGTGTGCTTTATTATACTGGTCTTTCTCATAAGATCGGAGAGGTGCACGACGGTGCGGCCACCATGGATTGGATGGAGCAGGAGCAGGAGCGTGGTATTACCATTACTTCTGCTGCTACCACCTGTTTTTGGATGGGGATGGATCGCAACTTTGAAGAGCATCGGATTAACATAATCGATACCCCTGGTCACGTTGACTTCACTATTGAGGTGGAGCGTTCTTTGCGTGTACTTGACGGTGCCGTTGTTGTTCTATGTGCATCTTCTGGCGTTCAGCCACAAACTGAAACCGTTTGGCGTCAAGCAAATAAGTATGAAGTACCTCGCATGGTATTCGTCAATAAGATGGATCGTGCCGGTGCTGACTT
>JAKSAW010000286.1 GCA_022361455.1 Pseudomonadales bacterium | reverse complement strand
CAGCAGGAATTTGCGCCAGCATTGCCTCTTTGTTGGCTTCAGGCAACTCTTTTGTCATATCCGTATCAATAAACCCCGGCGCTACTGCATTCACGGTAATATTGCGCGAGCCAAACTCTCTGGCCATGGCACGGGTAAATCCTTCCATACCCGCCTTGGCAGCGGCGTAATTAGCTTGCCCCGGATTGCCCATGGCTCCCACCACAGAACTTATATTCACCACACGGCCCCAACGGCCTTTGGACATACCTCGCAAACAGGCCTTGGCCATACGGTAAACTGAAGACAGGTTGGTATCAATCACATCATCCCACTCATCCTGCTTCATTCGTAACATGATGTTATCGCGCGTGATACCTGCATTGTTGACCAAAATTGTAGGCGCACCATAGGCTTCCTTAATTTGGTTTAATACTGAATCTATCGAGTCTTGATCAGTGACGTTTAAGCAATAGCCTTTACCACCTTTCTCAGACAAATATCCGGAAATAGCTTCCGCACCAGATTCCGAGGTCGCTGTTCCCAGCACTGTGTATCCAGCATCAGCTAAACGCAACGCAATAGCTTTACCAATTCCTCTACTGGCCCCAGTAACTAAAGCGATGCGATTTTGTTCTTCGGACATGGGATCTCCTTTTTTATCTTATGTCGCCAGCGGTTTATTGCTGAACCATTTCTAATGCTTTTTCGAATGAACCAGCGTCTTGCAAACTCACTACACCCATCTTGCGATGAATCCGTTTATTCATACCACTGAGCACCTTGCCTGGGCCGCATTCAATCGCGGTATCAATGCCCTGCTCAACCATTTTATTGACCGATGCAACCCAAAGGACGGGACTATACAACTGGCGTATTAACTTTTCTTTAATGTTCTCTGGATCCAACTCGATCTCTGCATCGACATTATTAACCACCGGTATTCCTGGCTTGGCAAACTCCGCCGCATGCAAAGCTTTCGCTAATTCATCACTAGCAGGTTTCATTAGATCACTGTGACAAGGCACACTCACTGCTAATGGCATAGCCTTCTTGGCACCTTTTTCCTTACATAAATCGACTGCTCGATTTACTGCGTCGTTATGCCCAGCTATTACAACTTGTCCTGGAGCATTAAAGTTAACCGCTTGCACCACTTGCCCTTCTTGGGCTGTTTCACAACATTCAACAATAGCAGCATCATCTAAGCCAATAATGGCAGCCATACGACCTTGCCCACCAGGACATGCATCGCGCATTAGCTCACCACGAACTTTGACCAACTCTACAGCTTGCGCCAGCGAAAGAGCGCCAGAACAAACATAGGCAGAATATTCACCCAAACTATGACCGGCCATTAGTGAAGGCCTAACATCAGTGGCCGCTTCCCACGCCCGGTATGCAGCCACACCGGCGATCAACATAATAGGTTGAGTAATCTCGGTAAGACCTAACTCTTCCTCTGGACCTTCCTGAGCAAGTTGCCACATATCACGCCCAAATACGTTGGAGGCTTCAGCGAATGTGTCTTGGATAACAGGATACTGTGCTGCTAATTCACCCAACATACCCACGGATTGTGATCCCTGACCAGGGAATACAAAGGCTAGCGATTTACTCATATCATTAATTCTTATGGTTAAGTTGCAGGAAATAATGAGCGCATCATACCTAGGTGGCGTGATCGCTTCACCTAGGAAAAGTAACAAATCTTAATAGACTTGTGAGTCGCGCTAATTGTAATTACTTGTTTGTTCTTTTTTTT
>JAKSAW010000769.1 GCA_022361455.1 Pseudomonadales bacterium | reverse complement strand
GGTTTTTGGTTGAAATCATTAGTTCTGATGAGCGCGGTTCTTTAGTGCTTTCGCCAATTTTCATCAATGGTATCCTGGATCACTTCTTACCAGCAGTTCTGCCTAAAATCGCTGCTGAACTTAAGTCAATCCCGTTACCTAGAATTGCAGGCCATAGCATCCACCCAACGGAGTTCTGGGTAAGTGGAGAAGGTAAAAACAATCTATCGCTTGCAGGTTCTTTGGTGAAGCTTTCCACAACGGCGGCAGCACCATCACCAACCACAGTGCTAGATTTCAGAAACAGTGCTTCCATCGCAGCGGCTCCATTAGTAACCGCCCAAGCCACGGATTTAACCGTTACCAACGGCACCGTTAACATTGGTGTATCTGGAGCGGATGCAAATATGCAACTGGAGCATCGCTTCCGCGTAGATAATGGAGCGTGGTCCGTATGGAAACCAAGAACTAGCATTCAACTACAACGCCTCTTAGGCGGTAATCACGTTGTTGAAGTATGTGCGAGAACTATTGTGCTCAAGCAGGAAGTGGACTGTCCGACAGTTTCATTCACCACTAGCGCGCAATAATTTTATCCACTAGTAGGACAAAAGGCCGGCACTTAATCGTGTCGGCCTTTTTTATTTGTGCCATGCTTAGTTTAAACAAACCATTAAGGACTAAGCCCCATGAAAAAGATCTTAGCGATAACCACTATCAGCTTGGTGGGCTTTATTTCTGTAGCGGTTTGGTTCACTCGAGATCAAGTTACTAACCTACTCAACATCGATGATTTAAAAGTCACCACCATCAACGTCAGCTTCGCCAATATCTTCCTGATTGAAAGAAATGATAAACTCATCATGATCGATAGCGGCAATCCAGGGCATGGCCCAAGAATAGAAGCTCAGATCGATAAAGCCGGATACGATCCCAAAGATATCGATTACTTAATTCTTACCCATGGGCATTTGGATCATTCTGGCACCGCACGTTACTTCAAAGATAAATATGGCATGAAGATCATAGGTCATGCGGGTGATAACGAATCTTTCTCTACTGGCAAACGTATGCATGTCTGCCCTACCAACCGTACCGCAAAGTTCTTTAAATCTATTAGTGGTGACATAAAGATTGATCCTTTCGATGTGGATATATTGATCAATGAAGAATACGACCTTGACCAGCTTGGCATCTCGGGAAAAATCATACCTTGGCCAGGACATACCGATGGATCGATAGTGATTCAGTTTGACGACGCAGTGTTTGTAGGCGATTTGATCGCTGGCGAGCCCCTATCACCTCAGGTCCCCATGACACATTTCTTTATGTGTGACCTCGAACAAAATCGCCAGCAAATTCGCAGATTACTGGAGAAAAAAGAAATTAAAACTTGGTATTTAGGCCACTTTGGACCTTTGCTGCCTGAAGCAGTAGAAAAGTATTTGATTTCCATATCCAATGCAGGTTCGAGCACTTAGAACAGGTCGAATGCAGGTAGATCACCTATCGGTTTTTTTCCAGCTCATGGCATAAATTATTTATTTCATTTTTATTAACTAAGCTGTTTACTTATTAACAGTGATAGATTTACTATCTTTTACGAGTTGAACTAATCCTCTGGAATAGTTCTCGTGAAAACGCACTTTCTCTTGGCAATTGAGCGGTATGCCAGAATCATAAAAACAAATAGGGAGTTCCTATATGAAAAAAATCATCGCTGGTGTGGCTTTAACGTTTGCTTCAAGCATGGCGTTTGCAGGCTCTGATGCTGGTTGTGGTGTCGGTACAATGATCTTTAAAGGTCAATCTGGTGTGGGCCCACATGTTCTAGCGGCGACCACCAACGGCACTTTGGGTAACCAAACCTTCGGTATGACTTCTGGTACTTTAGGCTGTGATACTAGCAAGCCTATCCAATCGATGGCCATGTTCATGGACAACAATATCGATAAGATCGCACGCGACATTTCTCGTGGCGAAGGTGAAAACCTAGAGGCACTTGCTGTTATCTTGGGTATTGAAGCCAAGGATCGCGCTCATTTTTCAGCACTCTTGCAAGAAAATTTTGCAACCATCTTCCCATCAGAAGACGCAACAGCTACTACAGCCACTGACGCCGTTTATAACATTATCAAATCTGACGAAGTACTTTCTCAATACATGAGCTAATTGCTGAGTCATTTTGAAGCCGGGTCTCGACCTGGCTTCAAATCCTCGTGGTTTTCCTTCAAACTGTATCTCCTCAAATTAAAATAATAAATGATCTACAAGAAGAGATTCGCAAATGCAGCTTTACTCTTTGCCGGTTTTTCTTTGCCTTATTTTTTCTCTGTTACCCACGCTCTCAACAGCTTCTATTACACAACAGATAGCAGAACGAGCAATAGCATTTAAACACTACGAGCACCCCGAATGGTTGGCATTACTGCACTATCGTGAAGGGATGATGTCATCAACAAAACAGAGCCAAGCGGACGACCCTGCGTTTTTTGTTAGTGGCATTGGCGCGCAAGATCCCAAAGCGGAGATGATCGCGAGCATCAATGCTCTTGTGCTAGAAAAACCCGATGACCAACATTTTAGCTGCATCTTTCCAGCAAGAACTCGGTGGCTGACCAATCAACTCAACATACACAAAGAACAATTACCATCCGTAAACTGCCCCAAGCTAGAGGAATTTCGACAACGACTAGGCGCAAAACGTGTCAATCTAATATTTGCGGCAACCTACCTTAATAGCCCGTCTTCGATGTTCGGGCATACGTTCTTGCGAATTGACAACACCACTGAACAAGATGCCAATCTATTACTTTCATTCACGGTAAGCTACGCCGCCGATGTACAAGAAAGAGACAATGAATTGTTATTTGCTTATCGAGGGATTTTCGGAGGTTATCCTGGGGTAACGTCTGTCGTGCCCTACTACGAAAAGCTCAAACAATATATCGACATGGAAAACAGAGACATATGGGAATTTGAGTTGAATCTCACTCAGTCCGAAATAAATCAAATGGTAGACCATGCCTGGGAAGTAATGGATAAGAATTTTGATTATTACTTCTTCGATGAGAATTGCGCCTACAGACTATTAGCGTTAATTGATGTTGGACGCCCCGGTACAGGTTTAATTGATGACGTTTCTTATCAAGCAATTCCTTCAGATACTGTTCGCTGGGTCGTTGGTAAAGAACTCGTTGCTAACGTGACCTACCGCCCTTCCACTTCCACAACGGTCAAATCTCAAGTTTCACAACTAACCGATATTGAGCAAAGCGTGATGCTTAACATTGCTCTGCAGGCAACATCCATAGAGGATGCCATTAAAGACATCGACGATGATCTATCAAAAGCTCGTGTTTTAGACGCAGCTTACGAATTTACCCGTTACGATACGGTACTTTCAAAGCGCACCCGCGAAGAAACCGCCAAGCTGTCTCACAAGCTTCTATTAGCCCGGAGCGCGCTTGGTAAACAAACAGCTTTTGAATCCCCCCCTGCGCCCTCCGTTAGAGATGATCAGGGACACGAAACGTTTCGAATAGCAGCGCGAGTGGGTACCGAAGAGACTGAAGAATATATTGAATTAGAACTTAGACCCGCTTATCACGATTTAACCGACATACCCGATGGATATCCCGAAGGAACACAGTTGCGATTCTTGGCAACCCGCTTGAGATATTGGGAAGATGCTAACGATTTAGATATCGAAGAAGTCACCCTCATCGACATCAATTCTATTTCCCCTCGCGATGAGTTTTTTAAACCGACTTCATGGAAAATAGCGGTTGGCGCGATACGCTCAGAGCTTTCCAAAGACCGCCCTTTGTCAGCCTATTTAAAAGGTGGCAGCGGTAATGCCTTTAAACTTGCAGATGGACTACTGTATGGGTATCTCCAGGGTAGCTTACAATCACACCGAGACATTCACAAAGGCTACGCTGTAGGACCAGGATTGGAGTTCGGTTGGGTGAGACAAAAACAGCAATCACAATTTTTAACCTCCATAGACTATGAACATTTTATCGAAGGCCAGGAGGAAGAAAAGACAACACTAAAGACTCAGCTAGGAATACGGCTCGATAAGAATCAACAAATACTAGGGACCTTTTCTCGCCGCAAGAGTGATCAAACCTATACCACCGATTGGAGTCTAGAATTTCGGCAGTATCTCTAAAACTTCATGATGATTCGGCTACACTTCATCTTAAGGAAAAGAACGAGGTAATGCCACCATGCCAAAACGAAAGCCCCTCCTCCCTGCCCCGCAAGCAATTCTCTTCGACTGGCATGGGACCTTAGTGGATACC
Organism: Pseudomonadales bacterium; assembly: GCA_022361455.1. Classification (GTDB taxonomy): domain Bacteria; phylum Pseudomonadota; class Gammaproteobacteria; order Pseudomonadales; family Ketobacteraceae. The sequence continues at coordinate 9,072 of JAKSAW010000769.1, read as the reverse complement.
CAGGATGCAATGTTCGCTACCATGGAAGAAATGCTGCCGTTGCTTGAAGACTTAAACCTCATAAAGCGTTTGCTACCTGAAAAGAAATGCCTCACTCAAGACGATGTGAAGCTAGTTCGCTACATTCGCATTTTTCGACGCTTGCATCCGAAAATTCTTGCAGAACGAAGAGTATCGAGAACCGATATTTTTAATGCGATCTTTGGTGATGACATTGATGCAAAGGATAAAGCACACCAAGCCTATAACGAATGTTATCGCAACCACTTCGGCGATGTGCATCCCTTCCAGGAAGGCGTCGGAGACTATCTTCAAACCATTAAAAAGTTAGGCATCGATATCGGGGTCGCGACCAATAGAAGCAGAGAGTTCTTAGATCATGAATTACAACTGGTGGATAATTCGACATGGACCTCACTGATCAAAGGCACCGCCTGCGCGGATGATGTCACCAACTATAAACCGCATCCAGAGGTCATCAACGCCGCCACAACAAAGATGGGTCATGAGACATCCACAAATATTTGGTATGTCGGTGATAGTTACCTGGATATGGTGACCGCTAAAAATGCCGGTATTAGTGCGGTTTTTTATAACGGTGCCTGCTGGGATAAGGGCTATATCGAACAGCTCTTTCGCAATACCCCAGAAGCCCGCCCAGATGCGGTAGTCGATAGTTTTGAAGAGCTAATGGATTTATTAGAGCGAATTCAAAAACAGGATGCGGATGCCTTTCCAGAAGATATCAATACAATTCGTCCCGATGAATATGATCCCCCGCAACCACCGGCACATCATATTGAGCCTGACTGGCATCCATCTGTTGCGCAACTAACACCACCAAAAGCAATATTGTTTGATTGGCATGCCACTTTGGTAGACACCTTAGACGCCATGTATCACGCGGTGGATGATATGCTGCCGGAATTGCGCGAAAAGGGTTTGTTGGAGCGACTCGTTAATCCAGAAGAAAGCAAATCACCGGAAGATGCTAAATTAGTCGAATATGTGCAAAGCTACGCGCAATTACATCCGAAAGTTAAAGCCGACCGAAAAATATCTCGCACCGATATTTTTGAAGTTTTGTTCGGCGACGATCAAGAAGCCAAACAAATTGCCCATAAGATATTCACCAATCATTACCGCAATCATTTTGGTACCGTGTTGCCCTTTGAACCACAAGTTAAAAACATGTTGATTGGTTTAAGAGCATTAAATCTAAAGGTTGGAGTGATCACCAATCGCGATCGAGAATTCTTTGAGCACGAATTAGATGCTGTTGAAGAAACAGGCTGGACGGAACTATTTGATACCAATGTGTGTGGTGATGACACACCTTTACGAAAACCACACCCGGATCAATTGGTAAAAGCAGCTGAACAAATCCAACTCACATCGGCCTCCGATGTTTGGTACGTGGGCGATAGCACCACTGATACCATCGCCGCTAAACGCGCCGGACAAACTAGTGTGTTTTTTAATGGTGCCCAGTGGGATTTACCATGGCTAGAAAAAATCTTTCCCGGCTCTGAAACTCACCCTCATAAACCCGATGTAGTGGTAAATGACTTCTCTGAATTCTGGGCGTTAGTCCTCGCTTGCTTAGAGCAAAGCTAGACAATCTAACAATGAGCCAAAAGATCCCAAAGATTAAACACTGAGTATATTTCGTACAAAAAATTTCACGAGTTTCTTGCAAGTTTTGGATAATCCCGAGAAGATACCCATCAAATAATACAAATAATAAATAAAGATGAGTACTTGGAGTTAAACCTAATGGCAACATCAGGTGATATCGATTGGAGCAGGACGCCCGCAGCAATTTGGCGCAGTCGAACCGACACATTAAGACCCGTTGAAAATATTGACCCGATCAGGTTCGATCAATTGCTGGGTATCGATGAGCAGATAAACGCAATCAAAAAAAATACTGAACGATTTATTGAAGGCTTACCTGCCAATAACGCCCTTCTTTGGGGATCTCGTGGTACTGGAAAATCATCCATTATCAAAGCGTTACTAAACGAATATCGGCCTAGGGGCTTACGAGTCATCGAAGTAGACAAATCTGATATTGTCGATCTTCCCGAAATTGTTGATCTAATTTGCTACAAACCTTATTCGTATATTGTTTACAGCGATGATCTTTCCTTCGACGAAGGTGAAAGCGCTTATAAAGCACTAAAGAGCATTATGGAAGGATCAATAGAACTTCCACCAGGCAATATTCTGATTTACGCCACATCAAATCGTCGTCATCTCATGCCGGAATATATGCAGGAAAACGATCAAAGTAATGTGGTGAGAACTGAAATTCATCATGGCGAAGCTGTAGAAGAGAAGATCTCTCTTTCAGATCGTTTCGGGCTATGGCTATCTTTTTACCCCATTAATCAAGCCGAATACTTGAAAATGATTGATGCCCTGTTTGTCGATACACACCCCGAAGATCGGGAAACACTTCACAAAGAAGCGATTAAGTTTGCATTAGCTAAGGGCGGCAGGAGTGGACGTGCTGCCAAGCAGTTTTATAATTCGTACTCAGGTGATTTTTAGTTAGCAACGAATAGAAGGGCTCAACATTTTGTCTAGCACCTTACAACGGCTTCTGTCTCATATAACGTTTGGCGTCATGTACCCCAGTTTAAATTTATATGAGAGCATGAATATTCCGGTGATTAGCACCACTCGCCCGTTGCAATTTTATCGCAAGACCTTATTCAACAATCTACCTGAAGAGACGCTTGCTAAAGAATTGCAAGCACAAACCATTATTGATATCGGCTGTGGTTTAACACCATTCATCGAAGACTCTATGTACCAATGGTGTCAACGCCAGGGCATTGATTTTTATGCTGTTGATCCAAAGGTTAAGAATGGCTTCAAATTCGGCACCTTCGATCGAATTAAATCCTATGCTACAGGCGCAAAAACCACGCCGAATCCGAATATTGGCGGACTAGATAAAACTATTGCCAGTTATGCCAACGATTTGCCTCTTGAAAATCAAAGTGTCGACATAGTTATATCGTGCTGGCTAATTTTTTCCTGGTTGCGTTCTGACGCTATTTTAAAGGAAGTCTTTAAAGAGTTTGATCGTGTACTAAAACCCGGAGGGAGCATACGCATATTCCCTACCCCGGATTTGGAACAACTAAATCGAAAGTTTCCCGGCCTAGCCACACAACTAGAATCGGATGGCTATGAGATTAAACAAAAGTTCTTTATGACTGGTAATCTTGCGAGCGTGCCCCCCTCTTTTGCTACCTTTTTCGTTAAGCCTACTGACATTACAATACCTGGCGAACAATAGGTACACCACTAATATAAGGATGCACTACTAACAATAATCCGACCAGTATCGCAGTCATTACCACCACGCCTATGTCGCCTTTCCAACCTGTGACAGCAGTTTTTTCGATCTTGCCATCGCGTTTGTTAATCAGAAGGATCTCCAAAGCACTCCAAAACGCCATGCCTCCAAATAGAATAATAGAACGGGTATCACCGTTGGCGATAAGATGAGCACAAGCCCAAATTAAAACCGAGGTCAACTGTGGATGGTTAACGGTATTTTTTATGCGCGATAGAATTTTAGCCGCAGAGAAATAGAGTAATGCAACCACCATTAACAGCATGGTTATATGACGACCAAAGCTAAGGTGGTAAACAAACTCGGGGCTTGTTTTTTGCCAACCCACAATAATCAAAAACAAAGCAGTAAAAATGAGAATCGTAAACAACAGCATGTAACGGCCACGGCCAAGCTTTGCCACCAATGCCTTTTTATTACTCGGCAATAGTGCAGGCATTAGATGCACGCCCATCCACAACAGCATACCTGAAATCAAAATCGCCATACCCCGTCTCCTCACTAACCAAGGCTCTGCAATTAGATGCATATTAGCCGCACCTTAACCAGGGTGACAATAGCTGCTAATGGAACATTGCGTTCGTTAACTTAAAATCGATTCAGCAAAGCTAAATATCGCGGAATGATGAAAGTTAACTATTCCCTTAGAGTGAAAATGGCCATGGCTGAAACAGCACCAGAGAAACAGGAGAGCCTCTGGCCTCTGATCAAAATACAATCTACCCGCCTCACCCGAATTACTTTACATATGTAAAGATAAATACTATGTTTGTGAAGTCGGAACAAACATTCATGTTGTTTGTTTATAAAAATAATAGCTAATGTCTTTTTGGGGGAGAAAAATGAACATTCATCAATCTCAATTTGCTACTAATGAAAACTGCAATATCAAAGTTATTGCAAATGATACGAGCCTAGATTACCCCAAAATACGTCCGCAACGTCTGCACACTTGGTTTAACTTAATCCCAGTTGATGAATACGAAAAAAATCGCCCCAAGAAGATATTGTTTTTGGACAGTTTTGCTACCGTGGTCAAGCAGTCTAATAGCGAAGAGGTACCCTACAAGGCGTTTTTTGAAGGCGATAAAGAAATGTCTGTGGTTGTGCGGCATGGCATCATTTTCGTTTGGTATGGTGACGACCTTACTAATCCAGATCGACCATTCCCTACCTTGTTTGAAAATCCCTATCCAACGAAATATGTTACTAGTGTTCCTACGATTTTTGAAAATACTCATGTAATGGATTTTGTCGAAAACGGTTCAGATAATTTGCATTTTCGTCACGTGCATAAATGGGAACATTCAAAAATATATAATCATAAGATCACGCCAGACACCATCACATTAGAACAAGACACTCGTATTCACTATGGTAGATGTTCATTTAATCCGTTTATACGTGCTATGTCTTATATCCTACCAACCCTGATACTGAAACATGACTACGCATATCATGGTCCCGGTATTGCAATCGTGGGAGCCGAAGGGAAAGGTTCTCCTGAATCTCATTCAATGGTTACGTTGACTCCTGAAGGTGAAAATCGTACCCGTGTATATGTAACTATCGCCATGCCAGAAACTACCTTCCCCCCACTTATGGAAAAGACCTATCAATTTGTAACTGGTGGTACTCGTAAGCTTTGCGAATGGTCTGCTGGTGTTCTAGCCAATTACGTGAAAAATGAATTCGATGTTGATGCTGTAATCTGGAAAGATCGCAAAGTAATGCATCAGTATAATCTTCTACGTTCAGAGAAACATTTACAAAATGTCATCGACTGGGGTAAAACGTTCTACCCTAAGGATTTTATTGCTCCATCACAACCTGAAGAAAAGACTGATGATGAACGAGAATGGTTAGTGTTAGATTCTGAGCGCAACATTAGACAAGGAAAGATTAAATCCTACAAGATCGGTACTCAATCGGTGATTGCCTATCGCGATTCAAAAAATATTATTCATGTTAAAGACGCGTATTGCCCTCACCAAGGTGCTCACCTTGGCGTGGAAGGTCGAATTGAAAACGATTGCGTGCGGTGTCCATTTCACGGCTTTCATTTCAACAGCGATGATGGCAACTGCAGAGGCTCAAATGTTGATAACGAAAGAAAAGTATTAGAAGGACTCCATTTGAAAGCATTCGATTATCGAGTGGTAAAAGGTAAAGTAGAAGTCTTTATATAAATTTAGGGAATACGCAGTCCGATCGCATAGACAACCGAATGCATGGCAATTTCATGTCAAAAAGATCTATCAGTTTATCATGAAGATAAAAACAAAAAAGGCGCCCTGGTAATAGGCGCCTTCAGCGTGGAGCGCTAGTTTAAGCAGCGCTTGATTGAGCTTCTACCTCATAGGGTGCTACAGAAACGACTCGGGCCATTACGCCTTTTTCTGGCTCGGTTTGTCCACCTATCATTCTGGAACGCGGCAAAGGCCCATTTGGATCATCAAACTCAGTCTTCCACACAACTCTGCGGCAAAATTCTGCCACAATTAACTTAAGTTGTTGACGACCTTGGTTCATACCCACACAAGCTCTTGCACCGCCACCAAATGGTAGGAACTCTGAAGGCCCATATTTTTTACCTTCTTGCCAACGCTCCGGGCGATACTCTAGAACATCATCACCATAAATTGCTGGGTCGCGATGAGTTAAGTAGACATTAGGAAGAACAGCAGTACCTGCAGGTAAGTAATGATCACCTAACTTAGTGTCTTCCCGCAACCAACGGATAAAACCAACTGCACTAGGCGTTAATCGCTGCGACTCGTTTAAACATGCCGTTAGGTAAGGAAGCTCAGATACCTTAATCGCATCGTATCTGCCCTCTTCTTGTATACAGGCTTCCACTTCATCGCGAATTTTTTTCACAACGCGAGGATTCTTCTGTAACCAAATAAAGAACCAAGCAGAGGTAGCTGCGCTGGTTTCATGGCCGGCAATTAATAAGCCTGTAGCTTCCGCAATGATCCGCTCTTCATCTAAATAGCGACCATCCGCATCTTTAGTACGTGCCAACACTGACAAAACATGTACTTCGTCTTCATTATTACGTTCACGAATAGCACGAATATCTTCGCGTAACATTTCCGCCAACTGTACTTTTAGATCAACTGCACGCTTCCAGGGCAAGATGCCTTTTTTGCCATTACCCATTTTCCCAGCGGCAGCTTGCTTACGATATCGCTTATGGAGAAATTTTCGGAATCCGCGAGCACCTACCATGGCACCAATGGTGAACATGGTATCGCTACAGGACTCTAGCAACCAACTTAACATCAAATCCTTGTAGCGGTCTTTGCGTTCACCTTCTGTTAGATTCAACAGTGTGAAGCAAATAACATCCAAGGTCATGTCACCGACTAACCTTGGTATATTATGCTCTTGACCGGGTCTGAAACCATCAACATGACGCGTGATAATTTCATGCATGACATGTGCACGGTCTTTTAATCGCTTGGCATTAAAACTTGGAATAATTAACTTCCGCGCATCTTGATGTTGCTTTTCATTGAGAAAAACAGTGTTATTTTCACCGATGTCTACTGGAAGCTGCACTAGTGATGCATCATACTGGCTTTCTTTTAAACGCAGCACATCTTTAATCAATGCTTGATTACAACTCCATACCATTGGGCCTTGGCCTGGTAGTGTTAGGGTAAAAGTGTCACCAAATTTCTTCTGATTGGCTTCCATATAATCCCAGATGCCAATGCCCAGTCCTAGGGCCTGCTTAATCTTACTATCCTTGGGAATCGGTGGTAATTTTGCTTCAGCGTTCATATGATCGATCTCCCTCTAATTACATTTCTTCAAATTTTTTAATATTGTCCCAAAAGCGCTGTGGCACATGTTCTTTGGGAACTTTGACAAAACTTTCTAATGTGGGATCGCCGTTGGTATAAGACTGTTCACCACATCCCATACCGTCTTCATCAAAAATAAAGAACAGCGCCATGCGAATAGTGAGCATATACACACCTTCCGGATCATCTGGTTCGATACCAAAAGCGATAGGCATAATCTCAGCGGGATACATCTGATGTACGTTACCCTCGATACATAGAGTATCTTCACCCACAATGAGTTTTTCTGGCTCTAGATGAATAACGAAAACGGTGCTAGCGATTAAGCCATAATAAAAGCCCTGTAACTCTTCGTAAGAAGATGGTTGAATGCCATCCATCTTGCCATCATCACCTTGCCCCCAACGGCGATAGTCTTGGCTTTTCTTGGAACATGTGGCCATTAGCGCGTCATAATCCCCTTTACACTCTGCCAATGCGTGATCAGCAAAGTTCTGACAAATTTGCTTTTGACGACCAGACAACTTAGGAACAATTTCACTATTCAACCAATTGGCTAAATAATCAGGATCAAAATCTTCGAACGGGATTGGGCGCTCTGGAAGCGTTTTACCTATATACATATCTACTACCTCTATAAAACTCTACGGCTTTAATTCTTATTCGATGAATATTTATAAGAAAAAGTCAGTATTTGGTTGCCCCATTAAGGTTCCACCAAGATTTCGACCAAATTTAAACGGATTATTGGCAACGTGGGTACGACCAGCATTGACATCCAACCAAGCACGATTCAGCGGATGGCCGCGGAAAATGCCTTGGGCACCACAAGCTATGAATAATTTATTCACTGCATCTGTACACTTGCTAGAAATAAGGGAAGCGTTAAAACGACGACGAATACGTTCGTTGATATCTAGTTCCATATCGCCGCTTTGCGGATTTTCCGAAAAGAAATCCAAGTCTTCTTTTAGAATGGCGCGACATTCAGAAACGGTGGCAACGGCTTCGGCAATCGCCATTTGCACGTTGGGATCATGAGCAACACGATTACCATCATTAACGCCGACACGATCTTTATTAACAGTCACGTAGTTTTCTATCACACCTTGCAGCGCACCAATTGAGGAACAAGCCACTGCTCTTGTGAAGATTTGTCCAAAAGGCAATGTGAAAATCGGATTAGTATTTTCAACACAACCAGGATTCTGTCCTGAGAAACCATCATAAGAGCGATGTGTACGATGCTCCGGAACAAAAACGGGATCCTTAATCACAATATCGTTTGAGCCGGTACCTTCTAAGCCTGACACATCCCAATTATCAACAATTTCATAGTCACTAATAGGCACTAGAAAAGTTCGGTAATCGGGTGCACCACCCTCTTCTTTTGGCGGTACCATTCCACCTAGAAACGCCCACTTACAATGCTTGGATCCTGAGGAAAAACCCCAGTGACCAGATAGCATATAACCACCGCCAACGGATTCCACTTTACCCACGGGCATATAAGAAGAGGAAATTAAAACACTGGAATCTTCCGCCCATACATCTCGCTGGGCTTGATCGGCAAACATACCCAGCTGCCAATTATGAATAGCCACTACACCAAGTACCCAAGCAGTGGACATACAGCCTTCTGCCAGAATTTGTTGTACTTCAAAAAACACATGGGGATTCAATTCAAAACCACCAAAGCGTTTCGGCTGCATAATTCGGAAGAAACCAGACTGTTGCATCGCTGCAATAGTTTCTTCTGGTAATTTACCCAACTTTGCTGTTTCGGCCTGTCGCTCTTTGATTAAAGGAACCAAAGCTCGGGCATCGGCAACAAGTTGTGTTACGATTGCGTTATCAGTCATTGCGCTCTCCTTATTGAGGCAG
>JAKSAW010000768.1 GCA_022361455.1 Pseudomonadales bacterium | reverse complement strand
TTCGAGCAGGTGGACGGTACCTCGACCCGCAATTTCAGCGGGTCCGGATTAGGTCTTGCCATCACTCGTCAGCTCGTACATTTACACGGCGGCGAAATCGGTGTGTCCTCCGTGCTCGGAGAGGGTTCAACCTTCCACTTTACGCTGCCGGTCAGCCAAGAACCGGCGGAACGTCAAGAACCTCCGCGCGCGCTCAACACCTTGCAAGACTTCCAGTTCCAAATCACCCCCGAGGAACCGAAAGAAGAGGACAATCCAGCCCTGGACAATTCAGGTTTCAATATTCTGATTGTCGACGATGAGCCCGTCAATCGTCAGGTGCTCGTGAATCACTTGTCGCTTCAGAGCTACACGATTACCGAAGCCTCGGACGGAAGAGAAGCCCTCAGCATGCTTGACCGGGCCATGCGTTTCGATCTGATCCTTTTGGATATCATGATGCCTGGCATGTCGGGCTACGAGGTCTGTAAGAAACTGCGTGAGAATTATCCGGTGCACGAACTGCCGGTTATCTTTCTGACCGCGCGCAATCAGGTTACGGATTTGGTTACGGCCTTTGCTGCCGGAGCCAACGACTATCTCTCTAAGCCCGTCGCCAAAAATGAACTGCTATCTCGGGTGAGTACGCACCTGCGCCTTTTGGATATCAAGCGCAATCTGGAGCAGCGCGTACAAGAACGTACCCGTGATCTTAAAGCCGTCAACGACAAGATTCTCAGGACGCAGCGGCAGCTCATCGTCCAAGAGAAACTGGCCTCCATGGGGACGCTCACCGCGGGTATCGCACACGAGATCAAGAACCCGCTGAACTTCGTGAATAACTTCGCCGAGCTGATCATCGAGCTGACGGACGAACTCAACCAGGAACTGGAAAAGCAAAAGTCGGATATGGACAACGAGTCCTTCCTGTATTTCAAGGATATCATCGCTGACCTCAACAACAATGCTTCGTCCATCCATCGCCATGGTGAGCGCGCGAACAATATTGTGCAGTCCATGATGAACCTTGCCCGAGGGGAAAGCGGGGAATGGCGAGTTACCGATTTGAACTCACTTGTCGACGAGTTT
>JAKSAW010000767.1 GCA_022361455.1 Pseudomonadales bacterium | reverse complement strand
ACCGAGAACTCACTTTAATCGCAGAATTACCTCTAGCCGTGATGTTGCGTTAGTTCAGCTATCGCTTGAAGAAATCAAAGCAGTAAAGAATGCCACTGGCACTACCGTTAATGATGTAATTCTTGCAACTTGTGGTGGCGCCATTAAGCGCTATCTAGAATCACAAAATGATTTACCGGAAAAACCACTTGTTGCCATGGTGCCCATTTCCGTGCGTAAACAAAGCGATCGCATGATTACTAATAATCAGGTGTCGGGGATGTGGTCTACTTTGGCTACACATGTAGAAGATCCTTTAGAGCGTATAAAGTTAATCAATGAAGATACTAAAGACGCAAAAGTTGAACACGACGCTGTAGGCGCCGATCTTCTCCAAGATTGGGCAGAATTTAATACTCCTGGGGCTTTCAATTTAGCGATGCGCTTTTACGCTTCGACACTAGTTGATTATGTAACGCCAGTGCACAACACGATTATTTCCAATGTGCCTGGGCCAAGAGAAACGCTTTATCTTGCCGGTAGTAAAATCGACTGTATTTGCCCTATAGGTCCTGTGATGGAAGGGGTGGGCTTAAACATATCGTTAGCGAGTTACAAGGACTGTGTTGGTTTTACCATTCAGGTAGATAACAACTTGATTCAAGATGTTAATTTAATCGCTAATTTTATTGAACCTGCGTTTAGAGAGCTTCAAGAACGTTGCGGCGTGATTAAATCAGAAAAGCCAACACGTATTGGTCCCAGGTCGTCAGCTATGGGGAAGACAGATAGCCGTAGTAAGGGCAAGCCGGTCATAAAAGCGGTAAGTTAATCAAAAATTGAGGTTTGGGTATGACCTAAACCTCAAGCTTCTCATTAAATCTAGCCCCTGACAGGGAAGACAAGACTCAATACTCCTTGTACAATTTGGCGGTGTTTTACTGATAATTGTCAAGAAGCTTTCTTATGGGTCGAGCCTACCAAAACCGAAAAGAATCCATGGCCAAAACGGCCGCAGCTAAGACCAAAGTTTATTCTCGCTATGGTCGTGAAATCTACGTTTGTGCCAAAAATGGCGGCGCTGATCCGGATAACAATCTAGCGCTCCGCAACATGATCGATAGGGCCAAGAAGGATCAGGTTCCAACGCATGTAATTGATAAGGCCCTTGATAAAGCCAAAGGTGGGGCTGGAGAGGATTTCCAACCAGCGCTATATGAGGGCATAGGCCCAGGCGGATGTATGGTGTTGATCAGTGCATTAACTGACAACGGCAACCGTACTTTTGGTGAAATCCGCGGCGTGTTCTCCAAATGTAAGGCAAAGCTTGGTAGCCAAGGTTCTGTGTCTCATATGTTTGATCATAGAGCCATGTTCGTATTTGCCGGCGAAGACGATGAGGTAGTGCTAGAAGCGTTACTAGAAGCCGATGTCGATGTTAGTGATGTTGAGGTAGAAGATGGTATGGTGACCGTTCTGGTTCCTCCTAGTGAGTACTTCAAAACCAAAGAATCGCTACAAGACATGCAATCCGATATTGAATTTGAAGTAGAAGAAATCACTTACTTGCCGCAAACGTCTCACCCTATAGCCGGTGACGATGTTGAATTGTTCGAACGTTTCGCTGGCCTTATCAATGACCTAGATGATGTTCAGGAAATCTACCACAACGGTGAGTTTTCCTGATCAGCTCAAGGTACAAATACGCGTTAGCTTCAAGAAAGCCGTGAAATGCGCCGTTGGCAAACTGCCATTTCACGGCATAAGAATTGAATCTACTGCTTGCGTAACCAGCGGCGGTAAGCGCGTTTAGAATATATCTTCCCAACTGGCGCATATTCGCCCATCCACTTTGATGCACTGTGGTAATCTAATTCTTCGTCCGTCGCATCCAAAGGAATTGGCCTCGGTAGGGCGGGAACATTTCCGATTCGCTCAGGGAAGTTTTCTGATGCTAGCATGTGACGATGTATCAGCAATGGTTTGTAGGCAAATCCCCAGCGAAGATAATTCAACCCCGCTTTTTCCGTCATCGCTTTTATCGAAAGATTACCAACTACGACCGTGACGGTACCGTCTTCATTACGCTTTACTTCATCGTCCACCAAGCAATCTATAGTAGAAGTAAAGCCTAAGCCTCCTACGCATAATGACCAGTAACGTACGTCTTTTTGGCCTTCAAAAGAGTCCGCGCCCTCATAAGTGTCCTCGAAGGTTGGAGGGGTAAAAGTGACTACTGCGGCCTTATTAAATGGGAAGTGATCTAAAGGGGTGACAATATAACGATTGTGTTGGTTGGGGAATAAACCAGCATCGCTAATACGTGAGCCATCTAGGCGTTTACCTAGATAGTCTTTGCCAACATTCCAGGTTTGAATTAGGTCTTTTGCAAAGACTAATAGAGGAATTTTATCGGCTAGTAATTTTAGATTTAAACCAGTGGTGGGGCATAATCCTGCTGAGCCATCAGCTTTTAGTGCTTCTACTGTTGGTAATGCCACGCCGCCTTGATCGTTAATGCCCCGATCTGGTCTATAGACTCGAACCATTAAAGCGACGTTCTCAATGTGTGATGGAATTTCAACAACATTGGCATCTTTAGGCGTCACGAAGTCACTGCCTTCTTTGACTACATAAAGCGTGTAGCTTCTGTTATCACTGTGACGGAAGTTACCAGGAACATAGGGATTGATATGGTCTTGGTCAGGGATTATTTCATGATCGGCAATGGCCGCCACAGGAGAGGCTGCTACAAAGTCGTATAAGTTAACGCTAAAGTAGCGAGCAAAGGGAAATTCACCTGTCAATTTTAGGGCATCGAAATCACCGGTGTGCTGCTCAAAGGAAAGGTTATCGTACCGTGAAGCTTGGTCAGGAAAGGCTGGTGTTATCCGAGAACTGCCAGGAAAAGGCGTGTAAAGAGGCTTTGTTTGGGTTCCTTCACATACCTCAGCATAGGCGCTGGCTCCCATCGCCAACAGAATACTCCCCAAGATCATGTTTCTTAGTATTTGGTTCATTTCCATCTATTCCGATTTTTGTTAGGCGGTTACTTTATTGGTCTTATTGTGTCTAGGAAAGGCTAAAACTGAGAGGGTGTTAGGGGGAAGGGTATTACGTGCCAAACGCACTTCTAGAGAGCACTTGATATAACGGACAAACTAACTTAGCGTATTCACCCTGATTCTTAGATAGGCATTGAGACAAAATATGGCGAATACGCTTTGGTACCCCTACGCACAAATGAAAAACCTTGAGGTGAACCACCAGGTGAAGAGTGCTCAAGGAGTACATCTTCATTTAGCCGATGGTTCAAAATTGATAGATGGGATTTCATCTTGGTGGAGTGTTTCACACGGCTATCATCATCCCGAACTTGATCAAGCTTTAAAAGACCAGCTAGAGAAGTATGCTCATGTAATGCTAGGTGGTTTATCAAATGAGCCGGCCGTTAATTTTAGTGAAAAGCTCGTGGAGATCACTCCCGATGGTCTGAATCACGTTTTCTTCGCCGATAGCGGCTCAGTTGGTGTCGAGGTTTCTTTAAAAATGGCGGTGCAATATTGGCATAATCTAGGCCGCGCAAATAAAAACAAAATCATTGCCCTAAACAAAGCCTATCATGGCGACACATGTGGCTGTATGTCTGTGTGTGATCCTGCAGAAGGCATGCATAAGCTCTTTAGCGGGATTACACCGCAGCAATTCTTTCTTGATGCGCCTACAAGCGGGTACGATCCCGATTCAGCGCTGCTTCAGGCTGAACTAGGAAAAATAGAAAAGTTTATGATTCGTGAGCATGAAAATTGTGCCGCTCTAATCGTTGAACCGCTAATGCAGGCGGCTGGTGGTTTTAATTTTTATTCTCCAGAGTACCTTAAGCAAGTTAAAGCGCTTTGCGAAAAATATGAGATTTTGCTGATAGCAGACGAGGTTGCAACTGGCTTTGGAAGAACCGGCACCTTGTTTGCCTGTGAACAGGCAGATATCTGTCCAGACATTATGGTACTAGGAAAGGGCCTAACTGCTGGATACATTGGCCATTCAGCGACTATAGCCACCACCGAAATATTTAACGCGTTTTTGAGCGATGATCCCAGTAAAGCTTTTATGCATGGGCCAACTTTTATGGGTAACGCACTAGCCTGTAGCATCGGATTAAAAAGCATCGAGATTTTTCAGCGTGATGGCTACTTAAATAGAATTAAAGCTATTGAAGAGCATTTAAAGAGTGCTTTGTTAGACATAAAGAGTGACAAGCTAAAAGATATTCGAGTGCTGGGAGCGACTGGCGTATTCGAAGTCTACGATAAATCAGTACTCGCGCAAGCCCAAGCTTTTGCCATAGAGCGGGGAGTTTGGTTGAGGCCATTCGAGTCTTATCTTTATACCATGCCCCCTTATGTGATCGACGACGAATCGTTAGTAAAGATCACTGATGTGATGCGCGAATGGGCTATGAACTAGGATTTGAATCCCTTTGCTATACTGGAATCCATATATAGCGAAGGTGCTTAACCTTCCTAGATGAAATGCATGTTTCGTTTGAAATTGCTGCGCGGCCGGTGTACCAGTTACCTAGTAACTCACTAATGGGAGAGTGGACATTTTTACGTCCTAATTATCTACGCAGATCTGATCAGGAATGCGTAAGAAGGTCATAGTTCCATATAAATTTTCTACCAATAGGTGTATAGCTATATTTAACCCTATCCCCCATACGATAGATAGTCGTTCGTTTTAATGCTTTCTAAAATACCAGCATCTATCGTGTGGAAAGGAATTCCAAATATGAATCTTATGGTCTGAACTATATGGTTCCACAATCTTTGTGTATGCAGTTGATGTACATAGGATGCAGTCGTATTGCCTATGTCATAACAATATTTGTTACACATGAATCTCAATTAAACATCGCTTGATGCCTCTGAAAGTATTATTGCTTTTCCTAACATACTGCTCTCAGAAGAATTGACAATGTTTTGATAAAGAATCACCAAGTCTAACAGCTGTACCAGTAACTGACTATCAAGGGTAATAGTAATGAGATTAAATTCTCTACTATAACAAGATAGTGTGCGTATTTATTAGTACGTCATTTTACAGATTATCTGCCTGTAAAAGTACTTTTGGAGTATTCGCTCGGATTTTTAGTTAATTACTATTTTTTTATTAATACAAATGAGTGTGGAACTTTTGTCTCAAGGGTAAAGATTAATGGTCCTGCTAATGTAGATGGCAGGCATGCAAATGTATTATGTACCGAAAAAACAATAATGAAAATGAATTGTAATTCGATATCACAATTCGCGTTCTGACTTAAGCTTCAATTTAAAAAAGTGGAAATCGCATTATGCACCTGTCAAGCAAGGTAATATTTATCTTTATTGTCTTTTGTCAATCAATCTTCTCGAATGCTGTTGGTGGTACGTTTGATCCTTTATCTTTCGTCAGCTCAATACGGGACGGCCAGGTCTTGCAGGGAGAGTTGATTGATTCACTGCGAGGTGTGTCATCATTAGCGATAAGCCCTGATGGAAATTATCTCTACGCAGCAAGTTATTATGATGATGCAGTAACGGTGTTTGCTGTTGATCGATGGGAAGCTCAGTTATCTTTAGTTCAGACTTGGACAGAAGATAACGAAATCATCACACATTTTGACGCATTAACTTCAATAACCTTGAGCCCCGATGGTCGGCACTTGTATGTCGCGTCATTAGGGGACGAAGCTATTACTGTCTTTCAGCGTGATACTGATACAGGGGCTTTGTCATTTGTAGAAGTTCTTACCGAAGATGGGATTGATTCTTACAACAATACTGTGGATGGTTTATCCAATTTATTTGGTCTTGGCCTAAAAGGATTGAGCTTTACCCCTGATGGAAAGCACTTATATACAGCTAACAGCTATTCTGGGCATGCATATTTTTCACGAGATCCTCTATCGGGAAAATTAAAATTTCTGGGTAATCCTGATTTACCAGGTCGGTTATCTCATAACAATACTGCTACACATCCCAATAATAAAATTGTTTTCACTACCGATACTTTAAATGATGCAATACATGTATTTCATCGTGACATACTATCTGGTGAGTTAACACACCTTCAAACCATCGAAGACGATGTAGAGGCAACAGATATTAATAGTCCATCGTTCCTAACATTGAGTAATGATGGTCGTTTTCTGTATGTGACTGCTGCCGATGACGATGCCGTTTCGGTTTTTATAATAAATGAAAACACTGGATTAATTTCACTGATCGAGACATTAGTTGACGGTGGCACCGATCGATTTGGGAAGTCAATTTCAGCACTAGAAGGCGCATCTTATATGACGTTATCGGTGGATAATTCATATCTATATGTGCTTAGTAAAGCTGATGACGGTGTTACAGTATTTAAACGAGATACAGATACGGGACACCTTGAGTTGGTTGAGTCGTTTGTGGACGGCGATACAATCAATGGCGGGGCCGTGACGTTATTAAACAATCCAAGTTCAGTCGTTACTATAGAGGGTCGACCGTTTTTCATTGTGTCAAGTTGGTTGGATAGCAGTTTGACCTTGCTAATGAACCCTAATATCAATTCAATGCCTGAACTGATGATAACCCAGCCAATCAATGGACAAAAATTTACATCAGCTGAGTCAATAAACGCAACTGGCGTGGCTTATGATCCCGAACTAGGGCTAGTGAGTGAATCGATACAATGGAATACTTCAATACCGATTACTGGTCTACCGATATTAGATGATAGCATTGTACTCGAAGAATTAGCGGAAGGTTCTTATAAACTGAACGCTTCAATTAGCTTTTCAGATGGCAGCACCCTAACGAAATCGGTACATATAGTCGTTAATAATTATTCTTTACAGCCCGTAGAAATAGTAAGTAAACCAATAACAACTGCCACGACAGAAACACTTTATCAATTTGATGTTGAATTCATCGATAATACGTTTCTGTCTGCTAATCCGGTGACTGGAAATTTAGATTTTTTCGTCATTGGTGCTGAGTTTTCCTTAGGTAATCATCCTTTGGGAATGACGATCGATAGTAGTACCGGTTTAATCGAGTGGACACCAACATTGGATCAAGTGGGAACGTTCCCTGTGACCGTAAGACTAAAAGCCGATTATTACAATAATACTTCCCCCGACCCCGTTGAATTTTGGGCGACGCTGGATTTCGTCATACAAATTGCCAGTGATGATTTCAATAGCGTTCCGATTATCAGCTCAACCCCTCTTACTGAAGCCGTAGTAGGGCATGAATATAGTTATGAAATTTCAGCTACCGATACCGATGGTGATCCACTAGTCCTTCGGCTTGCTGCATCACCACCGGATATGTCAATAAGCTCCTACGATACTAATCAGACAAATGAGTCTCTAGGAACCATTAGCTGGACACCTTCCTCAGCAGCTGTCGGTGGAAATCCTGTCACCATAGAAGTCCAGGATGGGCGTGGTGGTGTAGTTAGCCAAAGCTTTGTCGTCACAGTCTCAGGTCAGAACTTACCGCCTTCTATAGTTTCTAGCCCGGTAAAAGACGCGATCGAAAGCAAAGCCTATGTCTATGATGTTCATGCAGTAGATCCAAATCTCAATGACTTATTAAGCTATAGTCTCGATATTCACCCAGATGGAATGAATATCAATAGTTATACCGGTTTAATTAATTGGGCGCCTGAAGAAAAATATGTTGCAGGCAATGATTTACCCAATACCCAGTGTGCCTTGCCAGGAATGGAAATCGGCACCCTACAGCCACAGTTAAAATGGGCTTGGCGTGACGAAATGGTACGACATGCTCCACTTGTTGCGCAATTAAGTGATGATAATGGCGATGGCCAGATCAATGCTGAAGATGAGCCCGATGTTGTTTTCGTTTCACATCCTTCGTTTCAACGAGTTCAAAAACAATACCCAGGCACAATAAAAGTGATAAACGGAGGCGATGGCACAGCTTTGTCAACGTTTACTGTACCGAGTGAATCGATCAGTGGATTTTCTCACGTCGCGTTAGGTGATATTGATGGTGATGGCGTTGTTGAAATCGTGGCGATTACAGAAGACAGTACGATTGTTGCTTATGATCACACGGGCGGTACTCCAAAATGGGAATCAGAGCCGTTTATGCCGAACAACGAAGGAATCTGGTCAACGCTTGCTTTAGCGGACCTGGATGGTGATTCAACGGTCGAAATTATGGTGGGTAAAACCGTGTTGAATGGCAACGACGGCTCCATCAAGTGGGTTGGTGAAGGTGTTTATATT
>JAKSAW010000297.1 GCA_022361455.1 Pseudomonadales bacterium | reverse complement strand
CGCTCATCATCGATACCCGCTTGTTTGAATATATCTACCAAACTATTAGTTAGTCGCGTGGGCGCGCTGATATAGATATACGCTTTGGACGGATCTGCAATCTGCTGCAACACGTATTCATCAGTTAGCTTTCGCTTTTTACGCCGAGAACCCTGGCGAGTAAAAAAGTACTCAACACTAAGGGATCGATAGAACTTAGCCATATGATCCAGAGCTTTTCGGTAGATCACTTCATCATTTGAGCGATTGCTATACAACAACAGTACGTCAGCATCAGGATTCTTCGCCAAAATATCCTTAATCAGTGCAAATACTGGAGCAATGCCTGAACCCGCGGCAATCATCACATAGCGGCTATCATAGGTGTGGTTAGCGGGAAGTACAAAATCACCTTGTGGGTCTTCGATAGAAAAAACATCTCCCTCTTTTAAGCGCCGCACCAAGTGTTGCGAGACCCTACCGCGAAACACTTTTTTCACGGTGATTGCCATGTCCGATTCTTCGGGAGAGGATGTAAGCGAATAGCAGCGTCGAAAGATACTCGAACCTAGCTGCACCGCAACGCGCACATATTGACCTGCGCGATAATGAAGCCGGTATCCCTCCATGGGGCGAAAGCGGATGGTGACAGCTTTATCAGTCTCTTTAAGAATTTGTGTTACCTGTACCGGATAACTTGTATCTCTGAGGGATACCTTTTCATCAGGTATATCAGCTGCCATTAATGCAGGCACACGGTCCAAAACAGCCCCAGGCAAACGAGCACGGACACGTTTTATCAGTTGCTTTTGAACTCGCTCTCTTAAAGGAATTTGCTTACTGGCTTTCAATGATCTTTCCCAATTTGCCACAGCGGCGTTTCGATAACATCTTTCAGATGCCTAGCTTTTTGCTATGAATTCTTTATTCTTTTTAGTGGTGCAAAACTGCCTTTGAATGAGTCTATGTTATGACGAACGCCCCACTTTACCAAGCACTTAATACACTTCTGAATCAACGTTTTACACAAAATGTAAATGTGTTGGAGCACCACAGCAAAGATGAATCATGGCATTCAAGCTGCGCACCTCAGGGTGTTTGTTATCCACACAACACCGAGGAAGTATCAGAAATTATAAAGTTGTGTGCTCAGTACCAAACTCCAATTACCGCTTTCGGCGCAGGCACCAGCGTGGAAGGCCAGTCGATACCAAGTGCAAACAGTTTATGTATTGATCTAAGCGAGATGGATCAGATTGTTGATATTAACATCCAAGACCTCAATTGCCGCGTGCAAGCAGGCGTGACTCGGCAACAACTAAATGATTCTGCGCAACGACAAGGCCTTTTCTTTCCAATCGACCCCGGTGCCAATGCCACTATTGGCGGCATGTGCGCTACGCGGGCGTCTGGCACCAATGCGGTTCGTTACGGCACCATGAAAGACAACGTCTTAAGTTTAAAAGCGGTGATGGCAAACGGAGACATTATCGAAACCGGCACCCAAGCTAGAAAATCAGCAGCCGGTTTAGACCTTACCAGCCTCTTAATAGGTTCCGAAGGCACCCTGGCGATTATTACTGAAATCACACTAAAGCTTCATGGTATTCCAGATACAATAGCTGCTGCGCAGCTACCCTTTTCAGAGCTGGGCGATGCCACAGAGTTCGTCACCCAGGTTCTACAATCCGGCATTCCAATTGCGCGGATAGAATTGTTAGATGACGTGCAAATCAATGCAGTTAACGCCTATAACCAAATGGACTTGCCTGAAACCCCCACACTATTTCTTGAGTTTCATGGCAGTGAGGCAGCAGTAAGAGAACAGGTTGATTCAGTGCAGGCAATTGCAGCCACGCTCACCCCCTACCCGTTTGCCTGGTCAACTCTGCAAGAAGAAAGAAACCAACTTTGGAAAGCTCGGCATCAAGCGCTCTATGCCGCCAAGCAATTGGTTGCAAACGCTCGGGTATGGACAACGGATGTATGCGTCCCAATCTCTAAACTCAGCGAATGCTTGCTTGCAACTAAGAAAGATTTAGATGAAGCAGGATTGCTAGCCCCCATTGTTGGCCATGTGGGAGATGGTAATTTCCATACGCTAATGGTGCTGCCTGAAGGCGACCACGCAGCGGAAGCATCAGCCAAAGCCGTGAATCAAAAAATGATCGAACGGGCTGTTGCTATGGGCGGCACCTGCACTGGTGAGCACGGTATCGGCATCGGTAAAAAAGCCGCCTTGCAATTCCAACACGCGGACACGCTTCCCTTAATGAAGCAAATAAAGCAGGCTCTGGACCCCAATGATTTGCTTAATCCAGGTAAGCTCTATGTCTAATCATATAGAAATTTAAAGCTAACTTTATTCACCACAAGTCTCTTGCTATGCTTGTTT
>JAKSAW010000766.1 GCA_022361455.1 Pseudomonadales bacterium | reverse complement strand
CGCCTCGCTCCGGTGTTATCCCGAAGAACTCCCCGTATTCGCCCGAGCCCGTCAGATCACAAGGGGCTTGTACCTGTTGGGGTATCAAGCGTTCTCGCGTTGCCATTCTGGCCAGTTGTACAAAAAAGGCCAGCTCAGCCGCGGCCAGGGAACTCGGAACATCTAAATTCTCTTCCAAAAAGCGAATGCGCATTTGGGTGGACTCTTTGTTGATATCCAAGTCCAGCTTCATCGGCCCGATCAACGGCTTGAACCGGCCGATGCGCTCCAAGGCGATATTCAGATTCGAGCTGCAATAAGCGGCGAAGACGGGAGGGTCGAAGACTTCACTGCTCATGCCCTGAACCATACGCAGAGGAAAGACAGCATCCGCGAAGATGAACTCCATCGCCCGCCACAAACGGAAGTATTGGGACGTGCTAAGTTCAGCGTTCTTGCGCGTGAATAAATCCAGGGGTAATTCGGCGCGCTTCAACACCTCGGTGTAGTTGACACCCATGTTATCCATGATCAACTTCCACGCGGGATTCACTGTAAAGCCAACTTCTCTTTTCAACCGATACCCCCTGAACTCATAGTTTCAGCCCTATCATCACCAACTCAAGCCGGTCTAACCAGACCGTTGTCAACCATTTGCTGAAAGAAATCGTTCATGGAATCTTCCAGCGGGCGATAGCTGACCCCCAGTTCCCTGATACCTTTGCTATTATCGCCCTTCCAAGGCAAATTAACATTCCGCGAAATCGACCGGCGAGTCATATTCTTATCAACGATAGGACCTACCAACCACAAGAGCCATTTAGGTACAGCCTTGCGAGGGAGAGGAAAGTCCCGGCCGTACTTGGGCAACAAGACCTGAGCCATGGCAAACAGATCGGTATTGTGCCCGGAAATGATATGCCGCCCCTTGGCCGAGGGCGTAAAACCCGCCTGGAAGTGAGCCTCGGCCAAGTCCCGAACATCCACGACACCGAACCCCCACTTGGGAGCACCGGCTTTCATGGTGCCGTCACCGATCTGTTTGATGATTGAGTAGCTTTCAGAAGTGGCGTGCGGATTGAT
>JAKSAW010000427.1 GCA_022361455.1 Pseudomonadales bacterium | reverse complement strand
GTTAGACATCAAGGACACAGATGTGCTTGATTACGACGAATTCATGGAAGGACCACTTGGAGGTGGCCTGCTGCAGCCGGGGCCAACGCCACCGCCCTCCGAAGCTTTTGGCGGAGGCACCAGCCCAGGACCGGCTAGTGGATCGACCCAAGGGCGAGCTGATAGCGTGTCGGAGGCGGACACAGAGGCCACACCCGACAAGCAAGCAGAAGCAACTGAAAGTCCAAGGACGGACACTGAACCAAACGAGCCAAGCAGTGAAGGTCAAGGTGAAGCACCTGCCACGTCACAAAGGGCAATTCAGAAGCCTAGAAAGAAGGATATTAGTCAGCCAGTCAAGCGAAGCCAACAAAAAGAACCGGAACAAGCAGCAAAGCGACCTTCAGGACCAGATAATGGCTTACTGCCCACGGAACCATTAAAGGAACCATTGGAGGAGCCATTAGCAGAGCCATTAGAGCTTGAGAGGGACGACGAACAATTAGGCACAAGTGATAATGATCACATGGAGCCAATTGAAGCTGAAGAGCCACTCCCAAGCGAGACAGCAGCGCTCCCTGAAGAGCCGGAAGAGATGGATGCAGAGCCAGGCCAGCCGGGACCTTCTCAACGCTATAAAACCCGACTGTCCAAGCGACGCAAGATCAGAAGACCCAGAGATGTTGGACCAGCAGTACCAACACCAGTCGGTAAAGCGCAGAAGCATGACGCCGAAGAAGACGCAGCTGAAGCCAGAGCTGTCGCTCGACAAGCAGCAGCAGAACTTCGACGCTCACGCCGCATTCATGAGGCTAACGTCCACCCTGGCAGAGCTCATTGCCATTTGTGTGGTCCTGGCACTCATGACTGATCTTGGACTCTATCTCATCAGTGCAGTGCTGATCACTCCAGTATTCGGTGGCCCAGTGCCAGTGATGGTGATCAAGCATCAGAACCCGGCATACGACGCTATCTTCCGTCGCGTAGAAGAGCAACTTGAAGTTCTGGAACATGGAGGACTACTGGAGCCACTTGAGAAGGACCCATCTAGCGACGAATACTTCGCCAGGAACCTTCCTGAATGGCACCGCCAGACCAGGCCTCCTTTGAATCAATCTGCAGACTTGACCAAATACCAGCATTGGTCCAGTGCACTCACCCTCCGTGATGATCCAGAAGAAACTGATTGGAGAGTGAAGCGATCTGTTGATCGAATTGGCAGATTGGCTCGAGACCTACCCAACGAGGGCAGACAGAATGCTGTCATGCCATCAGACAGAGGTGTCAGCAGTGTTGCAAACTGGGCACTCTTCAATGCCTATGATTGCACCAAACCAGCAGAAGTCAAGGATGAAAGCCTATGGCCTAACCCTAGCTGTTTGCCAACTGATGGTCACCTGATCTATGATCATGTGAACATCACCTACACACTGCTGCATAGGGAAGAATTCCAGACTGTTCAAGCATGGAAGTGCTTACGGAGAATCACGCGCAATGTGGCTTATTGTGGCCACTATGATCATGTGACTACCATGTACTCTCTTGGATGGACTTATCGCTTGTCAACGATCTCAGCAGAGCACTGTCAAGAGATCATTAACGAGAACAAGTACCATATCAGGTACGGGAGTACCAAGTGGACTCAGAAGGAAG
>JAKSAW010000764.1 GCA_022361455.1 Pseudomonadales bacterium | reverse complement strand
TAGCCACTCGTGAAAAACTATTATTGGCTGTTCAAGAATTGATTCTAGAGCGAGATTTGGAGTCTATAACAGTTAACGATATTACCGAAAAGGCCGATATTGGCTTAGGGACTTTTTATAATTACTTTAAAAGTAAGTCGGAAATATTAGATGGGCTCTATGAGTTAGCCCTTGATTTTTACCATAAAGAGTTGGATCAGATTACTGTAGATTTAGAAGACCCAGCGGAAGTTTTGGCGGCATCGATAATGTTTACCATTGCAAAAGCCAGTGACACGGAGCAATTCGGATGGTTACTGTTTGAAGTGGGATTGCCCAGAGAGTTGATGCGACAGAATATCTATAAGCGGGCAGCCAAGGACTTTGCAAAGGGCGTTGCGTCTAAGCGTTTTGATACGGATGATATCCAGCTTACTTTAACGATGTTGGATGGTAGTGTAATGGCGGTTGCTGAAGCGATCTATCGTAAAGAGCTGCCCAAGAAGTCCAGTCAAAAAGTAGCGGAATTAGGTTTACGTCAGCTTGGTTTGTCAGAAAAAGATGCTCACGAAGTCGCTTTTAAAAAATACCCTAAGATTAAGCTATCGGGTTTTCCCCTTAAATTAAGCGAGTTATAAGAATAACTTTGTGCGCTTAGGGTTAAGCTAAACCTTTATCAATTAACGTAAAAGCCGGCAGATGCCGGCTTTCTATTTTTTAAATGTGCGAAAGTGATAGAGAAAATGGAATAGTGATTCTCACTATGTGATCAAGAATCAATAATGAATAATGTTCACTTTGTTGTGGTTCTGAGTATAATGATTTCAAATAAAGAAATCGAGGTGCTCTATCATGCAAACGATTCCAGCCACTAATAAAGCAATTCAGTTTGTGAAACGCCCTAACGGTAAGCCGACGCCTGACATTTTTTCACCTAAAGAATTACTTTTATCAAGTCTCCGAGCGAATGAGTTCCTGATAAAAAACCTTTATCTATCTATGGATCCTGCTTTGGTTGGTCGAATGAGGGATGAGGATAATTATGCTGAGTCAGTTGTACCCGGCGATGTTATGCATGCTTATGGCATCGGCCAAGTCATTGCCTCAAATCATACTCAAGTGAAAGTGGGTGAAGTGCGCTTGGGGCGCTTTGATATGCAGGAATATAGCGTTCAAACAAACCCCGATGACAGCAGAGTTATTAATCTAGGTTTGGCGAAACCAACTTGGTACTTGGGGCCAGTGGGAATAACAGGGGCCACAGCTTATTTTGGGCTTTTTGATATAGCAAAACCCAAACGTGGAGATACTGTTGTGATTTCTGCAGGGGCGAGTTCAGTGGGCAGTATTGTTGCACAATTAGCAAAAAGCGTCGGTTGTAGGGTGGTTGCTATTGTTAGTAATGAGGAAAAAGCCGCCCAAGTGAAAATGGACTTTGGCTATGATGCCGCTGTTACCTATCGTAATAAATCGATCTCAGATATTGAATCGGATTTAAAAAACGCATGCCCACAAGGAATTGATATTTACTTCGACAATGTCAGTGGTGATATTTCTGAAGCACTCTTGGATCTATATAACGAGAAGGCGCGGATCGTTGTGTGCGGTCGTCTAGGTATTTCCCACTTAAGCGATACCAAAAATGATATTGGGCGTAGGGACAACAATGCGATCCTATCTAAAAGAATTCGTAAGCAAGGATTTGTTCTTTTAGATTATCAATCGCGAATGATGGAAGCGGTAATTCAACTTGCTGCTTGGGTGCGACAAGGAAAATTAGTCATTAAAGAAGATATCATTGAAGGAGTTGATAATATCCCCAAAGCTTTTTTTCGAATGCTCGATGGTGAGAGTCAAGGAAAGCAATTGGTTCATCTCGCGAATGTCGACGACGCTATCGATCCCGCCCCGCGTTGGTTGGGAGCGGCGCTTACCTCGAGTCAATTTCCTCGCAAACCAGTGCTTAAGGCAGTATCAAAGGCTATGTCGCTAAAAAGCCAG
>JAKSAW010000872.1 GCA_022361455.1 Pseudomonadales bacterium | reverse complement strand
TCGAAGCTCAGCCGGTGCAGTGGCGTGGAGCGTGGCTTCTTGGCAGCCGTGCACGGCGACCTGTGTGTGACGGGCGGGATGGTTTTGCTTTCCGTGTGTTCCTCGGGACGGCACCTGGGAGAGGGCGTGGATGCTGCCCGCTTCACCTTCACCTCCACCGTGGCGCCCTCGGACAAGAGGCAGAAATGCCTGGCCAGACATCGCCTCAGGTGGCGCTCGATTTATGGCCGGCTATCGATGCCGGTTTGCTCTTGCCTTTAAATGATGCCTACAAGTTTATGTCGCTTGATGTAGATGGGTTGGCTGATACGTTAACGGCCGTTTACAAATTTGCCCACGATCGCATTCAACACACGGCTTATGATCTCATCCCCGAGGAAAGCAGGGCCGGTTTCCACCTGACCATCGGCCGAAGTCTCCTGCGCGCCGGCGTTGCCGATCAGGACATTTTCACCGTGGCTGATTGCTTCCAGGCGGGCCGTACGTTGTTGAAAGGCGAGAGCGAGCGGGATCGAGCGGCGGCCTTATTTCTATGTGCGGGTCGAAGTGCACGGTCGTCCGCGGCCTACAAACCCATGCGAGCCTATTTGGAATCAGCCCGAGCGATGCTTCCACCCGAGCAGGCAAACTGGGAACGATCTTATTCACTGATGACCGAGGTCTACAGCGATGCCGCGGAAGCCGCCTACTTGAATGGTGACTTCGACGAGGTGGATCATCTGTTCCATCTCGTAGATCGGTTCGCCCGTGATCGTTTGGATAAGGTCCGTGTATACGAAATCCGAATCCAGACCTGTACGGCTCGCGGCGCATTGCCCGAGGCCGTCGCCGCGGCTCGGCATATTCTCAAAATACTGGATTGCCCTTTGCCGTCCAAACTCTCGCGGCACCGGTTACAATTGATTATTGATGAGATCAGAGACGGCCTCCAGGATCCAATGGAAATGTTGCATCACGAGGCTATGACGGACCCGCGCAATTTGGCCGCGGTTCGTATTTTGGACGGCATTTTCGTGAGCTGTTTTGTGGCGGAACCGAGTCTCGCCCCTTATGTGGCCTGCCTGCTGACCCGTTTATCCATGGAAGGGGGCAACGCGCCTCAGTCCATCAACGGCTATTTGTATTTTGGTCTGGTTCTCTGTGCCCACAATCAGGATTTTTCGCTGGGATACCGCTATAGCAGGTTGGCCCGAGCACTCGCGGAACGGCTCGACGCCGGCCGGTATCTGGCCAATCTAGCGGTAATCAGCAGTCACTATATCGATCATTTCGCCCGTCACCATCGTGAGTCTCTGGTTCCGAGCCGTGAGGGCTACCGGTTCGGGCTCAATTCCGGGGACATTGCAGCAGCCGCTAACTGCCTGGTGAGCACGGGCCTGATCTCTTTTCTGATCGGGGCACCTTTGCCTCAACTGGAACGGGAGATGGCCGATTTCGCCGGCGATATCGCGGCCTTGGAACAGGGACTTTTCCTCAACTATCACCGTATCCATTGGCAGGCGGTATCTAACTGGTTAAACCCGAGCAAAGAACCTTACCTTTTGGTGGGCAGTGCCTACGATGAAGAGCGTGAACTGCCGGAGGCCTTGAAACAGGGTGATGTCGCC
>JAKSAW010000763.1 GCA_022361455.1 Pseudomonadales bacterium | reverse complement strand
TCTATTTTTCGAATGCTATTGCAGAGCCAGTACTGCCTTGTTCTCCAGATCATTGTCCAGCAATTCATACATCTTAGTGATGCGATCCATGCGTTTTAGCATGCCACTAGTAGTCACCGAAATAATGTGTGGCACATATTGGCCATTATTAATTAGATCGAATCCAGCCACACTAAGCTGCCATTGTGCTTTAACTTTGTTCAACGAGCGACGGATGTCCGGGGTGTTTTTATCGAAATCTATTAGCAAATTGAGTCCGTCGAGGAATTCTTGCTTGGCGGTAACAAAGCTTTTGTCCACCTTGGGTTCTCTAAAGCCAATGGCGTGAGCAAAATAATACATAGCAATGCGCTGCGATAGCATACGTTGTCGGCCGGAAATATTTACCATTTTTGCCGAACGTCGCGCAGCAAACTCTTCAAGTTCCAATACTACTTTGTGGCAGGCGGCGAGCAGTGAGTTGTTATATTCCAGAAGTCTTGATGCGTTGCGATTATTGTAGGGTGTTAGTGCAAGCTGGCGATAAGTCATCCATAGGTCTTCAACTTCACTTAGTGATGCTTGGATTTCTGCTGTAGGTGCGTATTCTTCCAGTTCCTGAAATTGCTCTTCGAAAAGCGCCACGCTTTGATCAAGTTCCTTGCGCGATTTTACGACTTTTACCTCTAAGCCTAAGGATAAATAATTTTTGGTGATATTTTGGCTAAGCATACGTTGTCGGCCAGCTTTGTTAATCGCTGATCCCATCGTTAATGTGTCAGCCATGACTTGCACTGATAGCAAGCAGAGAACGAATAAAAATAAACCGGAGTGAATTGTTTTGATGCGCATACTGGCTCCTAAATAAAAATAAAGCGTTAGGTGCCCTTAAGCAAAATGTTGGCCAGGTAAAAATGAAAAAGCCCAGGTATAAACCTGGGCCTTTAGTTTTCGCGAGAGAGATTATGCTTCAGGAACAGACACTGTTACTTCAGTACAATCTTCTTGCATCATGTGAGTACGCGAACAAACTTCAACCACGTTGTCACCGGCTGGTAGGAAACTTAACTCGATAGAGTCACGCTGTTTCCAAATTGTCCAGTGGCCACCGTTAACTCTATAGCGATACTCAAGTGGTTCATCACTTGGGTTGTCGCCGTCAACGCTAATGGTTGCGCTACGCTTCTCTGCTTGTGTAGTGGTTGCGAATAGTGAGAACGCCTGTGGTTCTACTGCAGCCGATACGGTAGGAGCAGGTGCAGCCGCCGCTGCTTGTGCCTCTACTAGGTTACCACCCAAGCTTAAGAATGCATTGTTGGAAGCATTAGGATTCCAGATGCCCAGAAGTTGAAGCGTAAAGCCTTCGATCGCTGGGATTGGAAT
The DNA here is from genome assembly GCA_022361455.1 of Pseudomonadales bacterium. Classification (GTDB taxonomy): domain Bacteria; phylum Pseudomonadota; class Gammaproteobacteria; order Pseudomonadales; family Ketobacteraceae. Next base: position 1,445 of record JAKSAW010000763.1, on the reverse strand, counting down.
ACCACCAATTGAGCTCAAGATATCTGGAAGCACTTGTGGTGCTAAAGTTGAGATCAAGTTAGTGATAGTGCCATTGCTGCCAGAGTTAACCACGATGCCGCCTAGCTGGAAGCGGAAGTTTTGTACGTTCACTTCTGGAGTCGCTTCGATACCGATAGTTAAAGTGTTGTCTGGCGTTACACCAATATCGAAAGGAGAGCGAAGGTCGATAGTGGTATCAAGAATTTCTTGAAGACCATTGCCATCGTCAAAGTCCGCGTTCACTTTCAAGTTCAAGTCTAACAGGCTGACAAACACAACACCGTCGTCGCTATCTGCTTGAGATACAACACTCACACCAGGAGCAGAAGCGCCTTTCAATGTAATGTTGAACTCAGATACGCCAGTAAGATCGATTGGGAAATCAGGAATACTGGTGAATGTTCCGATAGAAAGTCCATCGTCAGCATCAAGCGTGATATTTAATAGGCCGCCTTTGTAAGCTTCAGTTAGTACTTGGTTAAGTAGGTTGGCTGAAACAGTTGCAGTCAAATCAACACCGGTGCCACCTGGCGTAGTGGTTGGGTATGGATTAGGAGCGCTGCCTGCAGCGTATAAAGAACCAAGAGGAGGTAAAACATCTGGATCAGTAGCATCAATGCTGATGCTATTCGCTAGTACTAAATCAAAACCGCCTGAAGAAGTTGCAAAACCTTCTGGGCTAAAGCCTACATTTAGTGTGGTGTCAGCAACTGGGATCGCAACTGATTCAGGGATAACATTTTCAATCAAGCTATTGAGAAGGCTGCTGATTGGGCTTGCTAGGAAACCATCAGCGATGTCTACGATAATGCTAGAAAGAATACCCACGAGGCCATTGATGATGCCGTTAACAACAGTGTTAAGTAGGTCGCCGACAAAAGGAACGTCTTCAACCGCACCAAAGTCGATATCTACAGACAAGCCGTTCGCTGGTAGATCAACATCAAGCGTACCATCTACGATTTGTACGCTAACGTTGCCATTATTAACGTTAACGACAAAGTCTGCAGAAATATCAGTATTGCGTACAGTGGTTACACCAGAAAAGTTGATGGTACCAAAAACATTGCCATTACCGCCGCAAAGGAAACTCTTACAGCGAGCAAAAGTCGTTGCTGTGGTATCTAGATCTAAACGACTTAAACCAATATCAACACGAATACGATTACCGGAAAGCGCTTGAACGCTAATTGTAGAACCAGGTGTTAAGTTGATATCGTTAATGTTGAAGCGTGCACAAGCATCTGCAATAACAGCTCCAGAACAGCTTTCAGATACTGGATTAGTAATGAATGCATTAAAGTCTAGTGCTTCTACGATTTGCAAAATTGCATTGGGTAGAGAGTCTGCAAGGCCTTGCTGATTAACACGCACGGCAATCGCAGGGTTGAAGCTTTGGCCAAGGGCAGCAAAAGACTCAGAAG
>JAKSAW010000654.1 GCA_022361455.1 Pseudomonadales bacterium | reverse complement strand
TTCTCAGGCGATGCAAAACCAAAAAATTCGCATTCGCTTAAAAGCATTTGATCACCGTCTGATTGATCAGTCAGCGCTAGAGATCGTAGAAACTGCTAAGCGTACCGGTGCTCAAGTTAAAGGGCCGATTCCACTGCCCACGCGCAAAGAAAAATTCACTGTATTGATTTCGCCTCACGTTAATAAAGATGCGCGAGATCAGTATGAGATTCGAACGCATAAGCGTTTGGTCGATATTGTTGAACCGACAGACAAGACCGTTGATGCTCTAATGAAGCTCGATCTTGCTGCGGGTGTGGATGTACAGATTAGTCTCGGTTAGTCCGGGCTAATAAATAGAATGCTGAGAGGCGTTTCGTAAAGAGGTTACGAAGATGGCAATCGGTCTGGTTGGACGAAAATGCGGTATGACGCGAGTTTTCACAGAAGATGGTGTTTCTACGCCAGTCACTGTGATCGAGGTTGATCCCAATCGCGTTACCCAAATAAAAACTGATGAGTTGGATGGATATTCAGCGATTCAAGTTACCACAGGTGAGCGTAAGGCTTCCCGTGTATCAAAAGCTGAAGCCGGTCACTTTGCTAAGGCGGGTGTGGAAGCTGGTAGAGGTTTGTGGGAATTTCGTGTTGGCTCTGAAGAGGCAGCAAGCATTAACGTAGGTGATGCAATCGAAGTTGGAATGTTCGAAGCAGGTCAAATGGTTGATGTTGCTGGGACTTCCAAAGGTAAAGGTTTTGCGGGTGCTGTTAAGCGCTGGAATTTTAGAACGCAAGACGCAACTCACGGTAACTCACTTTCTCATCGTGCTCCTGGTTCTATCGGTCAGTGTCAAACGCCTGGTCGAGTATTCAAGGGCAAAAAGATGGCTGGTCATATGGGTGCGCGACGCGTAACTGTTCAGTCGCTTGAGGTTGTTCGAGTGGATGCGGAGCGCAGTCTTGTGTTGGTTAAGGGTGCTGTCCCTGGTGCGACTGGCAATGATGTCGTCGTTAGGCCAGCAGTTAAGAGTTAAGCCCAAGAGGAAATAGCAGATGAATTTAAATCTAGCCTCTGGCGGAACTGTTGATGTGTCAGAAGTTGCTTTTGGTAAAGAGTTTAACGAATCTTTGGTTCACCAAGTAGTAACTGCCTATATGGCTGGCGGTCGTCAAGGTTCTAAAGCTCAGAAGAGTAGGTCGGATGTTCGTGGCGGCGGTAAGAAGCCATGGCGTCAAAAAGGTACTGGTCGTGCCCGTGCTGGTACTATTCGTAGCCCTATTTGGCGTTCTGGTGGTGTGACCTTTGCTGCTTCTCCACAAGATCATCAGCAAAAAGTAAATAGAAAAATGTATCGCGGTGCGATGCGTTGCATTCTTTCAGAGTTGGTTCGACAAGAGCGCTTGGTAGTGGTTGATGCTCTAAGCATTGAGCGACCAAAGACAAAAGACTTGTTGGCTAAATTGAAAGGCTTGAATGCTGAGCGAGCTTTGATTGTGTCAGAGGGTGTTGACGAAAATCTATACCTCTCTGCTCGCAACTTGCCCTATGTTGAAGTTGCAGATGTTCAAGCGACTGATCCTGTAAGCTTGGTTGCTCACGAGAAGGTCGTGGTGACTGTTGAAGCGCTTAAGAAGTTTGAGGAGATGCTGGCATGAACCAAGAGCGTATATTTCAAGTATTGTTAGCTCCTCATGTATCTGAGAAGGCTACCGTTATTGCCGACGAAAACAATCAGTTTGTTTTCAAAGTGGCAAAAGACGCTACTAAACCTGAGATTCGCAAAGCTGTAGAAGAGCTTTGGGGTGTGAAGGTTAAGTCTGTAAGCACCTGTGTTGTTAAAGGCAAGAGCAAGCGTTTTGGCCGAAGCATGGGTAAACGCTCAGATTGGAAAAAAGCATATGTCGCGCTTGAAGCGGGTCATGACATCGACTTGATCGGCGTGGAAGGTTAGGAGATACGATATGGCAGTTGTTAAAGCAAAGCCGACTTCGGCAGGTCGCCGTTTCGTAGTTAAGGTCGTAAATGATGAGCTTCACAAAGGCGCTCCTTATGCTCCTTTAACTGAATCTACGTCAAAGTCTGGTGGTCGTAATAATCTAGGTCGCATCACTACTCGTCACAAAGGTGGTGGGCACAAGCGTAACTATCGCGTGATCGACTTTAAACGTAATAAAGATGGCATTCCTGGTGTTGTAGAACGCTTGGAGTATGATCCAAATCGATCTGCAAATATTGCCCTTATTAAGTATTTGGATGGTGAGCGTCGCTACATCATAGCACCCAAGGGTGTGAGTGCTGGTGACGAAATTCGTTCTGGCGAAGATGCGCCTATTAAAGCAGGTAACTCTTTACCGCTTCGAAATATCCCTCTAGGTACGATGGTTCATTGTATCGAGATGAAGCCTGGCAAAGGTGCGCAGATTGCGAGAAGTGCTGGCGCAGCTGTTCAGGTGTTAGCGAAAGAAGGTGCATATGTAACTTTGAGATTGCGCTCAGGTGAAATGCGTAAGGTGCCTTCCGAATGTCGAGCGACTGTTGGTGAAGTTGGTAATTCAGAGCATTCATTGAGATCGCTTGGTAAAGCAGGTGCAAGCCGATGGAGAGGTGTAAGGCCGACCGTTCGTGGTGTTGCTATGAACCCCGTTGATCACCCGCATGGTGGTGGTGAAGGTCGAACCTCTGGTGGTCGTCATCCTGTAACTCCTTGGGGTGTGTCTACCAAAGGCTACAAAACCCGTAAGAATAAGCGAACTGATAAGTTTATTGTTCGCCGTCGCGGCTCCAAGTCGTAACCCTGTCGGCTGAGAGAAGAGGAATTTACTGTGCCACGTTCATTGAAAAAAGGCCCTTTTATAGATCTTCATCTTTTGAAGAAAGTAGAAGACGCTGTTGATGGTGGAAATAAGAAACCAATTAAGACTTGGTCTCGTCGATCAATCATTATCCCAGATATGGTTGGTTTAACTATTGCCGTATACAACGGTCGTCAACACGTTCCTGTGTTTGTGACTGAGCATATGGTTGGTCATAAACTTGGCGAGTTCGCAGCGACTAGAACCTACAAAGGTCACGCTGCTGACAAGAAAGCTAAACGATAAGGGGTGCATGATGGAAGTAGCAGCAAAGCTTCGTGGCGCTCAGATCTCAGCTCAAAAAGTTCGCTTAGTGGCAGATCAAGTACGCGGTCTAGAAGTAGACAAAGCATTAAACGTTCTAGCGTATAGCAACAAAAAAGGCGCGCACCTTATCAAGAAGGTGTTGGAGTCTGCAATTGCTAACGCTGAGCATAACGAAGGCGCCGACATCGACGAATTGAAAGTATCAACGATATTTGTAGATGA
>JAKSAW010000760.1 GCA_022361455.1 Pseudomonadales bacterium | reverse complement strand
GCTTGTTGCCGCTCTTCCCGCGGTTTTTTCCTCATCCAACTCCAACTTACGGTCAAAACAAGCAGTAAACGCGCTGCTGATCGATTTGCGCCAAGCACGTTTAGAAGCTGTATCCAAAGGACGGATCATTTCTTTCACAGTCAATCCAAAAACGGCCTCTTACAAGACCTCGGAACAAACAGGTTGGACCATTCTTCCTGACGGAGTGAAAATTTCGCTCCTTCCAAATTCTCCAGAGCCTCAATTAGAAGAAACACCACACTTGATCTACTTTCCGGACGGCAGCACGAGTGGAGGAACTCTGATCGTCAATAACGACAAGTACTCATGGCGTTTTACGATAGGTCTCAATGGCAAGATTGCGTTCGAAAAATAGCGCCGAAAGTAGAGAGGCAGGCTTTACGCTGATTGAAGTTCTGATCTCCTTTGCGATATTGGGGCTTTCTTTGGCGATTATGTTGCCTGCAATTTCGGTGCACGCATCAAGGTCGAGCAAAATCCTAAATTCGACGATCGCCCAATCAAAGCTCCTGAGCTTGGTAGCCCAGATCGGTCAAACGATAAACGTGGACGATGATCGGCACTCCGGTATCGACAAAGATGGTTTTCGCTGGAGTGTGGAGTTTGATCCATACGGCGATCCACAAGATCAACGGGCTTGGAGCGTACCTGCCTACAACGTCACCACGCGCATCCATTGGGATGAACTAGGTGAAGAAAGATCATTAGAACAAAAGTCCCTGATGATAATTCCTCAGGTAGGTGACAATGGTTATCGTTGACCAAGTGGCTGTCCCTACGCGGAGGCGCGAAGATGGATTTTCTTTGGTGGAAATGTTGATTGCGACAGCTCTTGTCGGGCTGCTGACTTTGACCATGTTCACCAGTATCAGAACGGCCAGCCAATCTTGGAAAGCCACAGACAGAAATCTATCCGCATCGGATGAAACACTTTTTGCGCAATCCATCATCCGAAAGGCTGCATCACAAATTTCCCCAAGAATTACTCAAGTGTCTCAGG
>JAKSAW010000684.1 GCA_022361455.1 Pseudomonadales bacterium | reverse complement strand
AAGGTGAGTGGCAACCACGGTTACCTTTGCACCCGCCCGTTTTAGTAGGGTGGCTTTGCGAACAGCAATATCGCCACCACCAACAACTAAACAGGGTTTACCTTTTAAATCTAAAAATAGCGGGAAGTAATCCATGCAAAAACCTTCAATCTTATCGACTAGATTGCGACAACCTGCAGAGCAATCAGTGAAATAGAGCAAGCACCAATTAAGGTGTTAGTACCTCTACTCCACCCATATAGGGTACGAGCACTTCTGGCACTCGAATTGAACCATCTTCTTGTTGATAGTTTTCCATCACTGCCAACAAGGTACGGCCAACGGCTAGACCAGATCCATTTAAAGTATGGAGTAATTCTGTTTTTTTGCTGCCTTTGGGTCGAAATCTTGCTTGCATGCGGCGCGCTTGGAAATCTTCGAAGTTACTACAAGAGGAAATCTCACGATATTTTTGTTGGCCTGGCAACCAAACTTCCAAATCGTAGGTTTTTGCTGCTGAGAAACCAATATCACCACCACATAAGACGACTACACGATAAGGCAATCCCAGCTTTTGTAGGATAGCTTCCGCATGGCCGGTTAGCGCTTCCAAAGCGTCGTAAGAATCTTCCGGTTTAACCATTTGCACCAATTCAACTTTTTCAAATTGATGCTGACGGATCATACCCCTCACATCCCGACCATAAGCACCTGCTTCACTACGGAAACAAGGGGTATGACATGAATAACGAATAGGGAGGTCAGCTTCGTCAAAGATTTCACCACGAGCAATGTTAGTAACAGGCACCTCAGCAGTGGGAATCAAATACATATCGCGCTCGCCAGGCACTTTATAGAGATCTTCTTCAAACTTTGGTAACTGGCCCGTGCCCTGCAAAGAGTCTGCATTGACGAGGTAAGGCACGTAAACCTCACTGTAGCCATGCTCTTCAGTGTGCGTATTCAACATGAACTGAGTCAACGCACGCTGAAGTCTAGCAAGCTTTCCCTTCATCACAGCAAAACGCGCACCGGTAATTTTGGCAGCTACTTCAAAGTCGAGACCTAGTGGAGCCCCCAGATCAACATGATCTTTGGCTTCAAATTCAAATTGCGTGGGCTCACCCCAAGTTCGCACTTCGACATTATCATCTTCGGAATCACCGGCTGGGACAGATTCATGAGGAACATTAGGAATCGTGAGAAGCTCCTGATTAAGCTCCTCAAGTAACGCCTTTAAGCGAGTTTCACACTCTGCTAAACGAGCACTAAATGTAGCAACTTCTTGCTTAATTGGCTCAATATCTTCGCCACGAGCCTTGGCCTGCCCAATCTCTTTAGCCTTCTTGTTCTTTTCACTCTGAAGCTGCTCGGTCTCTACCTGAAGACCTTTGCGCTCGGATTCAAGTGCTTCAAGTTTGGCTGTGTTTACTTCAAAGCCACGCAACTTAAGTTGCTGAGCTACTTCGTTTAATTGGGTACGGATTAATTTTGCGTCTAACATAGTGTGTGTTCGGCGATTGTGTGATTCGGGTGTCTATTGAGGCGGGGATTTTAACGTAAGTGGGCAGTATTAGTAAGCAGCAAAACGCTTCCAGAAGGCTATATTGCTAGAAGAGTTTGGCTAGAGTCATGCCCAACCAGGCTCCTAACAGGCAACTGAGCAGATTCCCTAGGACATTAGCTAACGCTAAGCTAATCTGTCCTGACTCTATCAGCCTGACTGTTTCAAATGAGAAGGTGGAAAAAGTCGTGAAAGCACCAAAGAAACCCACCAAAAGCAATAATCTCAGCACTTCCCTATTTGCATGATCCGACAATATAAAGATCAAAAAAGCACCAGCCAATAGTGAACCTAGCACGTTGACCACATAAGTTCCCCAGGGAAAACCGGAACCAGTTTGGGATAGCCAACTAGAAACGGCAAAACGAGACATAGCGCCCAGGCCACCCCCTATTGCAACCCAAACCAAATGGATCAATGGTATGTTCATGAATCTACCTCGTCACCGTGAGCGTCGTTGTCATATCGCTGCCACGGACTCTTCTGGTTCAGGCCCTTTAAATACTTGAGCTTTTCAGAAATTTTGATTTCTAAACCCCGAGGAACTGGGGCATACCAACTCGAGTCTACGATGTCTTCTGGGAGGTATTTCTCACCTGCAGCAAAGGCTTCCGGATAGTCATGAGCATAACGATATTCGTCACCGTAGCCCTGCTCTTTCATTAACTTGGTAGGCGCATTACGAAGATGCATAGGCACCTCGTAAGAAGGCTGTTTCTTGATATCTCTCATCACTTGATTAAAAGCGCTATATACAGCATTACTCTTGGCTGCACATGCCATATAAACAACAGCCTGGGCAATGGCCAACTCCCCCTCGGGGCTTCCCAGACGTTCTTGCACATCCCATGCATTCAAAGCAATTTGTAAAGCTCTTGGATCTGCGTTGCCGATATCTTCTGTCGCCATGCGCACCACACGACGAGCAATATACAAGGGGTCAACACCCCCTTCTAGCATGCGAGCAAACCAGTACAAGGCACCATCTGGCGAGGAACCTCGTACCGCTTTATGAAGCGCTGAAATTTGCTCATAGAAAATATCACCACCTTTATCGAAACGGCGTAGATTTTGCCCCAGGGCTTGCTCAAGGAGAGACTTGTCAATCTGCAGTAACTCTTCTGCTTGCGCCAGTTCGCTGGCAATCTCCAATAGATTGAGTGCACGCCGACCATCACCATCGGCCGTTTGACAGAGCGCCTCTTTCGCATCCTGTGCCAGGGATATTTCACTTCTCCCTAGTCCACGGGTTGAATCAGCGAGCGCGTGATTAATTAAGGCGGCAACTTCGCTATTGCTAAGTTGCTTTAACACATACACTCGAGCGCGAGACAACAATGCATTGTTAAGTTCAAAAGAAGGGTTTTCAGTGGTAGCGCCAATAAAAATAAAGGTTCCATCTTCCACATAAGGAAGAAAAGCATCCTGCTGGCTTTTATTGAAGCGATGGACTTCATCCACAAACAGAATAGTTTTCTGGCCATGGGATCTTGCCTGTTTCGCTTGGGACACAGCCTCACGAATTTCTTTAACGCCTGCAAGCACTGCCGACAGCGTTAAAAATTGCGCATCGATATACTGAGCAAGTAATCTCGCTAACGTGGTTTTGCCTACACCAGGAGGACCCCATAGGACCATTGAGTGAATGCTTCCGGATTCAATCGCTTTTCGTAGAGGCTTATCGGGGTTGAGAAGGTGTGACTGACCGACATATTCATCCAAGCTTCTGGGCCGCATTCGCGCCGCTAAAGGTTGATAGCTTTGGTCTTCTACAGAAGAAAATAGATCAGCCATGAACGAATCAAAATTCCTTAATCACATCCACACCTTCCGGTGGGACAAAATTAAAGATCTTCGCCTCAATTGTTTTATTAATTTGAGCGTCACTAAATTCTATACGGGTAGTTTGGCCTAGGCTATCCCGCAAATACATGTCGCGAAGCGCGCCTTTAAGAAAGTGAACACGCAATAACTCAAACAGCGCATCTTCAGCTTTGGGCAGCAAATCAAAACGCCACTCACCGGTTTCTTCATATTCATAAGCAGACACTTTAAAGCTGCTTGAAATTTTCGATGGATCACCACTCAGTAGTAATGCGGGCGTATTACCAACATGCTTATCGAGCTTTCGCTGGGTAACTTGTTCTAAGTCCACATCATAAATCCACAATAAATCGCCATCAGAAATGATTGATTGCGGGTATGGTAGGTTTGTGTCCCATCGAAACTTGCCCGGTCGCTGCACCCAGATTGTTCCATTCACATCTTGAAGAGTAGTTTTCTTGGAATCCTCGACCCACTGACGAAACTTCGCTTCCATAGCATTCATTTTGCTGAGGAACAGAATCAATTGCTTAGTAGCCGCTTCTTCACCATGCTCAGCCGCGTTTACGGTGCTGGTCAGCATCAAACTTGAAAGCAACACTAATAGGGAAGTCAAAGACAGGTATAAGCGTTTAAAAATGGTAGTTCGTTGACTAAAAATCATGGTCGCGCATGTTCCTTGCGAAGGTATTACTCAATTGATTGCTGGGATATCCTTTTGACCCCAGCAATCAAAAATGGTTTGGCGTATTTTACTTAGTTTTACCGACAATAGATTTGAACTATTTAGGCGGTGCCGGTGCTAGAACTTCTCGCTGACCGTTACTTTGCATTTCCGATACGACACCAGCAGCTTCCATCGTTTCTATCATGCGAGCTGCCCGATTGTAGCCAATCTTAAGTTTACGCTGCACAGACGAGATAGAGGCTCGACGCGTCTCTGTGACAAAGGCTACAGCCTCATCGTAAAGTGGATCGGCCTCATCATCAGAAGACCCTCCACCTGAACCTGCTTCTTGAGGTAAGAATGTAGACTCATGGCTGCCTTCCAAAATATCTTCCAAATAATCAGGTTCACTACGGCGACGCCAATCATCACAAACACGATGTACCTCGTCGTCATCAACAAACGCGCCGTGAACACGTGTCGGTAAACTGGTACCTGGCGGTAGAAATAGCATGTCACCATGCCCTAGCAGTTGCTCTGCGCCACCTTGATCCAGAATGGTTCTTGAATCCACCTTAGAAGAAACTTGGAAGCCAATACGGGAAGGTACGTTCGCTTTGATCAAACCGGTGATAACATCTACCGATGGGCGCTGCGTCGCCAAAATCAAATGGATACCCGCGGCTCGAGCCTTTTGAGCAATCCGCGCAATAAGTTCTTCCACTTTCTTACCGACAATCATCATCATGTCTGCAAATTCATCAACCACTACCACGATAAATGGCAACTCTCGAAGCTCTTCGCCTTCAGGCATCTCGTCAGTGGGCTGATGCAGTGGATCCTTAATAGGCTCTCCCTTCTTAATCGCTTCCTTCACTTTACGATTATAGCCAGCGATATTACGCACCCCCATGGCCGCCATTAATCGATAGCGACGCTCCATTTCTGCCACAGACCAACGTAGAGCATTTGCAGCCTCTTTCATGTCCGTTACAACAGGCGTTAGTAGATGGGGAATATCATCGTAAACCGATAGCTCCAACATTTTGGGATCGATCATGATTAAGCGCAGCTGTTCAGGGGTGGCCTTAAACAACATACTGATCAACATCGCATTCAAGCCAACGGACTTACCTGAACCAGTAGTACCAGCAACCAGCAAGTGAGGCATTTTCGCCAAATCAGCTACGATTGGCTCACCGGAAATATCTTTACCCAGCGCTAATGCTAACGGTGAAGAAACCTTTTCATAAGTTTCAGAAGCGACCACCTCGCTCAAACGGATAATCTCCCGGTCTTCATTGGGGATTTCTATACCCACTACCGTTTTGCCAGGAATAACTTCCACGACACGCACGCTAATAACCGCTAGCGAACGCGCTAAGTCCTTTGCTAAGTTGGTAATTCGACTGACCTTAACACCGGCAGCAGGCTGAATTTCAAAGCGCGTGACTACAGGTCCCGGTAGAACATTCTCAACTTCGGCCTCAACACCGAAATCGCGAAGTTTTAATTCCAGCAAGCGCGACATACCTTCAAGGGTTTCTGCTGAAAAGCCACGCTTCTGATTGCTATCAACAGAATCTAGCAAGGCAGTAGAAGGCAGTTCCCCTTGCACAGGGTTATCGAACAAGCTCTTCTGACGTTCTTTTTCAGCGCGTTTACTCTTTTCGACTTTCTTTTTCGCTGGAGGCGTGATCGTGACAGGCGCCCGCTTCTCTTGTTTCGCCTTTTCAACTTTTATCGCTACTTCTCGAGCCTTTTGCGCTTTTTCGATTTCTCGTTTTTGCGCCCGCTCATCAGAAGTCTTCTCCCATTTTTCGCGGAGCGCCATTAACCAAGCAAATAAATCTAAGGTGTACTTGCCCGTGCTATCCATTACTTGAATCCAAGACACACCAGTAAAAACAGTTAGACCAATAAGAAAGAAGGCCAGAAACAACAAAGTTGCGCCCAATTCGTTGAGATTACTCAGCGCACTGGAGCCCAGTTCAATGCCTAAAATACCCCCAGCAGGATTTCTACCAATGGAATCAATCGCAGGTAAGGCGCCTTCAGTCACATCAAAATGCAGATAGGCCAGACCACTAGCCGCAAACATGGTCATAAAGAAACCGACTGTACGCAGCCCCATCATGGGCCAATTGACGCCTTTCTGTGATTTATCACGGAACACTAACCAAGCGCGGTAACCAATCAGGATGGGAAACAGGAAGGCCAAATAACCAAATAGGGACATGAGAATATCGGCAAACAAAGCACCCGTGGGCCCACCTGCATTTTTAACAACCTCGGAGGATCCGATATGAGTCCAACCCGGGTCGCCAGCATTGAAGGTAAACAATGCCACTAACAAATAGATCGACAGGAAGAAGAGCACGATCATGGCGCCCTCCTTTAAACCGCGAGACATATGCTCGGACCAAAGCGGTTCTTCAATAGGGATCTGGATCTGTTCCTTTTTTGTGGCCATGCTCTAAATCGACTCCAACCTTGTCTTACAAGGAGTACCGGCTTGATACTTTAGTAATCAGTATTCTTCAGTGATCAGTGTACAATTTTAACGTAAATTCAAAGAATTGCACACAAAACAACCAGCAACTTCTCAACTTTCCCTGCTAAGTTAACATTTTCGAGATTATGGCAACAGACTAGGGCTTAAAACAATCCACCAATGCCGGGTGAATAATCTTGCCTGAGCGCACATTAATGCCTTTGATCAGCGCTGCATGCTGATCTAACTCCCCGGCTGCTAGCCACTGAGCATAGGGCAAGATAGCACCAGACAACGCTTGCGACGCTGTTCTAGGGACTGCACCAGGCATATTGGTAACACCCATATGCAGCACCCCCTCTTCTTCAAACACCGGAGCCTCGTAATTAGTAGGCCACATCGTTTCAACACAACCACCTTGGTCAATGGAAATATCAACGATCAGACTCTTGTTGGGCATTGCTCTAACCATTTCCCTGGTCACAATACGCGGAGCCTTTGCACCTACTAACAACACTGCTCCAACTACTAAATCAGCGTCTTCCAGCGCCTCAGCTATAGAAGCTTTGTAGGCATAGCGAGCGGTAACGTTGTCCGCAATTAATGCAGCGCGATTCAGCGCTTCTTCATTATTATCAAACACAGTGACCTGAGCACCCATGCTTGCCGCAGTGGCAGCAGCAGCACTTCCTGCCACCCCAGCACCGATAATCACAACATGGCCTCGATCCGTGCCCGGTACTCCACCCAACAACACACCACGCCCGCCCATGGACTGATGCAAGTAATGGGAACCGGCATCGATTGAGACTCGGCCAGCTATCTGACTCATTGGCTTTAACAATGGCAGCAAGCCATCTTCTTCAACGGTTTCGAAGGCCACTGCCGTTAATCCGATATCTAGCAATGATTTGGTTAGTTCTGGGTTAGGTGCCAAGTGCAAGTAGCAGAATAATAGGTGGCGTTTTTCTAGATAAGACAGATCCCCCTGCACGGGCTCCTTAACCTTTACGATCATGTCACCCTTGGCATAGGTTTCTTCCGCATCAGCACAAAGTACAGCGCCAGCCTGAGAATAGTGCTTATCAGAAAATCCGCTTAATAAACCAGCACCCTTCTGAACGAATACTTCGTGACCTGCATGAACCAAATCCGCCACAGCATGCGGGATCATGCCGACACGCCCTTCTTTAGGTTTGATTTCTTTAGGTATTCCTATGCGCACCATCTACCTCCCAAGCTTTATTAAATATTACTATCTTCATGATTTAGACGAACTATTTGCAAAGAGCCAATCAAATCGTTTAACTTTCCTTAACTTTTCTAAGCCCAACATTAGCTATTAACGAGAATTTTTTCATGAGCGAAGTCAAACACCACAAGCTGATCATTTTAGGCTCAGGCCCTGCGGGTTATACAGCGGCTGTTTATGCAGCGCGCGCGAATCTAGAGCCAGTCATTATTACCGGCATTCAGCCAGGTGGTCAGCTCACTACCACCACCGAAGTGGACAACTGGCCAGGTGATGCTGAAGGTGTTCAAGGTCCTGAATTAATGGAACGCATGAAAGCTCATGCAGAGCGATTTGAGACTGAAGTTATCTTCGATCACATTAACAATGTAGATCTTAGTGAGCGCCCCTTTAAACTAAAGGGGGATTCTGGCGAATACACTTGTGATGCCATGATTATCGCCACTGGCGCTTCTGCTAGATATCTTGGTTTGGAGTCTGAAGAAGCCTTTAAAGGTAAAGGCGTCAGCGCTTGTGCCACCTGTGATGGATTCTTTTATCGCAATCAAAAAGTAGCGGTTATTGGTGGCGGCAACACCGCGGTGGAGGAAGCCTTGTATCTTTCAAACATCGCCAAGGAAGTGGTTGTTGTTCACCGCCGTGACAAATTCCGCTCCGAGAAAATCTTATCAGACCGTTTATTAGAAAAAGCAGAAAACGGTAACGTAACCATTGAGTGGAATCACACTCTGGATGAAGTACTTGGCGACGATATGGGCGTTACTGGCATGCGCATCAAAAGCACTGCCGACGGCGAAACTAAAGATATTGACCTTCAAGGCGTGTTTATCGCTATCGGTCACACCCCTAACACCGGACTTTTCGAAGGCCAGCTGGATATGAATGCCGGCTATTTGAATATCCAAAGTGGCCTTGCAGGAAATGCAACCGCCACTAGCGTACCGGGTGTTTTTGCTGCGGGCGACGTGACTGATCAAATTTATCGCCAAGCGATCACCTCTGCTGGTTTTGGTTGCATGGCCGCCTTGGACGCAGAAAAATTCCTCGACGAAAACGAATAGTTAGGCGCAGCCTAAATTTGCTCCGGGGCAGCAATGCCCCGCTTCCTATGACATCGATTCCTATACTCGATAATCACAGCTACGAGTTCCCTCCTATTTCCACCGCCCTGGATGAGCCCAATGGCTTGTTGGCGGCCGGTGGCGACCTATCCGTGGATCGATTAAAAGAAGCTTATCGACATGGCATCTTCCCCTGGTTCGAAGATGGGCAGCCAATACTCTGGTGGAGTCCAGACCCACGCTGTGTGGTGTTTTGCGAGCATTTCAAGCCTTCTAGAAGCCTCAAAAAGACCATTAACAAAGGCATTTTCGAAGTCCGTATCGATTCATCTTTTCGCGAGGTGATTGAGGCTTGCTCCATGCCCAGAACATACAGTGAGGACACTTGGATCACGGACGATATGATTACCGCCTATTGCCGACTGCATCATCAAGGTTACGCTCATTCGTTTGAGTGCTGGCACGAAGACAAATTAGTTGGCGGGCTCTATGGGGTATCCCTGGGTTCGTTCTTCTTTGGTGAATCCATGTTTTCCACCATGAGCAATGCCTCAAAAGTGGCTTTTGTTGCACTGGTAAATCGCTGCAAGAGCCTTAATATCCCCGTAATCGATTGCCAAGTTACGAACGACCACCTACTTTCATTAGGCGCTGAAGAGATAGATAGAGAGAACTTTCAGGAGCTACTGGAATCAAACCTACAAGATGATGTCGTTATTGACCTGCATCGCGGAAAATGGAGTGATAAAACAGGCGCTTATTAGATAAAAACAAGCGTTGCGAATCAGCGAAAAACGGCTAATACTTTGTAGTGACATAATAATAAGAATCGCTTCGCGATTGCCAGCATACAGCAAGAGTAAGTAGGTAGTGTTTGAATGACAGATTTATCAGCCGTTAAGTTTTTTGTGACTCCGCTTCATAAGTGCAGCTATCTACCTCGTCAGGATGCCATCACCCTATTTGCAGACCCTAAAGCAAGCCTAGATCGGGATCTATACAGCGATCTATCAGAACTGGGGTTTAGGCGTAGTGGAAATTATCTGTATCGCCCTCATTGCAAGCAGTGCTCTGCCTGCATCCCCGTAAGAATCCCCGTTGACGAGTTTCAACCATCGCGCAAACAAAAACGCGTTATGAAACGCAATGCAGACCTAACGGTGAATAAGTTACCCGCCATCTACAACGAAGAACATTATCAATTGTACGCGCGTTACATCACTCACAAACACTCTGATGGGGATATGTACCCACCCTCTCCGGAGCAATACGAGTCATTCTTACTGAGTGAATGGGGTAACACGTTTTTCTATGAATTTAGAACACCAGAAAAGTTAGTTGCCGTAGCGGTTTGCGACATCATGATCAACGGCCTATCTGCGGTTTATACCTTTTATGATATTGATGAAACCAAACGCAGTCTCGGTGTTATGGGTGTTTTGTGGCAAATCCAAGAAGCTAAAAAAATGGGGTTGCCCTCGGTCTACCTTGGCTACTGGATCAAAGAGTGCCAAAAGATGAGTTATAAAACCGAATACCGACCTTTAGAGATGTTCGTTAATAATCACTGGGTAAATGTTAAATAGCCGATAATGCAGGAAACAGCCCTTGCTTGAACTCTGCCAACAAGGCAAACGCCATTTACCAAGCCAATTTCCTATCATCTATGGCATTACCTTTCTTCTTGGTATTTTATTAACAAACCTATCAGTAGCGAGCGACAAGCCTCCAGTTTTTCAAATACAAATTACCGACGACATCAAGCAACTAGAGATTGGTCCCTATATGGGTCACCATTGCTTTAATCATGGTGAGTACTTGCAGTTAGACGCTGCTAAAAATCTTCCCTATGAACCCTTACCTAAAGAGAAGATCCATTTTGGTTACTATGGCCAGCCATGCTGGTTTAAGACAGAACTCATTAATAATACAACGAGCGATCAGGAGTACTATGTAACCTTCGCCTACTCATTAATTGATGAGATCCGCGCTTTCATCATCAATGGCGCTGATGTTTCTAGATATTCATTTGGCGATAAAGTCCCCTACTATGACCGCCCGCTGGATACTTTCGACTACACCTTTAAAGGAAAAATTGCTACAAACTCGACTCAAACTTTTTATTTTCGGGCGCACACCACCAGCACATTTAATTTACCAGTCATCGTTAATTCAGGAACCCACTTTTTACAGGGTAAGTACCTAAGTATTTTGTTTCTCGGTATCTTCTACGGCGTGTCTGCAGGTTTAATGGCATACAACCTCTTCCTGTATTTATCGACACGGCAAATGACCTACATGTATTATGTGATACATGTGCTATCGGTGTCCCTATTTTTCTATACCATGGATGGCATTAGCTATATGTGGTGGCCAAACGCAATTAATTGGCAATCCATCGCGGTAAACGTTTTTGCTTATATTGCCATGACATCTGGCGCCATATTCACCGTATCTTTCCTTGATACCATAAAAGGCTCTCTGATCTACAAAGCTCTCATGGCGGTAGCAGCTTTTAACATTTTGCTCATACCTCTGCTTTGGGTCTTACCGGATCAAGTAAATGCTCGATTGCTGCCCATATCTGGATTGTTAACAATGCCCCTAGTAATGGCCGCAGGCTTTATTCGCATGAGACAGGGCTATGAATCTGCGCGATTCTTTGTCCTTTCCTGGTCAGTATTTTTAGTGATGGTGTTATTGGTTGCATTAAATGCCTTCGGTGTGATCAACCTCCTTATTTTGTCCTTGTTTGGATTAAAGATCGCATTTATCGCCCAACAAGTACTTTTGTCAGTCGCATTAGGTAACAGTATCAATGAGCTTCGCAAAGAAAGGCTCGCGTCCGAAAAAGAAAAGATTTCTGCATTGGCGGAAAGCAAAGCTAAAAGTGAATTCCTAGCCAAAATGAGTCATGAGATTCGCACACCCATGAATGGCGTGTTGGGCATGGCACAATTGCTTAAAGACACCCATTTAGACCGATCACAGAATCACTATGTTAATACTATTCATAGCTCAGGTAAGGCGTTGCTAGGAGTTATCAATGATATTTTGGATTATTCCAAAATTGAAGCGGGCAAAATGCAGATCGAGTCAATTAGCTTTTCATTGGAAAATCTTTTGAATGAATGTGCATCCATGTTCACCGTCGCTGCGGATGAAAAAGGCTTAGATCTTCTTTGTGAACTAGATCCAAATGCACCTCATCACATCTATGGCGATCCAACCAGGCTACGGCAAATTATTCTTAACCTTGTAGGCAACGCGTTTAAGTTCACTGAGAAAGGTGAGATTCTAATAAGCATTTCGCTTAAGCAAGAAAGAATGGGGGGTGAATGCGAGCTACTGTTCCGTATTAAAGACAGTGGTATTGGCATTACCAAAGAGCAACAACAAAAGTTGTTCCAGTCATTTCATCAAGCCGATGATTCCACTACCCGAAAATATGGTGGCACAG
This sequence comes from Pseudomonadales bacterium, assembly GCA_022361455.1. Taxonomy (GTDB): domain Bacteria; phylum Pseudomonadota; class Gammaproteobacteria; order Pseudomonadales; family Ketobacteraceae. Next base: position 19,315 of record JAKSAW010000684.1, on the reverse strand, counting down.
GTTTAGGGCTATCTATTTCAAAACAATTAGCAGAATTAATGGGTGGAGCCATTGGCGTTGAAAGCGAACAAGGTAATGGGTCCACATTTTGGTTTACTATTATTGCGACGCCTAGTGAACCTGTCGAAATCACCAGCGACGATACAGAACTAAAAGATAAAAAAGTTCTGGTTATTGATGACAACGAAACCTTCTGTGAAATCATGCACAATGAATTGTCATCTTGGGGAATGAACACCCACATCGCTTTAAATGGACAGAAAGCCCTAGAGATGTTGCAGCAGTCTATTGAAGATAATGAACCATTCGATATGCTTTCTATCGATATCGATATGCCTGGCATGAACGGGCTTGAACTGGCAGAAAAACTGCAAGGAAACGATCAGTACAAACACATACCCAAGATGCTGCTTACCGCTGCTAGGCTATATCCAAACGAAGATGATCTGCAAAAGATCGGCATTTCTCTCATCCTTGAAAAGCCAGTGTCTTCATCACTGCTTCGCTCAGCCTTCGCACAATTACTTACAGAGAACGCTGGAGCTAAGCACCAGCAAAAAGCTTCTAACAAGCTACAGCAGTTTCCAAATATCAATGTACTGGTGGCTGAAGACAATCATGTCAATCAGATGGTTATCAAAGGGCTGCTCAACAAGTTTGGCATCAAGCCCACCATTACTGAGAATGGCAAACAAGCTCTAGAAGAAACTCAACAACACTCCTTCGATCTAATCTTGATGGATTGTGAAATGCCGGAAATGGATGGTTACGAAGCTACCAAGCAAATACGCCAGCAAGAGCAGGACAACCAACAATCCCCTACCAATATTATTGCGCTTACCGCCCACGCCATGCAGGAACACCGTGAAAAGTGTCTCGAAGCAGGTATGAACGACCAGCTTACCAAACCGGTTGAATTGGAAGAACTACACCAAAAACTGCTTCAAGCAACATCAAATAGCGCTTAAATTTCAAAGGGTTATATTTTTTAAGACATTCTTTTTGCTTATCAAGGGGATTTCGGGCAAAATTCTGCCCTAATTTTTACGACTGCTCGCCCTTTTCATCAGTAATCAATAGCTTACATTTACACGGTGCAACACGGGCTAGCACAAGATTTGATCAAAAGTAAAAGAGGTAATACCTGAATGGCAAAAGAAGATTCCATTGAAATGGAAGGCACCGTGGTAGAAACCCTACCCAACACCATGTTTCGCGTTGAGCTAGAAAACGGTCACGTGGTAACTGCCCACATTTCTGGAAAGATGCGTAAGAACTACATTCGCATCCTAACCGGGGACAAAGTTAAAGTTGAAATGACACCATACGATCTTTCTAAAGGCCGTATCACTTACCGCGTTAGATAATTTGCTGTCAGCAGACATAAAAAAACGAGCGTTATACGCTCGTTTTTTTGTTTTTGTTAAAAGTGAGCTTTGAGCTTAAGTCGGCTCGATATCTAGCTCCAATTCATCGTTTTCGTCTTTCTTACGAATATGCACCGTACCACCATTTTCGGCTAGATCTCCAAACAGGATCTCTTCTGCCAGCGGCTTCTTGAGAATATCCTGAATCAATCGACTCATTGGCCTAGCGCCCATTTCGCGGTCGTAGCCTTTACGTGCAAACCACTCACGGGCGGTATCATCCACATCCAACTGTACTTTCTTCTCGTCCAGCTGTGCTTGAAGCTCTGTAAGGAACTTATCAACCACACCTTTGATAACCTGTGTATCCAAGTTCTTAAACTGAATAACCGCATCCAGTCTATTTCGAAACTCAGGGGTGAATAGACGCTTGATGGCATCCATCCCATCTGTGCTGTGATCCTGGTGAGTGAAACCAATGGATGAACGGCTCATTAGATCCGCTCCAGCATTGGTAGTCATTATTAAGATCACATTTCTAAAGTCAGTCTTACGACCATTGTTGTCTGTCAACGTACCGTGATCCATTACCTGAAGTAGCAAATTGAATACTTCTGGGTGGGCTTTCTCCACCTCATCTAACAACAATACGCAGTGAGGAGTCTTAGTAATGGCTTCAGTTAACAAACCACCTTGATCAAAGCCCACATAGCCTGGAGGCGCACCGATTAATCGAGACACGGTATGACGCTCCATATACTCGGACATATCGAAACGAATCAACTCCATCCCCATGCAAGTAGCTAACTGGCGGCTCACTTCTGTCTTACCAACACCAGTGGGGCCAGCAAATAAGAAACTACCAATAGGCTTGTCCGGATGACCCAGACCAGCGCGAGACAGCTTGATCGCATTGGATAGAGCATCAATCGCCTCATCTTGCCCAAGCACGGTTAATTTAAGTTCATCTTCTAAACTGCGCAGGGTTTCTTTATCATTCGCAGACACTGTTTTAGGTGGAATTCGCGCCATTTTAGCGATGATGTTTTCAACATCTGTCACACCGATCACTTTCTTGCGTCTACTTACTGGGAGTAGTCGCTGATAGGCTCCTACCTCGTCGATGACATCGATCGCTTTGTCTGGTAAATGGCGATCATTAATGTAACGTGCAGACAGCTCTGAGGCTGCTTTAAGGGCTTTGTTGGTGTACTTGAGCTCGTGGTGCTCTTCAAAGCGAGACTTCAAGCCTTTTAAGATCTCGAAGGTATCGTCAACACTTGGCTCGACAACGTCAATCTTCTGGAAGCGACGAGCAAGTGCGCGATCTTTCTCAAAGATACCTCGGTATTCTTGGAACGTGGTGGAACCGATACACTTGATTTCACCAGATGCCAAAAGAGGCTTAAGGAGGTTGGAAGCATCCATGACACCGCCAGATGCAGCACCTGCTCCGATAATGGTGTGGATCTCGTCGATAAAGAGAATGGAGTGCTCTTCTTTTTTCAATTCAGCAAGCAACGCTTTGAAACGTTTTTCAAAATCACCACGGTACTTGGTGCCCGCTAGAAGCGCGCCTAGATCTAAAGAATATACCGTGCTTTCAGCGATCGCTTCAGGCACCTTATCTTCCACAATTAGTTTCGCTAAGCCTTCTGCAATCGCTGTTTTACCAACGCCTGGCTCACCAACTAATAAAGGATTGTTCTTTCTACGACGACAAAGGATTTGTACAGTACGCTCAACTTCTTCATCACGGCCAACCAAAGGATCAATACGACCTACTTTGGCCTGCTCGTTGAGGTTTGTAGCGTAGGCTTCAAGTGGGCTCTTACCAACGGCTTCACCGCCTTGCTCCTCTTCGTGCATTTCATGGTTAGTTTCAGGGGCAGATGGTGCTTCCTGACCCTCGTCCACTTTTGAAATACCGTGGGCGATGTAATTGACGACATCGATGCGAGCAACACTCTGCTTCTTCAAGAAGTAAACCGCTTGGCTTTCCTGCTCACTGAAGATTGCGACCAACACATTGGCCCCAGTCACTTCTTTTTTACCAGAAGACTGTACGTGGAATACTGCTCTTTGCAGCACACGCTGGAAACCTAGCGTAGGCTGTGTTTCGCGTTCGGAATCGGAACTAGGAATTAACGGTGTGGTTTCATCCACAAAGTTCAAAAGGTCTTGGCGTAATTCGTCAAGGTTGGTTCCACATGCTTTAAGCACCATGGAAGCGGATTCATTATCGAGCAAAGCCAATAGTAAATGCTCAACAGTCATATACTCATGGCGCTTGGCTCTTGCATCTCGAAACGCCAAATTAAGAGTTACTTCTAAGTCTTTGCTTAACATCGTCTCACACCTTCCTAAATCGGTACTCTATGTCTCGGGGCGTTTTAAATTTTTTCAACCTCACACATAAGCGGATGTTGATTTTCCCGTGCATATTGGACCACTTGAGCAGCTTTAGTTTCAGCTACGTCTCTGGTAAACACACCACAAGGGGCCTTTCCTTGGGTATGCACCGTTAGCATAATTTGCGTCGCTTTCTCCCTATCCATGGAAAAAAACATTTGCAACACATCGACCACAAATTCCATTGGGGTGTAATCGTCATCAAGCATGACAATTTGGAACATCGGTGGTGGAGCCAAATCCGCTTTGGACTCTTCAACTACTGCAACACCATCGTGATCAACATCAGGGGACTCTTTATCTCCCCCCATATTGATTAATGTTAGATTAACTTTCATGGTTTTACTCATAACCAGAGTTCATAAAATTAAAGATACACAGATTATCTACGAATAATATAAAAATTTTTGGCATTCCATACACTTAAAGATTATAAAAACCCTTGACTATTCGATATGAATAGCAGACATTCTGTCTACATAGTCTAGATTTCGTTGGGTCTCCTATTCTACGTGCAGCGTAAGACGATTAGTAGATCCTATTCACGTTGTATAGCGGCGATTTCCGACTGTGCTAATAAAATTATTACTATACAAAATAATAACAACCACAATAAGGCTACCGGTTTCACGATGAGGTAGTCCCAAAAGAAGGACTTGAAGCTATGGCATCCGGGAAAGTGAAATGGTTCAATAACGCTAAGGGATATGGTTTTATTCGTCCAGACAGCGGCGGCGACGACCTATTCGTACACTATTCCTACATTTGTATGGAAGGGTACAAAAGTCTCAAAGCGGGCCAGGCAGTAACTTACGACGTCCGAGAAGCGCCAAAAGGCCTACACGCCGTTAACATCGGTATCGCTGAAGAAGAACTCAACGCCAGCGAAACATCCACCGAAACAGCTATCCAACTAGAACCTGAAAACTGCGATACATTTGGCGCAGAGGAAGTTTCTTTACACAAAGAAACTGCCTAAGTTCTAGAAAAGCTAGGTGTACCCGCCGAGCGAGTTACTTGCTCGGCAACCAAGCAACTTTATGCCATAAAGCTGCATAGCTCCACTCGTGCCTATCAAATGAGATTATCCAATTTATTTACCGACTTAAACGCCTTTTCGCCGGTATAATCTACCCTGCCCGTTTCCGTTTCTTCTTGTAGCAGGTCCCATCAGTGACAAAGGTCATTCTGTTTAACAAACCTTTTCAAGTACTTTGTCAGTTTTCCCCGCACGAAAATAAAGACACCCTAAAAAACTATATTGACCAACCAAACTTTTACCCGTGTGGTCGACTTGATTACGATTCAGAAGGCCTACTTATACTCAGTAATGACGGCAATCTTCAAACCTTAATCGCCCACCCAAAACATAAGATGCAAAAAACCTATTGGGTTCAAGTTGAAGGGGAAATAACTCAAGATGCGCTAGAGCAATTGCGACAAGGTATCACGCTAAAGGACGGAGTAACGAAACCAGCTCGAGCTAAGAGAATTCAAGAACCACAAAAACTATGGGAACGCACACCTCCCATCCGAGAGAGAAAAAACATCCCAACCTGCTGGATTGAACTAACTATCTCAGAGGGAAAAAACCGGCAGGTAAGACGCATGACAGCCGCAGTTGGTTTTCCCACACTGCGTTTAATCAGAGCACAAATAGGAGACTGGGGCCTGAGCAGCTTATTGCCTGGAGGGTGGTGCTATGGCGAGATTCCAGAAAACTTAACAGACAAACTGTCGCGGCAATCAATAGCGAAATCAAAAACACGCTCGAAGAAAGTTGCCGCAAAAAGAAGACAGGTAGCTAGCGCCCCTCAAAAGAAAAACAACAAGATTTCAACGACAGCCACTAAAAAAAGGCCAAGCAAAACTCAATCAAAGAAAACATCTACCAGCGGCCGCGGGCATCGTTATCAGAAGCCTTAGTTTCTACCCAAACATCGCCATCTTTTGAAAGCTCTTTCTTCCAAAAAGGTGCATCTGTTTTCAAGTAATCCATAATAAATTCGCACGCTTCAAAAGCTTGTTTACGATGTTGGCTAGCTACACTGACATGAACAATCACTTCGCCATTCCATATTTTCCCAACTCGGTGGCAAACACTGGCAGCAATTAAGTCCCAGCGTTCACTAGCCTGATCAATAATCGAAGCTAATGATTTTTCAGTCATGCCAGGGTAATGCTCTAACTCCAACCCCAAAATATCGCCTTTATCATTAAAGTCTCTAACTAAACCACTAAAACTGACCACCGCACCTACTTTCTTAGATGCATCACTCATGGCCCTTTCAAACTTGGCTGTATCGATAAGTTCCTGCTGAACACTAATAGAGACTTTCACATTAGCCTCCAGTTACGGGGGGGAACAAAGCAACTTCATCATCGCTCTCTAACTTTGCCCCCTGGTGAGTCATTTCTTGATTAATCGCTACTAACACCTTGCTATCCATCAACACATCGCCCCACTCTGGTTTTTCTTCGCAAAGTTGTTCAATCAAATCACTCACTAGAGAATTGCCTTTTACGGTTTCCACGGCTATTGATTCCGTTCCAAGGGCCTCACGTATGCTGGCAAAAAACTGAACTTTTATCATGCTAATCTCCAGATCGAATCACTCACCGCCTGCTTGCCAATGGCCGCTTTTGCCACCTTGCTTTTCTAGCAAACGAACCTGCTGAATCACCATACCTTTATCCACTGCTTTACACATATCGTAAAGCGTTAAAGCCGCCACAGATGCAGCTGTCAGCGCCTCCATCTCAACACCCGTTTTTCCAGACAGTTTACAAATAGCGGTAATACGTACCTGAGAACTCCCAACTACAGGTTCTAAATCTACTTTCACCGAAGACAGCATCAGTGGATGACATAACGGGATTAGGTCAGATGTTTTCTTAGCAGCCTGAATGCCAGCGATTCGCGCCACCGCAAACACATCACCCTTGTGGTGTTTCCCTTCCATGATCATGGTTAGCACTTCTTCTTTCATGGCAACAACCGCTTCCGCTGTGGCAATGCGAACCGTATTGTCTTTTTCAGAAACATCCACCATTTTGGCGGAACCAGCGCCATCAATATGGGTGAATTCGGACATCATAACTCCTATTTGCGCTTACAATTCGTTACTGGTAGATTCATGTTCGATTGCCATATTATCAGCTGGCAATAAACAAACGAATAACCTAATAAAATTAAACAGCTATCACCATAAAATAGGTAGCAATTTTTAGGGGTACCACTTAAGCGTTAACGTGTTAAGTAACGAACCCGCGTAGCGTAGGATCCCCACTGCTTTCATGCCCAATGCAACAACAAAAGCCAATAAAACTATAAACATCAAAAATGCATTTAGATGGGAGAGAGATTCATGGCTGAGAACACACCGTTCTTCGGTTTTAAAATCACTGAAGCGCTATATCGAAGGGCAGGCAAACATATTGATCTCGTGTTAGCTAACCAGATCAATCGTCAACTAGTTGAAGACATTGCGCAAAACCTATTAGATATCACAGATACCGGTTTAGTCGCCTACTACCAAAAACCCCGCGACCTCGTTGATATTTCCCCAGTAGTAAAAAAAGCTGCTGACGCCGGAATCAACGCAGTGATGAAGGGCGTACACATAGTGATTCGTAAGGTAATCCTTAAAGCCCCTGAGTCTGAACTGCAGAAAATGGCGCTTTACATGCGCTCACTGCTAACGGCAGACAATCAAGGCAACTATTTTGTGACCTTCCCTCTTACCAAGGAACTACACGACCTGGCGGTTGAGCTACTGGCAAAAGTAAGAGAAGACGACAATGTCGACACCTACCGAGAAGACATTGTACAAGCGCTCTACAGGCTAATAGATGCGGGCATCGAAGCCTATTACCACCAACCGGTGGGCATGATCCAACTAGGCAAGCTAACCAAGAAGACAGCCGACGTCAGCATGTCAACCGCTCAAAAAGGCACCAACTCAGTGATTCGCCGTATTTTTAAGGTGTTAGAGCACAATGAGATGCTTCCGCTTACCAACTACTTCGAATCGCTCCTGCACCAAGATCTCGTGGCTTACTCCAGTAAGTAATGTTCCTAGGGCCGTTCAAGCGGCCCTATCTAATAGTAAACATCAGCAATAGTTGGGCCCGAGGCTAATTTTCGGTACAATCCCCGGCTCTCCTTATCCCATAACCCTAATCCCCATAGGTAGCTATGCATGACGTGGAAGCCCAACGCCACCGTGGCCACGATCGTTGAAAAGAATGGAAAATTCTTAGTGGTAGAAGAATATTCCGAGAATCAGCTCGTGATCAACCAGCCGGCAGGCCACATTGAGCATGGTGAAGGGGTTTTGGATGCTGCAATTCGCGAGACCTTGGAAGAAACAGGTTACCGAGTAGAACCTCAGGCATTCATTGGCTTCTACACGTACACAGCCCCCCACAATCAAACCACCTATTATCGTTTTTGCTTCAGCGCAAGCATAGTTGAGCAACTAGAAAACCCTGAAATCGATCCCGATATAGAAAATGTGGTTTGGTATAGCCTAGAGGAGCTGAAAGCACAGACACATCGTCATCGCAGCCCACTGCTCATGCGCTGCTTAGAGGACTATCTAGACGGACGTCGTTATCCGTTAGAGTTAATTTATGAGCACCCAGTTGAATCATGAGCACCCCTAACAAAAAAGTCATTATCGGAATGTCAGGCGGGGTAGATTCATCCGTTAGCGCGCAACTATTGCTAGAACAAGGCTATGAAGTAGAAGGCCTGTTCATGAAAAATTGGGAAGAAGATGACGGCACAGAATATTGTACCGCCATTAGCGATCTTGAAGATGCCCAAGCGGTGGCCGATCAAATTGGCATAAAACTGCATACGGCTAACTTTGCGGCGGAGTATTGGGACAATGTATTTGAGCATTTTTTAACGGAGTATAAAGCAGGTCGTACTCCTAACCCTGATATTCTGTGCAACAAAGAAATCAAGTTTAAAGCTTTTCTGGAATATGCCGTTGAGTTAGGCGCAGATTTCATTGCCACGGGGCATTATGCGCGCCGTGGTGACACTCAACACAACAGTGCTGGTGAATTCGCCCCCCTTTTAAAAGGCCTCGATAACAATAAAGATCAAAGTTATTTTCTACATGCTGTTGCCGGAGACAGAATTGCCAAAACCCTATTTCCGCTGGGCGAAATTGAAAAGCCTGAAGTAAGGCAAATCGCGAAGCGTCATGGTTTTGTGAATCATGATAAAAAAGACAGTACCGGCATCTGCTTTATTGGCGAACGCCGTTTTAAAGATTTTCTTGAGCAATATATTCCCGCTCAACCCGGTGAAATGATCGATGAACAGGGTCAAATTATTGGCCAGCATTCTGGCTTAATGTTCTATACCATCGGACAGCGCCAAGGCTTAGGTATCGGTGGGATGAGTGCTGCCAACGACGATCCTTGGTATGTACTGCAAAAGGATCTAGCCAACAACAAACTCATCGTTGGCCAAGGCAACGAAAATCCATTGCTATTTAGTGATGAATTAACGGCGCCAAACATTCACTGGATCGACAACCTCGGTCCAAGCCTGCCCTTCCGCTGTAAAGCGAAAACCCGTTATCGCCAACCAGATCAAGACTGCGTAATTCAGCCTTCAGCGGATGGCTATAAAGTAACTTTCGACCAACCACAGCGAGCAGTTACTCCAGGGCAATATGTGGTGTTTTACGATGGCTCCACCTGTTTGGGTGGTGGCGTGATCGAAACCACTCGATCACATTCAAAGGAGTGAAGTAGTGAGCCAAATTATCGAAGATCGGACTATCGCTTTGGCAGGGGTTTTTCAATCCGCTGCTATCGTGCAACAGATCGCGCGCACGGGTGAAGTGCCCAAGGAGGCATTTGCAGCCTCCATCAAAAGTATCTTCGTGTTGGATGCTCCAGATACAGAATCCGTCTATGGTGATATTGGTCAGCTAAAATTGGGTTTAGATGTTTTGGAATCCTTGCTGGCAAAAAAAGAAACATCTCGTTATGCGGAGTCTTTTCGCTATACCGTAGGCCTGATTCATATTGAAAAGCAATTACGTAATAACGAAGACTTACTATCGATTCTGCGATCGCGTTTAGAGCAAACGCAAAGTCTAATGGGCCACTTTGATGACGACATTTTGCACCCAAGCGTAGTCGCTAAGTTAGCAGCGCTCTACGTTGATACTTTGGGCACTTTTAATTATCGAATCCAAGTTAAAGGTGATCCTAAGTTTCTCCAACAAGATGAAGTAGCCAATAAAATTCGCGCCGTGTTCCTAGCAGGTGTGCGCTCGGCCACTTTATGGCGACAATTGGGCGGTAGCCGACTTCAGTTTTTGCTGGGGAAACGCAAAATGGTTGAAGCATTGAATGCCCTGCAACAAAAAGCACAGTTGTTGCACTAACAGTTTTTTTAATTTAACACCGTTCCACCTTTCTACACACGAGGAGTAATTCATGGAGCTTAGTTCTCTAACCGCTATTTCACCCATCGATGGACGCTATGGTTCAAAGACCAAATCCTTGCGCCCCATTTTTAGTGAATATGGTTTAATTCGATTCCGTGTTTTGGTGGAAGTGAGATGGTTACAGCAGCTTTCCAACAATGCTGACATTATCGAAGTACCGGAGTTTTCAGAACAAGCCAATGCCGTGCTCAACGATATTGTTGATAATTTTTCTGAAGTGGATGCGAAGGCAATTAAGGACATCGAAAGAACCACTAACCATGATGTGAAAGCGGTAGAGTATTTCCTTAAAGACAAGATCAGCAGCAACGAAGAGCTACACGCAGCCACGGAATTTATCCACTTTGCATGCACCTCCGAAGACATCAACAACCTATCCCACGGTTTGATGATTAAAGCTGGTCTCGACGAAGTCATTGTTCCTACTATCAATAAAATCCTAGAAGCACTGAAAGCATTAGCAGGCGAATATGCTGAAATTTCAATGCTCAGTAGAACCCATGGGCAAACAGCTTCGCCCTCCACTATGGGTAAAGAATTCGCTAACGTTGCATATCGTCTAGATCGTCAGTTAAAACAACTAAGCGCTGTGGAGATTCTTGGCAAAATCAATGGTGCAGTGGGTAACTATAACGCTCACCTAAGCGCATACCCCGAAGTAGATTGGGTCGGAAACGCACAAACCTTTATAACCAACCTTGGTTTATCTTGGAACCCCTTCACTACTCAAATCGAACCCCATGACTACATCGCTGAGGTGTTCGATATTTTAGCGCGTATTAACACAATTCTTATCGACTTTGACCGGGATGTCTGGGGATATATCTCGCTAGGTTACTTCAAGCAAAAAACCATCGCTGGCGAAGTTGGCTCATCTACCATGCCACACAAAGTTAATCCTATTGATTTCGAAAACTCAGAAGGCAACCTTGGTATTGCTAACGCTATCATGAGCCATCTAGGTCAGAAGTTACCTATTTCACGCTGGCAACGAGATCTAACAGACTCTACTGTATTGCGTAACCTTGGTGTTGGCCTTGGACATAGCGTAATTGCTTACGAAGCCACTCTCAAAGGCATTAGCAAACTTGAGATCAACGAGCAACGTTTACAAGAAGATTTAGATAACGCTTGGGAAGTTCTAGCAGAACCCATTCAAACGGTTATGCGTCGCTACGGCATCGAAAAGCCCTATGAAAAGCTAAAAGAACTCACTCGTGGTAAAGCGATTACCAAAGAGCTGATGCTGTCTTTTATTGATAGTTTAGAAATTCCAGAGGAAGAGCGAATTCGCTTAAGAGCTCTATCACCTGCTTCTTACATCGGCAACGCTGCTGAGCAAGCAAAAACCATCTAAGATGGCTGAGGATAAAACCATAAGCCCTAACAACACCAACATTAGCCCGTCATTTCTAGGCGGGCTCACTGCCTCCGAGTTCCTATCTCAATATTGGCAAAAGAAACATCTCTTTATCGCCAATGCATTCCCCGATCTCGCACAATTCATTAGTGCTAATGAACTTGCTGGGTTTTCCCTAGAAGAGCAGATTGAATCTAGAATCATTGTTGAAAAACCAGGTGATAATTGGGAATTAAAACAGGGCCCCTTTAACGAAAACACGTTTGCTGAACTACCCGAATCCCATTGGACTTTATTGGTACAAGCGGTAGATCATTATGTACCTTCACTGGCAGAGTTACTGGATCAGTTTAATTTTCTACCTCAATGGAGAATTGACGACATCATGATGAGTTATGCCGCTACCGGCGGCAACGTCGGGCCTCATTATGATTATTACGATGTATTCTTAATTCAGATTAGCGGCCAACGCCATTGGAAGGTGGGTCAAGTTTGCAATGACAACTCTCCACTAAAAGAAAACTTGCCTGTTAGGATTCTAAAGAATTTTACAACGGTAGATGAATGGACTGTTAATCCCGGAGATGTTCTTTATATCCCTCCTGGCGTCGCCCATCATGGTGTTGCCCTTGATGACGATTGCATTACCCTATCCGTTGGCTTTCGCGCCCCAAGTTATGCAGACATGATTGGCGAATACAGTCATTTCTTAGCAGACAATCTCGCGGGTCATCTTCGCTATCATGATGACGATTTAAGCCCTTGTTCCCGTAGCGATAATATAAGCGGCACTATCAGGGAGCAGGATTTTAAGCGCGTCAAAAATCAGCTTTTGAATGAACTATCCAATGACTCCCTACTTACTAGATGGATGGCAGAATACTTATCACTGCCTAAGTATGATCAAAGCGAGCCAATGGAATGCGATATCTCGGCAGAAGAGATAATGAGACTCATTGAACAAGGTGCGGAATTGCGTCGTGATGAAGCCAGTCGTTATATCTGTTACGATAATAATGGAGAAACGAGTCTCTTCATTAATGGCAACGAATATCAAACGCCTGGTATCAATAGCAAACTTATAGCGTTGGTCGCATCCAATAGAGTAATCCCTGCTAATAAGTTGATCCCCTATCTCGCTGACGACAACCCACAACGCTGGATCATATCCTTGATTCAATCAGGTTGGCTCTATTTTCAGGATAATGAGGAATAATATGTCGCTATCCGTTATTAGTTGCCGTTGGCAAGATCACCAGGCAGAGATCGAGCACATTCGCAAAGTAGTTTTTGTCGAAGAACAAAATGTGCCTCTGGAATTAGAGTGGGACGGGGAAGATGAGAATGCGTGGCATATTTTAGCGTTTCAAGATGATAGACCGGTGGGCACCGCTAGATTATTAGCGAGTGGTCAAATTGGCCGTATGAGCGTGCTAGCGTCCTTTCGCCGCAATGGTATTGGCACTCTCATCCTGCAAAAAGTTGAATCTACTGCGCAAGAACACGGAATATCACCTCTATTCCTGCACGCACAGACCTATATCCAACATTTTTACGCTCAACACGGTTATACCCCCCATGGCTCAGAATTTATGGATGCCGGCATTCCCCATGTTGAAATGACCAAAAATACCTAGATCGTCAAAAACTGAGAATTGGTTTAACCTTTTATGCCTCCCTTGAGCAATTCATTCAAATTGCATTATGCTTACAGCTACCGATTGCCGAAAGGAATTGCCGTAGTATGTCGATACAAAATTTGGGTCCATTACTGGTTTTAGGGGAAAGTACTGGTTCCATAACCCTAGACGGCAAAGAAGATTTTCACGCCGCATTGTTCAACCTCGCCCGCCAGGCCAATCATAGTGTTAAGATCTTTAGCCAAGAGCTTGATAGCGAAATATATGATGAGGCCGAGTTTTTAAAAATCGCCTCAGATATTGGGCGTAATCGTAAGCATTGTGAAATCCAAATACTGATAAAAGATGCGGATAAAGCCACTAAGACCGGCCATCGTTTGGTTGAGCTCCACCGTCGCCTACCCACATCGATTCATATACGCCAATTACCAAGAGACTATCATGAAGAAACCGACGAATTTATGTTGGTAGATGATATGGGTTTAGCCAAGCGCTACAGCATTGGTTACATGCAAGGCACTTGTGAATTTAAAGCAATACCAGAAGCGCAAAAAAAAGCACGCCACTTTGATTCTATCTGGCAAAGAAGCGAACCATGTCAGGATCTCAGAAGATTAAACATTTAGCGCCACTCAGCTGGTTACTGGCCGCGTTACTATGCCTTGCAGTTAACACTAGCCAGGCAGATGAACTAACGCTGGAAGTGTATGAAACTTACCATATGGGCCACAGGGTGGCTGATGCCATCAGCGGTATTATTAAGCCTGGAGAAACCCTCAAGGTGTTCGGTAATAAGCTCATCATAAGAGCCTCCGATGATACTCATGAAAAGATCATTTTCGTTCTTAAAGAAATTGATCGCGCGCCCAAGAATTTGCTCATCTCAATAAGAGCCACTGATCAATACGAATCTAAAAAGCGCTACTCCACCGCACAGCTCCGGTACATAGATGACAGTACAGTGATTCACCTAGACAACAAAGAGCAACCTAAAGATGGCGTGATTGTCTACAAAGGGTCTAGCCGCGATGGCAAAATATCCATGAGCGTTACGAGTAAAGACAACCTCACTACTCGGCAATCCAATTTGATCCAACAAGTCAGAACACTCGAAGGAGAACAGGCCTACATCGGTGTCGGCGACGAAATTCCTATTACTGAGTTCATCTGGGCAAATGGCTCCACCTTGCCGATTACTGGTCAAGATTCTACAACCACAGGCTTTTATATCACCCCGATCATTTCGAAAGGCGAAATATTACTCGATATCTCCTTTCAACAGCAGGAACGCTTAAATAATCGTCAACAAGCGAAGACCTCCAGCAATGTCTCCACCAAGCTACGAATCCCACTGAATGAATGGGCTCCTTTGGCAGGAACCAGCCACGAGCTAAAAGCTACTAGAAATGGCACCGCGCTCACCACCAAGCGCAAAGGTAACCAACAGCAAGGCATTGAAATCAAAGTCGAAACCTTTAATTAGGTGGAATTACGCAATTGACTAGACAGTCAACGCCGTCCTGCCGCGAAACAGTTGACTCTGCCCTTTTTAACTTGCATCATCCCGACCCCATTTGACCGCGAACTTTTACCCAAACTGCATTGGCCATTGCTCGGAGAGCGAATGCAAACCACAAGGTTTTAACCTACAATTCAGCGTTCAAGACCTATGGGTCACGGTCAAAACGATTTGATCATCAGCGATAAAAACTGAGGCTTAACAACATGACAGAACGTGTCCAAAAAGGCGATTTAGAGATCGCTAAAGTGCTTTTTGACTTGGTTGGCAACGAGATTGCGCCAGGTACTGGTATTGAACCCGATGATTTCTGGGCTGCCTTTGAGCAAGTCGTCGCGGATTTAGCACCAAAGAACAAAGCACTATTGGAAAAGCGTGACGCTATCCAAAAGCAGATTGATGCTTGGCATTTGGAGCGCAAAGGTCAGCCTCACAACGCTGAAGAATATAAAGCTTTCTTAACAGAGATTGGTTACTTACTTCCAGAGGGTGCGGATTTCTCTGTCACTACAGAGAATGTGGATGAAGAGATTGCCACCATTGCGGGCCCACAACTAGTTGTACCTGTAATGAATGCGCGCTACGCACTCAACGCTGCCAACGCTCGTTGGGGCAGCCTATACGACGCGCTATATGGCACAGACGTTATTTCTGAAGAAGACGGCGCTGAAAAAGGCAAAGGTTACAACCCAGCACGTGGCGCCAAGGTTATTGCCTATGCTCGCCAATTCCTAAACGAAGCAGCGCCACTAGCCAATGGCAGCCATGCCGATTCTACTGGTTACAGCATCGAAGGTGGCGAGCTCAAAGTGTCGCTAGCTGACGGCTCAACTACTGGCCTTGCCGACAACAACCAACTTATTGGATTCCAAGGCGATGCCTCTGCTCCCTCTGCAGTACTGTTAAGAAACAATGGCTTACATGTAGAAATTCAAGTAGATGCTAACAGCCCTATTGGTAAAGACGACCCTGCAAATGTTAAAGATGTGGCACTAGAATCCGCCATCACCACTATTCAAGATTGCGAAGACTCAGTTGCTGCGGTTGATGCTGAAGACAAAGCTGTGGTTTATGGCAACTGGTTAGGCCTTATCAAAGGCGACCTTTCTGAAACTTTCGAGAAAGGCGGCAAAGCACTCACTCGTAAGTTGAATGCAGATCGCGAGTACACTGGCGTAAATGGTGACGCAGTCACCCTACACGGTCGCTCATTGCTGTTAGTTCGTAACGTTGGCCACCTGATGACTAACAACGCGGTTCTCTACAAAGGCAAAGAAGTGCCTGAAGGCATTATGGATGGCTTGGTGACTTGCTTGATTTCTAAGCACGATGTAATCGGCACCAACAGCCTGAAAAACAGCCGCAAAGGCAGCATCTATATTGTAAAACCCAAAATGCATGGCCCCGAAGAAGTTGCCTTCGCAGTTGAGCTATTTACGCGAATCGAAGACGCCCTAGGTCTTGAGCGCAACACCTTGAAAATCGGCATCATGGACGAAGAGCGTCGCACCACGATCAATTTGAAAGAGTGTATCCGCGAAGCTAAAGAGCGCGTTATCTTCATCAACACTGGCTTCTTAGACCGAACTGGTGATGAGATTCATACATCCATGGAAGCTGGCGCAATGATCCCTAAAGGCGATATGAAAGCTCAACCATGGATTAACGCCTATGAGGACTGGAACGTCGATACTGGTCTGCAATGTGGTCTAAACGGTAAGGCTCAAATTGGTAAAGGCATGTGGCCAAAGCCAGACGAGATGACCGAGATGATGGAAACCAAAATCGGCCACCCAATGGCTGGCGCTAACTGCGCATGGGTTCCCTCACCCACAGCAGCAACACTTCACGTTATGCACTATCACAAGGTGAACGTTGCTGCACGCCAAGAAGAACTGGCCGCTCGCGCCAAGGCTAGTTTGGATGACATTATCACAGTACCTGTAATGGATGATCCTTCAACACTAACCGCTGACCAGATCACCAAAGAGCTTGAAAACAATGCTCAAGGTATTCTTGGCTATGTTGTTCGCTGGATCGATAGCGGCGTTGGTTGCTCTAAAGTCCCTGATATCAATGACGTGGGCTTGATGGAAGACCGTGCTACCTTACGTATTTCTAGCCAACATATTGCTAACTGGTTACATCAAGGTGTTTGCACCGAAGAGCAAGTGATGGAAGTTATGAAGCGCATGGCCGAAGTGGTAGATCGCCAAAATGCTGGTGACGCTGAATACCGCAACATGGCACCTAACTTCGATGGCAACGTAGCTTTTGAAGCAGCCTGTGAGCTTGTATTTAAAGGCACTGAGCAACCTAGCGGTTACACCGAGCCAGTACTGCACGCTAAGCGTCGCGAAGCCAAAGCTAAATATGGCGCCTAAAAACCCTACTCGATAAGCTATTATTAGCGAATCCACAAAAAAGCCCAGCATTCAATTTGCTGGGCTTTTTTGTTGCCTCTGATTACATTGTCTACACTTTAAAGATGAGCAATTTAACTGCCTATCAGCCCCTGTAGACATGGATGAGTCTAAAGAAATCACCTATGAGATTAGCTTTGCGAAAAGCGACGATGTGTTTGTGCATACGGTTTCACTCGAACCCGATGCGCTGGAGCACTTTGTGCTCGTTGAAGACGCACCCGAATGGTGTGATCTAGAGTACAAACGCTGCAGCAACTGCCCTCTAGATACCGACACGCAGCCCCACTGCCCTCTTGCTTTGCGCCTTATACCTTTCGTGGAAATGAAATCATGCGTGTCTTACGATGAGGTGGACTGCAAAGTCTCCATGGATGATAAAACTATTCAGAAGCAAACCTCTGCTCAGGAAGCCTTTAGCTCATTGATAGGCCTAGTGATGGCCACCAGCGGTTGTCCACACACATCGTTTTTCAAGCCCATGGCATGGTTCCACCAACCTTTTGCATCTGAATATGAAACCATTATGCGGGCATGCTCGAACTTTCTGCTGTCAAAGCACTTTGAAGGTCCAGATGCCAAGAACCATTCGGAACACAGCGACTTATTTGAAGAGCTGAAAAAAATCTACGAAGAGATCCACCAGATCAACATCCAAATATCCAAAAGAATACAGCGCGATAGCCTTGGGGATTCCACACTAAATGCTATTGTACTACTCGATATTTTTACTGCCGATTTTGCCCATGCGTTGGAAGATGATCTGTCCATGCTGAAGCAAATTTTTGGGCACAACAGCTGCTAAAGGAACGAGTGTCGTGAAGGAAGCCACCCATAAAACCATACAGTATGATTTGATTTATCCTAATGGCGATCATTGCCAATATGAGATTGAAATCAACGCCGAGAATCTGGAACATGCGGCTCCCTCTGACACACCTCCAGACTGGGCTAAGCTAGAGTTTAATAAGTGTAGCAACTGCCCTTTGTCAGCGGAAGAACATCCTACTTGCCCGTTGGCTTCGCGCGTTGCACCTTTGTTCGACTTCCCCATTCACAGTGCCCATGAAGATGTCTCGGTTAAGGTCACTAAAGACACTGTAACCATTAATGCCGACACAAGTGTCCAAGAGGCTTATCGTTCACTGGTAGGCTTAATTATGGCCACAAGCGGCTGTCCGCATACCGCCTTCTTTAAACCCATGGCCTGGTTTCATCTACCTTTTTCCGACCAAGAAGAAACAATGTTCAGAGCCTGTGCTTCTTTTTTACTTTATCAATTTTTTAATCCCGCTGATCCTGGGGAACGCTCTTATTTCTCAGATTTAGAAGCCGTTTATACCAATATTCATACCGTAAACTTAGAGATCGCTAAGCGACTAAAAGCGGCCGATGCCACATCATCCACACTCAATGCGATTGTAGTTTTAGATATCTTCGCTGAATCCATGTTACCCAAGATAAGAGACTCGCTGCGAGATCTAGCGTTTCTGTTTAAAACACCGTAGACCTAAGCAAATTTCACTATCCAATTTTGTACCAATATCTCAAAAGCGACTACGCTTGTTCTATAAAAACTAGAACTATATTTTTCAAACGCTTGCCTATTTGAGAGAGAAATCATGATTAACGATTATAGTCGCCGTAAGTTCCTTAAAACTGTGGTAATAAGTGCTGGTGCCGTTGGAGCAGGAGGCCTTAGCGGCTGCGGTGGTGATTCCACTGAAATAGAAGAACTGATTGAAATAACCAGGAGCTTCAACCCAAGTATATTCCCTCAGTCAGTTGTGTCAGGTGATCCAAAAGCAAGCTCGATCATATTGTGGACTCGTGTTGCCAATGGTTCTGGAGAGCAAAGAGTTGGTCTACAAGTTTCTCGCGATCAAGATTTTCAATCTCTCGTTGCCGAAACTTGGCTAACAGCGAAGTCTTCTAGCGACCATTGTGTCAAAGTCAAAGTAACCGATCTAAATAGCTATACAACGTATTACTATCGATTCGTAACTGATGGCTACTCCTCAAGAACAGGTCGCTTTAAAACCGCCCCAAGCGCATCTCAAAATCAAGATATAAAATTCGGATTCACTAGCTGCCAGGACTACACCAATGGTT
>JAKSAW010000133.1 GCA_022361455.1 Pseudomonadales bacterium | reverse complement strand
TTGGTCAATCATACTTGCGGGCCGCACACCTACCAGCAACAGCTTTCCTTGCGAAGACACACTCACAGCTAAGCCATTAATGACATCGTTCTTCTTATCTTCAAAATCAGTCAATGAGAAAGGCAGCATTTGTGATTCCGCATTAGGAAAGTACTGATCAATAAAATCCAAAAAGCGATCCTGTACCTCGTGATAAAAACCATTGCTATCACAAATAGCCCAAGCTTGTGGTGAACCTTCTCCTGTTTGAGCGGCATCCGGATTACCGCCAGCACTACTAATAAGGTTGTTGCGTTCTAATTGCGAGAATAAAGCATACGAAGCAGCGGCTACTAGATGATAAACACAGCGGCCAATAAGCTCACGCTCTTGCTCATCAAAATCGTCATCGCGATTAAATCGATACAAACTCAACAACGTATAAAGCCCACTTCGTTGATTATCGTGACCGGATGCGAGAATACGTTCGATACCATACGGCTTAAATAATTTCTGATAAAGATCCGATCCATAAAAAGCTTCATCAGGATAAACCTCGCTCATTAGCACTGGCTCACCAAGATGATTCAGCACAGGATCCTTGATGGGATTCAAATCGAGGGTTTCCTTCAGCCTTTGAGAATATTCGTCATCCAATCCCATCTGGACCACATAATGTGGTTGAAGCTCCTGTAACCTACCGGTCCCCCAAAAGGCCGCATCAAACTTCACCACTTCCTGCAGCTGTTCCAATGCCCAAGCACGAAATGACTCTGCCGGTATTCTCGATCCAGCGGTGTAAAGGTGGCGAATGAAGTGCTCAATCTGTGCTTGCATGGCGGCTCTTTTATTATTCGTATCGGTAAGTTTTGCCTTTAATACAATAGCTTAAGCCATTGCTAGGGGTTATACCGGTAGCTTAATCACAACTTAGGGTTATTTCTACCATCGAAAGACATCCATGCCTTTGATACAAATATGCTCAACGACATACATACAAGTGTAGCCCAGGCAGGAAAGATCCATATGAAAGCCACACAAACAGTTAGCCCCAACTTTTTAGACAATCAGGACCAGTTTACCGACCCGTTCTTTAAGCGTTTTCCGCTAAAGAAGCGTCACGCGCCATTACAACTGACTGACACCATCAGCAAGGACTATAACTTCCCTACTTTCTATGGCGATGTTACCTGCTCTCAAGCTATTTTCCTGTGTAACTACGAGAAGGCAGCAGAGCTGATGCCCCATCCGAAAATGCGCCCCATTAATATGCTAGGGGGCCGTTCATTGGTGGCAATTGCTAGCTATGTGTATCGCAACGTGATTAACGTAGCTCCCTACAATGAAATTGCCCTTACCATTCCCGTGATGATCGATCCCACGGTGAATGTACCCGTATTACCGATGCTGGTAGATAAGTTTAGAAAGTTTGGCTATTACGTATTTAGCATGCCAGTGACCTCTGAGGAAAATCGCATCCGGGGTCGAAAAATTTGGGGCCTGCCCAAAGTCACCCATGATATCGATATAGATGTTAGCGGCGGTCAATGCAAGACCGTGGCAACAGACGAACACGGCAACGACTATCTAAAAGTCAATGTTGCGACCGAAGGCACACCAACACAATTTGATGTGTCAGCTAATCTTTACTCTCGCTTAAACAGCGACTTACTACAAAGCGCCACTCACTTTAAAGCCAACTTCAATATCAATAAGAATATGGGGCTTTTATTAAATTCAAGCAACGGCAATAGCGCTCCAGCAATCGAGCTAGGCAACGGACCTTACGCAGATCAGCTGAGAGAACTCGAATTGGTACTCACACCTTTACAGACTCGTTATGCGAAAACCATGAATGCTTGTTTCGATCTAAATAATAAAGACTACGAGCAACCTTTTAACTTCTCTGGCATGGAGGCACAAGAATATGCCTAATGCATTCCACAACAAAAGTATTCTGATTATCGGTGCAGGTGCCGTTGGTTCCACTATCGCTAACTGGATCGCTCCGCACCATAGCAAATTGTATGTACTGGATCAGGGGGAAACCCTTGAAAGAATCGCTAACAATGGCGTTACAGCGTATCTGCAAAATCACCAAGCAGAAGGCGTGAATACTAAAGTTAAAACCATTGGCAATTTAGCTGATATTGCCGCGCCAGATTACATTTTCTTATGTGTTAAAAACTATAGTTTGGCTCCCATTGCTAAAACCATTATCGAACACTATGGTAAATCTCCAGTGATCGTGGCCTTTCAAAATGGTGCCGAGAACCAAAACATACTACCGCAATTTTTCGATAAGATTGTCTACGGTGTCGTGTGCTATAACGCCTGGATCGACGAACCTGGTGTGGTGGGTTACCAAAAGCACGGCCCGCTAGTTCTGGGAACACCCGATAACAGCTTGCAAACGGAAATGAAAACACTTCAGTCTATTATGGGACTCGGTGTAGAGACCGTAATCACGGATCATTTGCAAGATGCTGTGTTATCCAAAATCATTATCAACCTCACGAACTCTTTTACTACATTAGTGGGTTTCGGCTATCAACCCGTAGACAATGAATCTCTATTTCAAAAAGTACTTTCAAATTTAACCTATGAAGGTACCCAGATTGCTCGCAAGGCAGGGTACGCAGAATGTAAATTAGGTGGCATGCCAAGCTGGTTCTTAATTAAACTGAGCGCTAACCTTCCTCAATTTTTAACACGCGGCTTATTTAGAAAGAACGTAGCCAAAATGGTGGTTAGTAGCATGGCTCAGGACGTTATCGCCAACAAACGAGGTGATAACGAGCTTGAAAGCATTAATGGCTACCTGCTAGAAATGGCTGATAAGTACGACGTTAAAGCACCCTACAACCGGGCAATGTACGCGCTTTGCCGCGAAGCATTTGCTGATCCCAATTTTAAGCCTATCTCCATCGAACAAGCTTGGGAAAAAATTCAGCCCTATTTAGCAGACGGTACAGTAGTCGCTTCGTCTTGAAAACGCCTAATAAATCTGTTCAATAACAATAAGAAAAGCAAGCAACAAAAGCGGCTGGGCTCCAAATCATGGGGCCCTTTTTTATGACTGCAGAAAATCTAAAACAGCATCAGCAACGGCTTCATAAGTATCAAGCTCAAGATGATGATGATGATTTCCTGGCAGCATTGCACGGGAAAGATTTGGGATTAGTTGCAAGCGCTGATCAATAGCCGGCATGCGACCCCAAAAGCCCTGCTCTGCACCAACGAATAGAGCTGGGCATTGGATACTTGCCACAAAAGCTTCTACCAAAGGTTCAGTAAGACGAAGAGCGGAAGACATTTTTAAACGGGGATCACTAGACCAAGTGTAACCACCTTCAACATTCATTAATCCTCTTTCACACAGCGTTTGTGCTGCTGTTTCGGAAATACTGCCTACCACCGAGCATCTAGCCTTTACCGCTTTCTCCATTGTGGGATAAACAGGTTTTTCAATATGGGGCGCTCTTATCATATCTTTAACGGCGTTCTTTAACGTTTCCGGTGCTTGTTTTGGCTCCGTTGCGTGTGTGCCCACACCTTCTAAAAGCACTAATTTCTCAATCCGTTCTGGAAAAGCAGCAGTAATATAGGTTGATACCCCCGCTCCCATTGAATGTCCCATTAAAGTAAAGGTATCCCAACCCAGAGCATCAGCACACTGAATAGCATCATCGACATTGTCGAGAAGATGATAACGAACACCAACAGGTCGATGGTTAGAACGACCATGCCCGGCAAAATCTAACGCCACGACGTGATAATGTTCGGCTAACTTTGGCGCCAAGTTGCTATGAGTTGCCGCGTTGTCTAGCCAACCATGAAGCGCTAACAACTTTGCATCATGATGATCACCCCAGCTAAGGCCACTAAAAGTTAAGCCACTGCAGGCTTCAATAGTAATTTCATGGGCGGTATTAGTCATGGCAGATCCAATAGAAACAGCTGTTAATTAATACAATTAATTTATTGTTAGAATAATGCAGACGGGGGTCCTGTGACACAAGAGCCGAGCTAACCTTTGAGCGCACAGAAAACGCCAACACTACTGAGCTTGAACTGAACTAGCGGTAAAGGGCAAAACCGGCGTCACATTGTAGCCGCGATAACGTAACAGCTGAATCAATCCTTTATTTCCTGTGAGATGCAGTGCACCCACTGCGATTAGGCTGTTCCCAGACTGCAAGTGAATACCCATTCGATTGGCCATTTTTATGTTGCGCTCTTCGATTAGCCTACGAAATAGATCCTGCAAAAAAGGTTGCTCCACTTCATCCATTTGGCTATTCGCCAAAGCTTGTAGACCATCTAAATCATCTTCGATATATAAGCGCTTCATCGCTAACAAATACATATCAAAGTGGCGTTGCTGAACCAATGAGTGCATTAAAAAACCCACCTGGTTTTCCACACTCATGCTATCAAAGAGTTGTATCTGCTCTTCAGCCGTTTCTAACTGATAGATAGGTTTTTTGTTACGTTTAAAACGTAGTTGCAAGGAATAATCGAGCACTGGATCTAAAGAAGGCGGTGGATAATTTAGCATTAGCGCCACAGCCCAAGGTTTTAATCGTTGCAATCCTAGCGGGGACATCCCCCTTGGCTGCAACAAAGATACGATGCGTTGAAACGTATCAGAACCGATTAAATCACTTAATGTTTTATTACCACGTAACGCGCTCAATTCAGCAAGGGATTTCTGTGCCTTCTGATCAAGCTTTACTTCGATCGCTAAAGAATCGGTACGTGCAACAACGCTATCAATATGGGGAGGTAAATTAACGATATCCTTATCTGACAAATGCATTGTACCCAGCAAATAGCTAGGCCTTGTTTCTTGTTTAGGGTGCTCAATTTTCCATAACCGTGAAGGATATTGCTGCTCTCCATAGGCGGTGCCGACGAATACATGGCAGAGCAAAAAACTTAGCCCTAAAACAGAAAAAGCACGTGCCTTATAAAAGGAACGTGCTTTCTGTTTTTTATACTGCCTGTTAATCAAAGCAAAGGCGCTAAAACAAATATTTGTTATAGCGCCTTGTGATTGGCTAGTCTTCCCACTGAACATCAACACCTGATTCGTACCACGCCTCAATCTTATCTGTGTAATGAGATTCTAGCACGTTACGCTTAATTTTCAGTGTTGGCGTCATAAAGCCGTTTTCTGTGGTCCACTCATCTCTAACCACCACAAGGGTTTTAATTTTCTCGTGAGGATCAAGTTGAGCATTCACTTCTCGTAGTGTTTGCTGCAAGTTGCTGTGAATTTCATCACGGCTCTTACCTTTAGCAAGATCATCACGATCACCTTCCGCAAGCATGATCAACGCTATTGGTTGCGGTAAAGAAGAACCCATCACACATAGCTGCTCAATATGAGAGCTTGCCAATAGTTTGTTTTCAATTGGGAAAGGTGCCACATATTTACCTTTACTGGTTTTAAAGATTTCTTTAATACGACCAGTAATTTTTAAGCTGCCATCACTTTCGATTTGGCCTACGTCACCCGTGTGTAAGTAACCATCCTCATCAAGATCAGCCGCAGTTTTCTCAGGCTCTTTGTAATAACCCAACATAGTGGTTGGACTCTTAACAAGAACCTCGCCGCCGTCACCCAATTTCACATCAACACCAGGGTTGTTTTGACCCACATAGCCAGGGCGAGCTTTACCCAGACGAGTACTGTGCGAGTACCCCATGTTCTCAGTCATGCCGTAAACTTCAAGAATATCGACACCTAAATCTTTGTACCATTCGAGCAAGCTTGCGGAAATCGGTGCCGCCCCACTCAAGCAGAACTTAGCTTCATTTAAACCTAAGCCTGTGCGAATTTTCTTCTTCAAGATCTTGTTGATGACCGGCACTTTGAAAAGAACTTTTAACTTCTTCTCTGGCATTTTGGCAAACACGCCGGATTGGAACTTAGCCCAAATACGTGGAACCGCGAAAAAGATGGTTGGCTTAGCGCGCTGTAGATCCGAAGCAAAAGTATCCAATGATTCAGCGAAGAACACGTGTGTGCCTTGGTAAATCTGCGCCAACTCAACACACATACGCTCGGCAACGTGAGAAAGAGGCAAGTAAGACAGCAATCGATCTTGAGAAGTCACATCATAGATGTTGGACGCTTGGCTAGCACCAGCAGCCAAGCTAGCAAAAGCATGCATAACACCTTTTGGCATACCAGTGGTACCAGAGGTGTAAATAATGGTCGCTAGTTCTGCGTGGCTACGCGCAGGGCTTTCAGTCATTGGCGCATGATGAGCAACGATATCATTCCAAGTATCGTAATCATTTGGCGGGCTTAATGGGTAAGCAATGCATTTTACGCTTTCGGGAATACCAGGCTTCATGTCTTCCCATCCGTCCAATTTACCGACGAACAATACTTTGGTTTCACTATGCTCGATGATCTTCTCGATCATATCTGGAGCTAAGGTCGGATAGAGAGGAACAGAAACACCACCGGCCATCCAAATAGCCAGATCACTCATAATCCAGTGAGCACAGTTCTTAGAAATGATGCCAACACGATCGCCTGGCTCAACACCTAGGCTCTTAAGATAGGTAGCCATACGGCGAATTTGGTTGCCAATTTCGCCCCATGTGAAATCGATTATTTTGTCGTTGCCCATGGGCTGTGTGAAGCACACTTTATTGGGATG
>JAKSAW010000334.1 GCA_022361455.1 Pseudomonadales bacterium | reverse complement strand
TTTTCTATTCTTTCAATCAACGCGATTTGCTCAACGTGACTGGGTAGCGGGATGGGAAGGCGTCTAATATCCTCAAGGTGAAGATGTCTAACAGCAACGCCTTTTTGATTTTTTGCTCCAAAGTAGGACGAGACTTGGAAATATACAGACCACATTACAAATCGCCCTTGCAAATCACCTAAAAGAGGAATATTCGCAACGCTTTCGAACAAAGAGAAGTCTAGATCTGTATCTACCAAAGCTACTCGCCCAATTGTCCCACTTTTTGTTAAAAGTACAGAGTTTTCTCTTGGACGGCATCGCTTAACCAGCTCCTTATGCTGCGCCGCATCGATGAAGCGGGTGTCCGCAAAATTGATTCTAAAGTCTTTAATATCTTTGGCAGATATGAATGGAACGCCAGAGTCTGTGTAATTAGGCGTATGGTGAGTTCCATCTACAATATGCTCAGATAACTCGTTTAAGAACACCCATTTCCATTGCTCAGGAATATTGAATAAATCATCTAAATATGAACCAATAGCCTCTATTTTTTGCTTTCTTGGCTTGCCCGGTTTTTTCCCTTCTTTGCCATTGTCTTCCCACTCTTTTACTTTTGTATTCCATTCTGCCAGTTGTTGCAGGTATCGAGCTTCGCGTTCTTGTTGAATCCGTTCGAGGAGTTGTTCGGGGCATTCCAGTTTATCGGCATTATCTTTCCGCCACTTTGCAGTGAGTTTGCCTTCAAAGGCGTGTTTGAGAACGGCCTGGCGGTAGACTTTAAGTTGCTCACGTGCGGTTTTTAGTGCGGCAATGCCGTTGTCCAGCTCGGAGAATAGCTCTTCGATTTTGGCGACAATGCGCTTTTGTTCAGGAAGTGGCGCAAATGGAACCATTAGTTCAGAAAAACGGCCATGAGTAAGGTTCAAGCCGCTATCACTAATCCCTGTTTTCATAGAATCAATGGTGCGCTGTGCTTGATGAGAACGAATGAACCCCTCCAGATATTTAGAATCTAAAAGCGTACTGTTTGGTCTGAAACGGTACATTTTTCCTGACATAAGAAGTTTGGGGCGTGTTTCTTTAACGAAGCATACGACGCCACAGCGATTTCGCGGCCCTGCACACGTCATCAATATGTCGCCTTTGGCTATTTCCAGGTGAGGCCTTGGCTCGATTGATTCTGGAAGCTGCTTATTTTCATGGCCCCAGAACTCACCATCTTGAATGGCAGTGGTTTTTAATACTCCCCAATAATTGTCTGGGGCTGGATGATTATGGCACTGGGGGCTCCATCCTTGTTGGAAGGGTTTTCCATTGGAATTTTCGTCTAGTAATTCTATGATTGGTGTCCAAGCCCATGATTTAGGAAGTTGATTATTTATCACGCTACCAACTCCCGGTTCAGCTCTTCAATCACCCAGTCCATTTTGTCGCCAAATTGCTGGTACATGCCCATTAAGCCGCCTTTGGCGTCAAATGGCGTCATGTCCAAGTCGTCGCGTTCAAA
>JAKSAW010000298.1 GCA_022361455.1 Pseudomonadales bacterium | reverse complement strand
TGCGCCTTCTTCCGCATACCGCCTTAAATCCGATGGAACTCTAAATATAACTTTGCCATCTTCACCATTGTTGCGCCACGCAATGCGGCTGATGGCGATAATTAGTTTGGGCAATATTTTTGTATGCTTACCCGGAATGGTTAATCGTTGCCAACGACAGCCGTCTAGGGATGGCTGTTGAGAAGGTTTTGTTGCAGGGATACAGTTGCCTTCGGTAATCGAACGGGGCGGGTACTCCATATCTTTCACTACATCCCACTCGTTGTAATTACCTGTTGAACCAAGTAATTCTTCGCCGCGTAAGGCACGGAAGATTTCCTGCATCCAATGAGCGGCGCCTTTACCATCGGTGATTGAATGATGGGTGCGAAACAACACCCGGGGCACCTTCGAATTCATCAGAACTATTTCCGCGTTAGGGCCTTTGCGGATGTCAATTGGTCTGCCCAGAATTGGCGCATTCTCTGAGCTACTGCCATCCCAATCAGTTTCTATTTGTTCAATGCTGGCTAACGGGCCTTGGTCGTCCCAATATTTCCACCCCCAAAAACCTTTTAAGCGAAGTCTCGAACCTTTATTCGCTTCGGCTACTTTTTCAACGGCCGCTTGCCAATCCTTGATGGCTAATGTGCCTTCACCTTCAATAAAGAACTGGTTCACAAAAGGAGATGTTTCTTCTGTATCTGGGCCAGCGTAGGTGATTTCTAAAGGAGAGGGTTTGCGGTAAAAGCTCATAGAGATTCTCTTATTCTTGTTTGAGCGAAATTATAGGGCCGCAAGATGCTTTAAACAACACAGCCTGCAGAGCCTTCTTATAGAAATAAACCGTAGGTATACTGCTGTTTGAGTGTTAAAATTTAGCCCAGATCACTAATAACTCGCTATAACAAGAAGAACACAGGACATTTAAGAATTACCATGTCTGGATTACGTTTGTTTTATTTCGTGCTGTTCGGGCAAACTATCTCGATGCTGGGGTCTTCATTAACTAATTTCGGCGTTAGTGTTTGGATTCTCCGTGAATACGCCGATAGCGACCTGCAAACAACACTTTACTCCTTAACACTACTCGCTTCTACGTTACCAGCATTGTTAGTTGGTCCTTTCCTCGGTTCGTTAATCGATCGTTGGCCTCGCAAATTAAACCTGATTGGTTCCCAAATTGGAGCCGCTATTTGTACCTTAGTGATTGCTGGATTCTATTGGTCTGACAGTCTCACCGTGTGGACATTGCTATGGGTATTACCTTTCGCGTCGCTTTGCGGAATTAGTTTGCAAGTTGGGTTTACCGCTTCGGTTGCGTTGGTGGTACCCAAAGAAAGTTTAAGTAGGGCGTCTGGATCATTGGGATTAATGCTGGGATTGGTGCAGTTACTTGGCCCACTATTAGCGGGGATTTTAATGGATCAAATCGGTTTGAAACTGATTTTCGTCCTTGATTTGGTGACCTTCTTGTTGGGCCTTTTAACACTGTTTTTAGTCACTATTCCAAACCCTGAATATAAGCCAGAAGGAAAGATTACCGTTAAAGCCCTAGTGAATGACTTGGTAGAAGCTTATCGCTATATGAAAGGCAAAGAAGGTGTGCTCGGTGGCTTGTTTTTGTTCGCTCTAATCTGGTTTAACGTATCCGCCGTGCAGGCGTTGTTTGCACCTTTGGTACTAAGCATTGGTACGGCTACCGATCTCGGTATGGTGCAAATGGTCGGTGGCATTGGTTTGATGGTCGGTAGTTTGGTCATGGTGGCATGGAAGGGGCCCGATCGCAAAATGGTGGCCATCTTAATCGCTGCGGCGCTTGTTTCGATTGGTTTGGCTATTACTCCGATTACTCAACAAATATGGGTGCTATGTGTCGGCGCCTTTATGATTCTTGCGATTGCGCCTCTTGCCAACACCTCTAGCCAGGTCTTTTGGCAAAAGAAAACTGATCCTGCATTCCAGGGTAGGGTGTTCAGCTTACGCAATACCATGATGCGCGCGGCGCAGCCGGTCGCGTTTCTTATGGCGGGTTTTCTTGCTGATGGCTATTTCAAACCCGAAATGGCTGAAGGCCGCTCATTAGCTACGTTATTTGGCCCCATTTGGGGGGTTGGAGAAGCGCGAGGAATTGCTTTAATGATCAGTGTATTCGGGGTGGTGAGTTTGGTATTTGTTGTGGCTGCGGCTTTTAAGTCCACGATACGCAGAGCTGATTCGAACTTACCAGATTTCGATGAAGATGATACGCTCAAGAAATCGCCCGAAAGCCAGGTAGAACAAGGAGATAGGGTAACATAGGGTAAATGGAAAACTGGTAAATGTATCAATTTGTAAATTGTGTATTAATCACTTTTCTAATCCATTGACCTACCCCTGGGCCCTACCTATAGTGGCTATACATTAAACAAATATTGTTATACTATTTCGCACTTGGTACAGTTGTGCCATAAAAGTGCAATAAGCTCGGACTAAAGTAGCAGCAGGTTCTCAGCATGCAGGCAACCAAATCGGGTCATTGCAAGCATTTTAATAATACTGCATTGAGTACAAAAGCAGTAGCAATTGAGAAAGTTGAGAACCGTATTACTGATACCTGTTGTCGAATCGATAAAAATATAACAAAAGCAAATTAGGGCATAGGTAAACTCAAATGGGTGTTGCAAACCAACATATACCTCAGAGTCGAATCCAAGACAGCATCTGGTTCCAAGTACCACATGTTGTAGCCAATCCTCGTCTTCGCATGTTTTGTTTCTCCTATGCAGGTGGAAATGCTTCAGCCTACCGTGATTGGTATCAAAAGCTCCCCAAAGATGTTGAAATCTGTTCTGTTCAATTACCAGGCCGTGGGGCACGATTTAAAGAGAAAGCTTTCACAAGTTTGGATGATCTCGTCACCGCATTAGTTGATGCCTTCGATCCGTTTTTAGATGTTCCTTTCGTATTCTTTGGTCATAGTATGGGGGCACAGGTTGCCTTTGAATTGGCCCGTAGGTTGCGCGATTTAGATGCGCCGCAGCCGAAATCATTGTTTGTTTCAGGGCGCAGAGCGCCTAACTTGCCGGCAAAGCGCAAGCCTATTCACGGTTTGCCAGAAGCAGAATTCAGAGAAGAAATTCGCCGCTTAAACGGCACTCCAGCCGAAGCGTTTGAAAACCCAGAATTGATGGAGCTAGTTAGTCCGATTTTACGAGCTGACTGCCAAGTAATCGAAACTTCCCATTTTGAGCCTTCAGAGCCTCTTGGGGTGCCTATTATTGCACTCGGTGGCGCTCAGGATAAAAACGTGTCTATCGACGAGTTAGAGCATTGGTCGCGCTTGACCAAGGGCAGTTTTGAGATGCGTTTGTTCTCTGGTGATCATTTCTACATTCACTCAGCGACTGATTCTTTGCTGAAATGTTTGAACGCCTTCTTTGAGAATGCCTTCGAGCGCTCTGATCGTTTGCTCAGCAAATACGTAAAGCAGGCTGCGCGGCGAATTCGCTAAACTAACGTTTGATATAAAATCCACTGACAAAAGAGAGGTTTAGCAATGCTAGCCTCTCTTTTTGGTTTTAGGCGAGTAAAAAATCCGAGCTGATTAATCCATAACTTAGTTTAAATACAAATATTTACCTACAATATTTAAAATATGGTAGAAATTCGGATACTATTCTCATCCACTACACGAATGATAAGAATAAAAGAACACTTATGAATAAGTCACTTAAGATTGTTTTGCCAATCCTCATCTTCTTCGTGGCAATCGTCATATCATGGTTGCTTGTGGCCCAGAAGCCCAAAGCGGTGCACAAACCCGTAGAAGTGACACATCCTATGGTGTCAGTAGCGATGGTGGAAAGCGAGACTGTCAGCGTGCCCGTTTTTACCCGAGGCACAGTTACGCCTGGTACAGAAATTCAACTAGCGTCTGAAGTGGGCGGCCAGATTCTGGCAATTTCCGATCGTTTTGCAAATGGTGGTTTCTTCCGCAAAGGCGAGGTGCTGCTCAAGATAGATCCGCTTGAATACGACGTTAATATCAAGCGCGCAGAAGCTAGCCTAGCCCAAGCTCGACAAGCCCTATTACAAGCGCGTGCTGAAAAGAAAGCTCGTCAGCGTGTAAAAGGTGGCAGCCGTAATGCATTAGCGACTTACGAAGTTCAAGTTAAACAAGCAGAGGCTAGCTTTGCAGCTGCAAAAGCTGAGCTTCAAGCTACCAAACTACAAAAAGAGCGCACCATTATCCGCGCACCTTTCGATGGTCGTGTGCGAATGAAGGCTGTTAGTGTTGGTCAGTATGTGCGCCCGGGTATGCAGCTAGGCGCAATTTACGCTGTGGATGTTTCAGAGATTCGTTTGCCATTATCTGATCGACAAGTGGGATTAGTGGATATCCCTCTCGATTTCGACAGCATCAATGAGCAGGGCCCAATGGTTACTTTAGTGGGCGAGTACGGCGGTAAGAAGTATTACTGGCCTGGTCAGGTGGTACGATCTGAAGGTGGACTAGATGAGCGTAATCGTTTGCTTTACGTGATCGCACAGGTCGAAGATCCCTATCAGACCGATGAAAACCAACCCGGCAGACCGCCGCTATCTTCAGGCTTTTTTGTTGAAGCAAAAATTAAAGGTCGTACCCATAACAATTTGTTTGTTGTGCCCCGCAGAGCGCTTCGTAATGGCGATCAAGTATGGGTAGTGGACAGCAATAACCAATTGCAGCGTAAGCAGGTAGATGTGCTTTATAAGGGTAAAGACAGCATCTATATAAAATCAGGCCTGCGTAATGGCGATAAGATCGTACTAAGCCAGCTGGATATTGCAGTAGACGGTATGAAGGTGCGAACCAATATTCAAGAGAATCAACGTCGCGAAACTGCAGATGACCAAAACTTATTGGGTGCTCGTTCTGCTCCTCGTCAACAACCACAAGTTGAAGTGCAGGCTGAGCCTGTTCAGCAGCAAAAAACTACAGGTATGATCAAAGAGTTCTCAGCTTCAGAGGTTCGTGATCTTGCTTCTAAAGCTAAAGACATCATGGACTCCATCGACGATGAAACTAAGCAGCGCGTTACTGATTCCGCTCAGCAGATGGCGGGCGCCCTCAAGAAAATAGTGGCAGAAAGTCAGAAAGTGGCTGAGGAAGTAAAGCAACCTGAGCCTCAAGTGGTTGAGCCTGAACCAGTTGCTAAGCAGGAAGCTCAGCCAGAACCGGCTCCTAAAAAGCAGGATACAGGTATGTCGCCTTTAGCGGATATCATTGCTCAGGACGTTGAAGAAATGGAAGCCGCCAAACCCGAGCCAGAAGAACCTGAAGTTGCCGAACCGGTTGCCACATCCCAGCCTGAAGAGCCAGTTGTCTCAGAGCCAGCGGTAAAACCTTCCGCTTCCTATGCATCTATCAGCAAGGCGATCGCGCCCAAGCCATTGGCGGAATCAATTAAATGAACGGCATTATCGCTTGGTTTGCTCAGAACCGGGTAGCAGCAAACCTTTTAATGGTCTTTATCATCATCGCGGGCATTATTTCTTTGGGTCAAACCCGTAAGGAAATCGTGCCTGGTGTATCCCTGGATCTAATCACTATAACGGCAGCTTATCCTGGTGCCTCTCCTGAGGACGTAGAAAAGTCTGTAGTTAATCGAATTGAATCAGCCATTTATGATTTGGAGGGGGTAAAGTCTGTTGCCTCCAACGCGAATGAGCATGTGGGTGTTGTTTCGGTTGAAGTGGCCTATGGCTATAACGCTAAGGACTTACTCAATGAAATAAAAGCCCGGGTTGATGCGATTGGTTCGTTTCCAAAAGACGTTGAACGACCGATTATTAAAGAAATCTCGGTCCGTAACTTGGTGTCCTACATTATTATTTCGGGGCCTGCCGATGAGCGTTCTTTAAAGCGTATAGCGGAACAAGTTAAGTCTGATTTAACCGCCATTAAAACCATCAGTCAGGTAGAGCACTCAGCTTCTAAGCCCTATGAAATTGCCATCGAGGTGTCGGAAGGTTCGTTGCAGCGTTATGGGTTGAGTTTTGCCGAGGTGGCAGGAGCTATTCGCAAAAGCTCAATGGATTTGCCCACCGGTGTGATCAAGACTGTTCAAGGTAACGTTTCCATTGAGGCGAAGGGTCAAGCCTATTGGGGTGATCAATTCGAAGACATTGTTGTGCGTGCATTGCCCGACGGTGCCCAGGTATTAGTAGGTGATGTAGCCCGCGTTACTGATGGCTTTAGAGAAGGGGTGGTGTTAACCAAGTTTAATGGTAAGCCTGCCGTTGCGCTTTCGGTGTTTCGTGTTGGTGATCAAAACATCCTAGAGATTTCTGAGGCGCTACAGGAGTATGTGAAGAATCCAACGTCCTATATCCCAGAAAATGTCGATGTGGATGTATGGCAGGACACGTCGGTTTACTTTAAAAGTCGTATTGATTTGCTTACCGAAAACGCCGCTGGTGGTCTAGCGCTATTGTTCTGTGTGCTGTTGCTGTTCTTGCGCGCGCAGCTTTCCTTTTGGGTGAGTGTCGGTATTCCCATTTCCTTTATGGGCGCCTTTTGGTTGCTGCCTTATTTCGGCGGTTCCATCAATATGGTTTCCTTGTTCGCCTTTATCCTGGTTCTTGGTGTAGTGGTGGATGATGCCATCATTGTTGGTGAAAATATATTTAGCCATCATCGTCGTGGAATTCTTGGGATTGAAGGTGCCATCAAAGGTGCACAAGAAGTCTCTAGTCCGGTTATTTTTGCGGTGTTGACAACTGTGTTGGCATTCATGCCACTAATATTTCTGCCGGGTCCTGAAGGCAAATTGATGAAGGTGATACCTATCGTGGTAATCGCCACTTTGATGTTTTCTTTGTTGGAATCCTTGTTGGTTTTGCCTGCGCATTTGTCTGGAATTAAAAGCGGTGATGTCGACAATGTTCCCGGACTACGTTTTGCTCAGGCTAAATTCTCTTTTGGTCTTGAGCGCTTTATTCAGAAAGTCTATCGACCATTCTTGGAGCTCACGCTGCGTTGGCGTTATTCAGCGATCTTTGGCTTTTTAGGTGCCTTGCTGGTTGTTCTAACCCTCGTCGCTGCCGGTTGGTTGAAAATTGTATTCTTTTCTCCGATAGAGGCGGACACAGCGAGCGCCGACGTGAGCTTCTCACAGAATGCTGCTCCTGAGGTGGTGCGTTCTGGTATCACGCGTTTAGAAGAAGTGGCCTTTGAATTAAAGGACGAACTTAAGCTAAACACCGGTCAAGATCAGATTCTTCATGTGTTTACCACATACGCAACGGAAAACTCTGGCAACGTTATTATCGAAATGGCGCCATCAGAGAATCGTGAAATATCCGGTTCTTATATTGCTGATGAGTGGCGCAAGCGGGCCGGTGATTTGCCTGAAATGATCGACTTGAAGTTTAAGTCCACCTTAAACCAACCATCGCCAGCTATTGATATTGAATTGGCTTCTAGCAGCTTAGAAGATCTTCGTGACGCATCGCAAAGCCTGAAAGCGCGCTTAGCTGCTTATGATGGCACCTATAGTATTCGGGACTCTTTCCAAAAGGGTAAGCAGAAGCTAGTCATTGAGCTTAAGCCATTAGCCCGCAATATGGGGCTAACACTGGATGAGATTGCTGGTCAGGTGCGTCAGGCTTATCACGGTGTGAATATTCAAAATATTCAGCGCGGTGAAAGCGATGTGAGTGTTGTTATTCGCTATCCGCTTTCAGAACGTACTTCATTGTGGAATTTGGAGAACATGCACATTCGCCTTCGCGATGGGACTGGAGTTCCCTTGCTAACGGTCGCTGATATCGCCTATGGCGAAGGCGCTGCGCAAATTAAGCGTAACAACCGCCGTCGCGTGATTCGAGTGCAATCAAAAGTCGACGAAGCAGTTACCACTGATGCGGTGATCATGCATCAGCTCAAGAAAGACTTCTTAAATAAGCTTCCAGATCTTTATCCTGGAATGACTTGGAGTGTCGCGGGTGCGCAAAAGGACAAAGCAGAGCTATTAGGCTATATGGAGAAGGCCTACTTGTTCGCTCTGCTAGGCATGTACGTAATGATGGCGACTTTGTTCCGTTCATACACTCAGCCTTTAATGGTTATGTTCGCCATTCCGTTCGGGATAATAGGGGCGATATTAGGGCATTGGCTGTTGGGTAAAGATATCACCATATGGTCCTTAGTCGGGATGATTGCGGTGAGCGGGGTTGTGGTGAACGACAACCTGGTGCTGGTTGATTACATCAACCGTAACCGCGAAAAAGGCGTGGCCTTGTTGGAGGCTATACGAGAAGCTGGAGCAGCACGTTTCAGGCCGATTATACTGACATCTTTAACGACTTTTGCTGGCTTATTGCCTCTTATGCAAGAACAGAGCTTACAGGCTCAATTCTTGATTCCGATGGCCATTTCTTTGGCCTTCGGGGTTATGTTTGCGACGCTCGTCAGTCTTGTGCTGGTGCCGGCTGCCTATCATGTGCTGTTTGATTTAGAGAACGGCGTCTTGAAATTATTCACGCAAGCGAAAGAGCAGGCGGCTGAGCAGCCTGTTTCTGTAGCGAAAGAAGTGGATCGTACATTTGACCAAACCACAGAAGATGACGCTGAAAAGCTTCAGTGGCATGTTGGTCTCGATGAAGCCTACGAGCTTGGCTATAAAGATGGTTTGAGTGGCGTTAAGGATAGAAACTCGCCCTTTGATCTTGAGGTTTTAGTGGCTAGCTGGGAAGCCGGCTGGGACGACGGTCAAGAAGACTTCAAGATGGGTAAAGGTTCAGAACCGGTCAAAACCTAAGTAAATTTGTGGCCATAGCAGTTTCTGACTATTTTTATTATTTAAGTAAGTTTTAATTGGGTGAAGCACACGTGCAGTCAAGAACACCATTAGTTATTGGATTGATCGCGGCATTGTTAGGGTTAACCGCATGCGGCCCATCTGAAGAGCCGCAGCCCCAGGGTGCTGCTCAGGAATCGGCTGCGACAACGCAGCAGCGTCAACTACCCAATGACTTTACTGAATTGGACGATGGATCAAAATACGCGGGCGATCTTAAAGATAACCTTAAGCACGGCTTTGGTGTTTATGTCTGGGCTAATGGTGACCGTTATGAGGGTGATTGGCTCAACGATTTGATGCACGGTAAAGGCAAGTTCATTGGATCAACAGGCTGGGTTTATGAAGGTGATTGGCAGGACGGAGTCTATCATGGCTCTGGGCGCTACACCTGGGCATCTGGAAGCTCGTACGAAGGCCAGTTCTACGCCGGGCAAAAAAGCGGTAAGGGTACCTATCGTTGGGCTGATGGACGTAATTACACCGGCGAGTTCGCTAATGATAAGAAAAACGGCATTGGCACCTATAACTGGCCTGATGGTCGTAAGTATGTGGGTCGCTTCGTTAATGATGCTCGCACTGGCCATGGGCGTTTGATTAGTCCTGATGGAGAGTCCTACGAAGGTAGTTTTGTGGATGGTGTGCAGCAGGGTAAAGGTGTGGCCAATTACACCGATGGTTCTGTTTACGATGGCGAATTCGATGATGATATGAAGTCCGGTCTGGGAACCCTTAAATGGTCCAGTGGAGAAGTCTATCAAGGTGAGTTCAAAAACGATTCACCAAGCGGCAGAGGTAAGATGTCTTGGCCTAATGGGGACACTTACAAAGGCGATTTCGTCTCCGGTGTGATGCATGGTCGAGGTCAGTTCATGTTCTTCGATGGCCGCGAATACGATGGCGAGTTCAAGGATGGCCGCCAAAATGGCACTGGTACGCTTAAATGGCCATCCGGTGAGAGCTACATCGGCGATTTTAAAGACAATTACCAAGAGGGTCGTGGCACCTTTCAATGGCCTGACGGTAGCAAGTACGTAGGTGGCTTTATGAAGAACCAGCTTCATGGTCGCGGTAACTGCGTGACTGCAGGGCAAAAGGCTACCTGTCGGTTCGATCAGGGTGTTCGAATAGAGTAGTTGGTTTTGTTTGGAGGAGGCGGCGCTGAGTTATTTCATTCCCAGCGCTTGCAATGCCTCAGTTGCGCTCTGAAAGCGATTTCTTGGACTTGGGTCGAGTAATTTGGCAATGATGGCCGAGGTTTCTAGGTCCACCACATTCTTGAGAAAATCATCATTTTGACGATCATTGGAAGCGGCAAATAGCACTTTGTCTCTTTTCGAGCGGCCAATATTCCAGCGCTTATTCATCAACAATTCGTAGTAAAGAATGCCTACCTGGTACAAATCACTGCGATTGTCCCAAGCATCCCCTCTGGCTTGCTCTGGAGAGATAAATGATGGTTTCGCTAACCATTGATAGCTCTCCTTATGTGCTTGCTTGATGAAGTGAGCACAACCGAAATCAACCAGATAAATCTGCTGGCGATTATTGATCAAAATGTTTTCTGAGCTGATGTCCCCGTGAGCCACTGGTTTTAAACCACCGTGGATATGTTCTAGTTGCAACAGCAGTTGACCAACAATGTCTCTAGAAATGTCTTTTACCAGCTCTGGTGGAAATCTTGTCTTGTCCTGGGAAAGGTTAATTAGTGGCACGCCATCGATAAATTCATAGGCGTAATAGGCTTTGCCATCCACTAGTCCGCGGGCACGGTATTTTGGAAGGTGAGGGTGGTTAAGTTCTCTAACAATTTGGCTTTCGTTTGAGAACTGCCTCCTAACAGCTGCGTGATTGAGCCATTGCTCGCGAACCAGTTTAATGGCCAGCTTAGGGTGCCCAGGGGTCTTTGGGATGCCTTTCATCACGACGCATATACCGCCTTCAGTGAAAGGTTCAAGGCGATAATCAGCGCTGCCGATCTTAGCGTTAAACGCGCCTGGTTTATCAACCTTTTGGCCGCCCGTTTGGGCGCTTTGCGCGGGTTTTGCGGACGGGGAAGGCCGCTTACTGGGACGTGCAGCTTTAGCCTTTGGGCTTGGCGCTTCTTCCGGCTTTTGGTTTTTGCGCCAGCGGAACAACTTAGATAGCTTCATGCTTCTGATCTATCCCCGTGATGAATCGATCGTCAATAGTGATAAGTTGGTGATTTATAAATCTAATTATATTTTCTTTTTTTTATTTCACCCACATTAAAACGGAATAATCTTGTTAACGCTTTAAATTTTTGGGCTAACCAAGCAAAAGGAGCGAAAAGATCGTATCCGTTTTGTTAAGTATTGTTACCTCGAAAGGAGCGCCTATTTTACACGCGTAACTGGGCTACGCAATCTACATTGCGCTAGGTTATTGATTTATAGTGCCTTCTGTACGGGTAGAGTATGCCGAATGGCACATTTGCGGTCGGATTACATCGAATTACAGTGTTTTTTGAGCCATTTGGTCCTATTGACTTGGCGGCCAAATATGAAAGTATATCGGACCAAGGTATTCGTCTACTTCTTCTTGATGACCGTTCGTCAATAAGAAGTTGATTCCAACGTGCAAGACGTGATATCTATTCGGGCCATTCAGCAACGTGCTGAATTCCCAAATAAAAAACACAAAAAACATTATTAAATTATAAGGGCTTTCTTCATGAAACTTTCTAAAACCATTGCAAGAACTCGTTCACGTAAAAACATCCGTGGTCAAGGTATGTCTGAGTACCTAATCATCGTTGGCTTGATCGCTGTTGCTGGTATCGCAGTAATGGGTCTATTCGGTGGTACTGTACGTAACCAAATCGGTGGTATGGCGGAAGAATTGGCTGGTCAAGCAAACACTGGTCAAGGTAACGCTGAAACGACTGCAGCTTCTGCGGCAACTACAGCTAACACTGCTAACAGCCTAGACACTTACGTTGATCAGAACTCTCGAATCTAGAGATTTGGGTAAGTTCGCGTAAGCGTAAATACAAAGGGGGAGCACTATGCTCCCCCTTTTGCTTAAAAATAATAATAAATTTGAGAATTCCATGAACAAAAGTAAATCGTCAGGACAAGCTATTATCGGCGCAATGGCTCTTATTCTAGTTGGCGGAGTCGTTTTATTTTTGGTTTTCAATTCAGGTCGTGCCGTCAACGAAAAAATTAACTTAGTGAACGCAGCAGATGCGGCTGCATACTCTGGAGCCCAAATCGCGGCTAGAGACTTAAACTACTTCGCCTACACTAATCGAGCAATGATCGCTAATGAGATCGTTGTCGGGCACATGGTGAGTTACCAGGCAGAAGTCGATGTGTTAATGGGCATTATGGCTGACCCACAAGGGCCTCTTGGGTTAGTGCTTAATTGGCTCAGCGCGATTGGCATCCCTTTAGGCAATGGCATCATGCAAGCTGCCGAATCTGTAAGGGAAGCTTCGGAAATTCTCTCAGGAATCTACATTCTGCACGCAGGTGCAAACACTCAGTTATATAGCGATTTTCAAACTCAAGTCATGGATGCGCTAATGTCTGAGGATGGTGGTGAGCACCCTATCATTAGCATGATGGAAGAGGTGGCAGAGCATTATGTTCAGCGTCCTGGTCTTGAGATACAAGTTAATGATCCATTTTATCTGTCGCAGCTATCCAGTGATGGTTTGGATGGCGTTGATACCAGCGATCAGTTCCAAGCTGATTACATGAGCGATTTAGATGAAAAAGCCAATCGCGCTTTAAATTTTTCAGATGTCTTATGTCAAAGCATTGTCTTTGCTCGCCCTGATGTGGTTGCCCAAGGTGGTGGTGGCGGAGGCGGCCCGACTAACGTTTCTTGCGATGGCGATGGTGACCCTATCTCAGATGGTGGCGATTTTGTGAGTCTGGTTACCCGCACTATGGAAGGCTTGCCTATGGGTGACTGGATCCGAAGTCGAGATGAGTCCTATGGAAACTTCTTAACTTGGAACGTCACGCGAACCGGTTCTACCGAAATGCAATGGGTGGATAACGGCGGTTCGGGATATTTAAATTGGGTTGCTAATGATTCTATTGAGTCCACCAGCGGCTTACTTCACTTAGTAGCACCGATTGACTCGAGCAATACCACTGATGTAAATAGGATAACCGATTCTAGTGTTCAGATGGGTGGCAACATTATTGTAACAGCGCTTGCTGCTTTGTTCGGAGGGTGTGGTTCTGACGTCGATTGTGGCTCGTTAGCTGGCACCTCCTATCAAGGTACTCAGCGCTATGTGAGCTTGAGCGATCCAGACCAGGAAATTCGCGTAACCGCTTTCCTAAGCCATGATAACTGTAACGATAAGTTGGGTTACACCAATACGGGTCAGTTGCAGCAAGACTGGAATTCAGATCAGACTCGTTATGAGGAACAAGCTTGTGACAGCGAGACTGTAGCCGCTGTATCCGAGGCAGAGGTAATTTATCGAAGACCTGCGTGCTACCAGACCGGAGGCGGTGGTTGCGAATACGGTTTTGATGATGCTGGTATCACAAGCGAAACAGCAAACTTGTTTAATCCTTTCTGGCAAGCCAAGTTGGCTAATTAGTATTTTAGAGGGCTGCGAATGATCAAGTCTAAAGCGGTTGGAATTTTCGAGTCGGGCCAAGCACTCTCAGAGTTTATGGTATCCCTAGCGGTTATCATACCTTTGTTTTTATTGATTCCAGTGGTTGCCAATTATCTTGATGTGCAAACAGCTACCCATGAGGCTTCTCGATATGTTGCTTGGGAGCGCACGGTTTATGATGATTTGTCTCAGGTGCCAGATGGTATTGAGAATAGCGTTCAAGAGCGCTTTATTGAGCGTGAATCCAGCGGAT
This sequence comes from Pseudomonadales bacterium, assembly GCA_022361455.1. GTDB lineage: Bacteria > Pseudomonadota > Gammaproteobacteria > Pseudomonadales > Ketobacteraceae. The sequence goes on along the minus strand of JAKSAW010000298.1, from coordinate 13,435 downwards.
TTAGTGATGCTACCCAGGTTGATCAGCATGAGCGTTGGAAGGATTATGGTAGTGTAGGCCATGCAACAATTGTCGATACTGGTGCTGGTGTTGCGGTGAGGTCAGAGCGGATTGCTATGAATATTAATGATCCAGTGGCCAACTCCAGTATCGATGCAATTCAGGCGATGGACCCTAACGCGTTGGGTATGACTTCAGTGAGTATACCTCTGTCTAGTGATGGTTCTTTATTAGGAACCTTTTCCGCTGGGCCGTCGTTCTTGACTGCTGAGAGATCTTCCAGGTCTGCGCCAATGGATGAGGTGGCTGGTTCAAGCCGCTTTCACACTAAAGCTAGTGCGGTACTGCTAGCGGATGGTGGTGTGTTGCCTAGAAATGAAGAAGAGTATACGTCCATTACTAATGAAATTGTATCTACGGATGGTGGTCGTTTAGAGGCTTGGCAGACACCTCTTCGCATTTTGAATTTCATCACTCTCGGGTTTTTCGATGAGCTAGAAATACTCGATAGTGATAGAAATGCTGTGTCAGACGAGCAATCGCTTATCCTTCCAGATGGATTAATTCAGAATTAGTAATGTTTAAGCGATTTTTTGTGCTGGGAATATGTTTCCTAGCCGCTTTGCCGTTGAGTTTGCAAGCAAAAAGATATGATCCCCTGGATATGCCCTTGCCGAAACTTGAGGTGATGCCTGGAGCTCAATCTCAGTGGGTTGGTCAGCAGATGGCTCATAATGGCATGCCAATGTCTGTGAGGCTGTTTACCTATCCGGGTGCAGAAGCGGATGTTAAAAAGTACTACCAGTCTTTGTTTAAAACTAAAGGCCATGGGAAGTCTCAGTACCGGAATCTTGGGGAGTACCGAGTAATTGGTTTCGAGCTTCGCGGATATATTTACAGCGTTCAATATCGACAGATCGGGCGCTTAGTGGAAGGGAAGTTGACGGTGACCCCGATGCCTGGTCGCTATCGAACTAATAAGAAAACAAAGATGGCTATAGCCCCTGGATGCAGGGTGCTAAATAAGGTAGAGTCACTTGATTATGGTAAGCGTTCTGAGACCCTGACGCTTACTTGCCAGAAGGCGTTGAATTCCTTAGAGTATTTTTATCTTTCTCATTTTGAAAGAGAACAGTGGTCTCTTATTAGGCAAAGTAATAGCAGCAAAGGTGTGGTGCTGGACTATCAGCGTGGTAGCGAAACTGTTCAGGTGACGCTTAACCAATCTACACAAAAAAGTAAACGTTTAGTTAACATACTTATTAACTGGATCAAGTAATAATAACAATAAATTAAAACTACGGTTCATACGCTATGAAAAGAGTGATGCCTCCCAAAACGAAATTCAGCGGTAGTGTAATGGTTGAATACGTTGTGGTGCTGTCGTTTTTCATGATTATGCTTTGGTATGCCATGGTTGGTGGTAGTTCAGATTGGACAGATCCGGAAACCACCGAGGGTACAGGTGCGCAAGTGGATAGAACGTTTGATAATCCCCCTGCATATCCTGGTTTAGTGAATGCCCTGCATGACAAACAAGAATCTTTTCGGTCTCGCGTGTATCAACCATAACAAAAAGAGAAGTAGTGCATCATGAATAAGTCGTCGAATAAGCTCACTATCATTTTGTTGTTAGGCGCCATGCTAACCGGTGGTATTGGCTGGTTTTTAACTCAGGACTATATCAATAACCAAGTGTCCAGCTATAAAGATAGCTTTGATGACCAACGTCAAGCTGTTCAGGTTGTTGTGGCGGCGACTGATCTCAAAATTGGTGATGTGGTAAACACGAAAACCGCGCGTATTTCTCAAATTCCAAAAGCGTATCTTCATAAAGATGCCGTTGTACCTAATGCATACCAAGGCGTGCTTCACGGCAAGCAAATTCTTCATCCATTAAGTGCTGGCGAACCTATTTTAAAAATTCATGTTAGTCACGTTAAAGTTGATGGTTTAGCTAGTTTGCTTAAAGAGGGTGAGAGAGCCATTACTATCCCTGTTGATTCCCTTGATACATTGTCAGGGTTCTTGGCGCCAGGTGATTATATTGATCTACTCGTAACCGTTAAAGATGGTGAGCGTGATAGAACAGTACCTTTACTGCAAAACATTAGAATTTTAGCGACGGGTAAAGATATTGATGATGGCATTAAAGAAAAAAGTCAAAAACGCTATGGCGAGATTACCGTTGGTGTAAGCCCTTTACATGCAACCAAGTTGATACATGCTCAAACTGTGGGCGATATCGCTGTCTTATTACGTAGGCCTGAAGACGAAGGTTCTTTATTCGAAGACTATGTCACAATAGACAATCTTGTGGATATCCCTCAAGATGCCCCACCAGAGCCACCCCGTCGCAGTACTTGGGGATTTGAGTTGATTCGAGGAGGCACTCGCTCGTAAGAGTGCCTTTTCTGTTAGAATCAAACCTCATTACAATAAACACAAAAACAAAAATAAATTTTTAGAAAGGATTTGAGACCATGACGCTAAATTTTGCAGCGCGCGTCTATGCTGTAACAGCTTTCATATTGTGTTCCTTCTTTGTATCCACTAGCGCACTAGCCGCTGAAAAATATGCCAACACCATCTCTATCGTCGAAGGCCAAACGAGGCTGATGAAGATTCCCGGCGTAATGCGGGTTTCAATCGGTCATCCGGAAGTGGCCAACGCTCAAGCAACTGGGCCTGACGAAGTGCTATTAACCGGCCTTTCTGCGGGCGTTACAGATGTTCGGGTGTGGAAAGACAACGGCTCGCAAACACGCTATTTGTTGAAAGTAGTAGATACCTCCTGGGTACAAATTCTAGAAATTGCCAATATCGTTCTCGCTGATGTGGAGGGTGTGAACGCTAGAGAAGAAAATGGCATTGTGTTTATCGAAGGTCGAATATTGCGCGAGCAAGATATCACCATTATCGAAGACATGAAGAAAAAACTGCAGAAAGAAACTAAAGCTGGCAGCGTAGTTTTTAACGTCGTTAGACCAAGTGTTAGTTTGCAAGCGATGATCATGTTGGATGTGCAAGTTGTTGAGGTTCGTAAAGACGATCTGAAAAATATTGGTGTTGAATGGAACGTTGAAGCAAATGGTCCTTTTTTCGAGATTCTAGGCGAGGTGCATGGCGTAGGTGATTTCGACAAAACATCTTCATTTTTTGGGTTTGGTCTTGAGCAGGGAAGTAATATCCATCCGTTGACAGAAATTGGCTCTACCTTAAGGCTCCTGCAACAAAAAGGTGTGGCTCGAGTGCTTGCACAACCGAAGCTGGTTACCAAGAGTGGTTCAAAAGCTGAATTCCTGGCCGGTGGCGAGATTCCTTTACCTTTCCGTAATAACGATGGTGATTTAGAGGTTTCTTTTAAGCAGGTGGGCGTAATTTTGGATATGGAGCCCGTGGCTGACCCAGATGGTTTTATCGCTACAAAGATTAACGTAGAGGTTAGTGAAGTAGACAGCAGTATTGAGGTTTTAGGTATTCCTGGTTTTACTGCTCGTCGCACCATGATGGAGATGAATGCTCAATCTGGTCAAACCATGGTGATATCAGGAATCTTAAAGGCGGAAGACAGTAAGTCAGTAAACAAGCTTCCTGGTTTAGGTTCGATTCCCATTATTGGCGAGTTGTTTAAGTCTCGCGATTTTGTCCAGCGCACTACTGAGTTAGTTATTTTCGTGACGCCTTATCTAATTGACCCTGATAGTAAGATGAATCGGGATATGTTGGATTACTCGAACGATCTAATTGAAAGCGCCGAAGAAAAACTGAAGTTTGACTTGTTTGATTAAATAATGGGTGAACTTTATGTTGGAATTCGAACTGGTTGATGAGCATAGTAATACCACTTCCTACGTATTGGAGGAAGGCGAGTATTTACTAGGTAAAGGCGATCAGTGTGATGTTATTCTTGCAGATAGTCATGCTTCAAGAGTCCATTGCAAACTTCATATTTCCCAGGATCAAGCGTTATTAGAAGATAATAGCAGCACTAATGGTACCTGGTACAAGGGGGAACGTTTAGATAGCGAACTTGCACTAAAGGCTGATGATGTTGTTGAGTTCGGCACTTTAAAGCTAGTTGTAAAAGCAGTGCCAAACGACGAGTTCGCAATGTTCACGGGAACAAACCGGCGTCTTGAGTCTAATGTTGTTCAGGAAAGCGAAGAATTAATTGAGCTCAAGCGCCGTATTCACTCTATGATTCTCGAGTATTTGGATCTTAGAAAGCGCAACAACCTTCAGGAGATGAGCCCAGAGCAGCTCCGTGAGGAAGCTCAAAGAGCAACTCATGACATTATCGATGAGCGTGTTAGCAAAGTTCCTGACGCCCTGACCAAAGAGGAGCTTGAGCGACAAGTGGTTGCTGAGGCTGTTGGTCTCGGAGCACTTGAGCCTCTTTTGGATGATGATTCCGTAACGGAAGTCATGGTTAACGGTGCCGACCAAATCTACGTAGAGAAAAACGGTCGACTATCCCTTGCCGAAAGCCGCTTTACTGGTACCCAATCATTGCTGGCGATTATAGATCGAATTGTAGCGCCACTTGGTCGTCGTATTGACGAGAGTTCTCCCATGGTTGATGCGCGTCTCCCTGATGGCTCTCGTGTTAACGCTATTATTCCTCCTTTGGCGTTAAACGGCCCAACCATCACCATTCGTAAATTTGCCAAAAAGAATCTGTACGTCAACGACTTGCTTAAGTTTGGTACCTTGTCAGAAGATATGGCGAGATTTATAAAGTCATGTGTTGAGCTAAAACAGAACGTAGTTATCTCCGGTGGTACCGGTTCTGGTAAAACTACCACTCTTAATATCCTTTCTAACTTTATCGGCGAAGATGACCGTATCGTAACGATCGAGGATGCTGCGGAACTTAAGCTAAACCAGCCTCACGTGGTCTCCCTAGAGAGCAGGCCTGCTAATGCTGAGGGTAAGGGTAAGGTTTCGATTCGAGACTTAGTAATTAATGCTCTGCGGATGCGCCCTGATCGCATAGTAGTTGGTGAGTGTCGTGGTGGTGAAGCATTGGATATGCTCCAAGCAATGAATACAGGTCACGATGGTTCACTAACAACAGGGCACGCAAACTCACCATCAGACTTTTTAGCACGTTTAGAGGTTATGGTGCTAATGGCTGGTGTGGATTTACCGTCCCGTGCAATTCGCGAACAAATAGCGTCCGCTGTTGATATCTTGATACAGCAAAGTCGTTTGTCAGACGGCTCGCGTAAAATTACTCATATTATGGAAGTAGAGGCCATTGAAGGCGATACCATCAAACTAAAACCAATATTTGAATACGTACGAAAAGGTAATGGCCCAGATGGCAAAATCATGGGTGAATTCGTTGCTACGGGTTATGTGCCGGCCTTTTATCGTCAATCTATCGAGCAAGGGATTGAGCTTGATACTTCAATCTTTGGCGATACCGGGGCGAGCGCAGGTATTCATGAGTTGCAAGACGTATGGAATTAGATTTTAGTGTACCGCTAGCTTTTATCCGAGAGCACCAAGCACTTTTTATAATTTTGGTGACCGTGGTGTTTTGTACCTGTGTGTTTTTTATCTTTGCAGGTATTGGCAGAGACTTTTTCAATCTTTATCGCAGAAACTTCTTTACCCAAGTAGATAAAAACTTGCGCGATGCGTTGATTGTGATGGAGCCGGGCCAGATATTTATATATACGATGGCGACAGCCTTTATCATTGGTCCATTGCTCTTCTTTACTATGGGGTTTTTAGTCGCAGCCACCGTTGTGGGGATCATTTTAGTTTTACCGCCAATTATACTGGGTAGACTTAAAGAAAAACGTGCCGATCAATTTGTGAAACAATTGCCAGATGCTTTAGCTGCAATGTCTTCGTCGCTGCGTTCAGGTCTGAACTTGGTTAAATCTCTTCAGCAAATCGTGAAAAACCAACCAAATCCAATTTCTCAAGAGTTTGCTCAGGTACTAGTTGAGTATCGCATCGGTACCGATCTTAATGAGTCATTTGATTCACTAGCGAAACGAATGGATCGGCAAGAGATTATTTTGATGAACTCAGCCATTAAGATATCCAGGGCTGTAGGTGGTAACCTTGCTGAAACTTTTGATATCTTAGCTGGAACGCTGCGTGAAAAGTCAAAGGTTGAAAGTAAGATTAAAGCACTAACTTCCATGGGTAGGGCCCAAGGACAGTTGGCAACTTTCTTCCCTGTGTTTATCGGATATGTATTTTACAAGCTGGAACCAGAATCCATGGCAATGCTCTTTACTACCAAGTTAGGGCTGATCTGGCTGGCTGTTATGGTGGCCATGGCGATTTGTGCCGCTATCTTGATTAACAAGGTGGTGACTGTTGATGTTTGATCAAATAGCTGCGTATTTTAACGAAAGAGAGCTTGTCTCAACCCTTCCAAGTATTCTGGTTGCAATTGCGGTCACAGCCGCAACCTTCTCCATATTGAAGGCCATTACTCGTAAACGCTCAAAGCTAGACGAAGACGAGGATTGGCGGGACCCACCACCATTAATCTATAAATTGTTTAAACCTGTCGTAAAGCTCTTTGCCACCGATGTGAGAAGCTTTATCAGCGAAAAGGGTTACGAAAAGCTTTCCCAGCGGCTTAGTGCTGGTGGTGTGAATTACGCTGTTATGCCCGAGGAATTTGTTACTCTCAAATGGGTTTGCCTTGTGGTGGGAGCGGTTACGGCAATCTTCTTATATTCGGTAAACGAAGGCTTGGGGCCAGAAGCGTTAGTTATAGTAGTGTCGTCAATTCCTATCGGTTACATCTACCCTGATCTTTGGTTGAACGATCGCATTAGATTTCGCCGTCGCGTTGTTGAAAAAGATTTTCCGTTTCTACTGGATTTGTTGGTGCTGTCTATGAGAGCAGGTCTCAATTACTCATCATCTCTGGGGCAGGCGATCTCTAGTTTGCCAAACGGCCCTGTAAAAGATGAGTTTGGTAAACTGCTACGTGAAATCCGCGCCGGTAAAATCCGTCGTCAGGCATTGTTAGATTTGGGCGCTAGGATGAACATTCCTTCCGTTAATAACTTTGTGGCGGCAATGAACCAGGCAGAGGAAACCGGTGGTGAAATTGTAGAGGTGCTGACTGTTCAAGCAGAGCAAAAACGCTCGGAGAGATTTAGTTCTGCAGAAGAGCAAGCTAACAAAGCGCCGGTTAAAATGCTGCTTCCTATGATGTTGTTTTTATTCCCAATTGTGTTCATGTTGGTTGGTTTTATCATGGTTGTGAAACTTGCTGAGACTAATCTACTGCCAGAGTTTCTTGTGCGAATGTTGGTGTAATTGTGAAACAGATTAGGATGCAGAATTCGTCGGAGGGGGACGGGCATAATTTTGATGAATTCACTTTGTTGGTGGCAGATAATTGGATTAATCGTCTGATTGGACTTTTAAGGTACAACAAAATAGATCAAAATACGGCCCTTTGGTTAACCCCATGCGCTAGTATCCATACAATGTGGATGCGTTTTAGCATTGATGTGATTTTCCTAGATAAGTCCCATAAAGTGCTGAAAATTAGCGAAAATGTTCGGCCTTTTCTATTCAGGGTAGCACCACCAAACACCTGTTCGGTGATAGAAGTTGCGGCACATAACGCTAAGCGGTTAGGATTCAATGTAAACAAAGTGGTTAATCTACAACAATACTAAACAATACGTATCTTTAATAAAAAGAATAAATACGATAAAAATAAAGAATTATTCCTATAAAAGCAGGATTTAAGTTATGAAGAATGGTGTAGAAATTGAGGTTGAGTCAACGCCAGTAATTGATTTGAGTCGCCATGGGCTGGTTGATGCAGCCAATTCTGGGGATGACGACCAAGAAGACGTTGGTTTGCCTGGGGAATGGGACAATGAAAAGACTGAGGTCTACACCGATTCAGATGAAGAGGGTAATGCGTCGTTAGTTGATGCTGATGGCGAGCAATATCCTATCACCACCTTTCCTTACGTGCTCGGCCGCGGCAATGAATGTGATTATGTGCTCACAGGCAAAGGTGTTTCCCGTAAGCATGCAGAGATTGTATTCCAGTCCGGGCGATTTGTTGTATCAGATCTAAACAGCCTTAACGGTATTAAAGTTAATGGCTACAAGGTGTCGCGAGTCATACTTGAAGAGGGCGACACAATTAAACTGGGTGATGTGTCCTTAACTTTTTCCTATGGTGGTGAAGCCAAGCCCCAGGCAAGTAAATCTAAGTCCCTTTTTGGTAAGTCAAAAGAAGCTGCTCCACTTGATGACACTTTCGGAGATGCTCCTAGTAAAAAGATCATGAAGGGCGCGATTGCTGCTGCAACATTTTTGGTAGTGGTTGGCGTGGGATGGTTGGGCTTCCAGCAGTTTAGCGATTCGCAAAGAGTGGAAGAGCAAATTGTCTCGATGCCTAAGCAGTCTCAGACTTCTTCCCCAGCCGCTAAGCAACAACCTGCGACTCAGCAAGCGCAGCCACAAGTAGCAGCTGCGAGCGTTAAGTCTGCACCTTCCGCTATTGGTGCTCCACCACCAAGTATTGCAATGGCACCTATTAAGCCGTTGAGTGCTCAACCTGCGATACAGGAGCCAGTTGCTCCGAAGCCAGTGTATAAAGCTCCAGCGCCTAAGCCAAAACCCAAACCCACTGTTAATAAGGCGCAGCAGTCTGCCCAGCGTCTATTAGCTTCTGCAGATAGTGAGTTCTTGAACGGTAATGCCCCACAGCTACTGGGCAAAATGACCCAATTAGAGAATAATTCTCGGGTGTCTGGTGCAACAAAGTCCAAGATCAGAGCAAAGCATGAACAAATAGCCAAACTTTATGCGTTGTATGAGAAAGGTCAAAGGTCTTTTGTGGCTGGAGATAAGCAGGGTGCTTTTGTAGCTTGGAGTTCCTTCCTTGAGAAAGAATCAAAAGCCTATGGTAAGCGCAAGAGTGTTTATGCTGACCAGGTAACAGCTCGTGTGGTTGATGAGTATGTTGAGCGTGGTAACAGCGCTAGTAAGCAGGGTGAATATCATAAAGCCTACAAGTTATGGCAAAAGGCACTTGGTGTGGGTGAGAGTGTTGCAGCTAAAATAGCTATTGATAATGCGAACAATAAATCTCGCCAGCTATATCGAAAGGCGCTACGTTTGGAGTATGTTAACTCCAACAAAGCTAAGGAGCTTTGGGGTGAAGTGGTAAACTTGGTACCACCTGGAACGGAATATCACACAAAAGCGAGCTCTAAATTAGCATGGTACGATCGTTGGGGCGCATAGCCTACCGAATTTTGATGGTTGTTTTTCTAGTGCACCTGGGTTTTGTGTCTGGGTGTGCTGTTATGCAGCAACAAAAAGAAGAAAAAGCGCTAACTGACAAGATTGAGCAAGATCGGAAAAAAACAGCCTTATATCGAGAAGGTGAGCAACTCTACAAAGAGGGAAAGCTCGATGAATCTCGAGAGAAGTTTCAAGCACTGATAGAGTTGGCTCCAAAATTTAGTCAGGGCCACTATAGATTAGGTAATATAGCTTTTAGAAGTGGTCAAATGCCCGATGCAGCCAAGCATTTTGAGCGTGTCGTGGAGCTCAAACCTCGCCACTCAAAAGCTCACTATAATCTCGCTATAGTGCGTCTTATTCAGTCTGAAAAACACTTAAAGTTTTACACCGCTACTGTTGATCCCACCACGGATGTGTCGTCTATTTCTAGTTTTCTAGGTGATATTGATGAGTTCTCTAACGCTTTAGGAAACAAAAGCCAGAAAAAGGACGAGCTTGATAGTATTGTTGGCGTCATAGACAAAAGAAATTAGCCATGAGAGCAGTTGCTATAAGCAAGCAAGGAAGCCGATCCGAGCAAAATGAAGATGCTTGTATTGTGCTAGCCAATAAAGGCGTTTTCGCTGTTGCTGACGGGGTCGGAGGAGGCCCGAGTGGTGGTGTCGCTTCTCGTAATGTGGTGGATACACTAAGAGAGCAGCTAGTAAAAAGCGATACTTCTGATGAAAAAATTAGAGATGCTTTTGAGCTAGCCAACCAAAAAGTACGTAAAGTAGCGTCTGATACTGGGCAAAAAGGCATGGCTAGTACGCTGGTATTAGCGTGGGTTATCGATGATGTTTTGCGTTGTTATCATGTTGGTGATAGCCGCATTTATCGCATTCGTAACGGTGAGGCTACTGCGTTAACTAAGGATCATGCCAAGCTAGTTCGGCGTGTAAATGGCTCAGTAAAATCGGTAGTAACACAAGCCATGGGCGCTAAACCAAAGGTGGCCCCAGAAGTAGCAGAGTTTGATTGGGAAGAGGGCGATATCGTTCTTTTAATGTCAGACGGTATCTCAGACCCAGTTGCTGACGAAGAAATGGCTGTATTAATGAGCCAAGAAAGAGGATCGATGGCTGACAGAGTGCAATCATTAATTAATCGCAGCGAGCAGCTGGGTGGCACTGATGATAAAACTGTAGTGGCAATCTTTTCTTGAGAGATATAACTATGAGAAGCCTAAAACAAAGAATAAGAATTAAAGGTGTAGCTGTTACTGAAACCCTGATTGTCATTCCTGTGATGCTGATGCTAGGAATGGGGATTGTTCATTTAGGGTTAATTTATCAAGCAAAGTCCAATTTAGAATACGCGGCACTCATGGCTGCTAGAGTTGGAGCCAGCTCCTCAATTGATATTACCGAAATGCGTCGAGAGGTTAAGCGTCGCATGAAAGCATCTGATATCGGTAGTACCGATTTGTCTGATCTAGCTAGTGTTCAAATTGAAGTTTTGAGTCCGGATCGAACAGTGTTTGATGATTGGGGCGGGCCACCTACTGACCCTAGTGTTAGTTGTGCAGGTGGCTATGGCGGTGGGTGTGAAATTCCTAACGACAATTTAATTAGCCGACCTTCCAACCAGCTTGGTGGTTCATCGGGATTAAATATTCAAGATGCCAATTTGCTGAGAATTAGAGTCACCTATACCTATGATACCCTAGTGCCCTTTATGCAGGCTTTTTACCTAGATGGCCGTAATGAGGAAGATGTTCCATCAGGCGTGGAGCTAGTGGCATATTCTACCGTGAGAATGCAGTCACCAGCTCGCCTTACTGATGCGAATAGCTGTTGTATTAACTAGGTGATTCAGTCCAGTTTCTTTAGTCGAGCTAATAAACTTGAGGTGTCCCATCTGGCGCCTCCCATACGTTGCACATCACCATAAAACTGATCAATTAATGCTGCAATCGGTAGTGTCGCTCCATTTCGATTAGCTTCTTCAAAGCAGATTTTTAAATCTTTTCGCATCCAATCTACTGCAAAGCCATGCTCGTATTCTCCATCAATCATGGTCTTGTGTCGGTTATCCATTTGCCAGGATTGGGCTGCCCCTTTAGATATTACTTCAATCACTTTATGGGCATCTAAGCCTGCTTTTTCAGCAAAATTTAAACCCTCAGAAAGGCTTTGTAGTAGTCCACAAATAGTTATCTGATTAACCATTTTTGTAAGTTGACCGCTACCGCTAGTGCCCATTAAGGTTATCTGTTTGGCATAGCAATCCATCACGGTTTTTGCTCTTTCAAATGCTTCTTGCTCGCCTCCGCACATAATCGTGAGTTGACCATTAATGGCGCCTTGTTCGCCACCAGAAACCGGTGCATCAATAAAATGTATGCCTCTGTCTTTGCAGGCTAGATCTAGTTGCCTAGCTGTTTCAGCAGAGGCAGTGGTGTGATCTACCAGTATGGCATTACTCGCCATTGATTGAATAGCGGGTAATGCGACTTCCATTACGTCATTGTCATTGCCTACACACATAAAAACCATTTCTTGGTCTTTAGCAGCTTCGGTCGCTGCTGGTTGATAAGTGCCCTTAAATTCATCTGCCCATTGCTGTGCTTTAGCAGTTGTTCTATTAAATACGGTTACCTCATGTCCCGCTTTTAGAAGATGTCCAGCCATGGGGTAGCCCATCACACCGAGTCCTAGAAATGCTACTTTCATTGCATAACCTTGTAGTTAAATAGTAATTACTTAATTGCTAGAGAGGTTATATCCTAGCTCTAAAAAGAGAAACAAAAAAGCCGCCTAAAAAGGCGGCTTTTTCAGCTTTTTCCTGCTTAACAAAAAGCAAATTAGCGATCTGAAACAGGCTTCCAATCACGCTTTTCTTCACCCGTGTATAATTGGCGAGGGCGTCCAATACGGTATGGGTTACTGATCATTTCATGCCAGTGAGCTACCCAGCCAACGGTGCGCGCAAGCGCGAAAATAACGGTGAACATGCTTGTTGGGATACCAATCGCTTTAAGAATAATACCTGAGTAGAAGTCTACGTTAGGGTATAAGTTCTTGCTGACGAAGTAATCGTCTTCGCGAGCGATTTCTTCAAGCTTCATTGCAAGTTCAAGTTGTGGGTCGTTTACGCCTAGTTCGTTAAGAACTTGGTGGCAAGTATCGCGCATTACAGTTGCACGAGGATCGTAGTTTTTGTAAACACGATGGCCGAAGCCCATTAAGCGGAAAGGATCATTTTTGTCTTTTGCTTTAGCAACGTAGGTATCAACATTCGATACATCGCCAATTTCATCAAGCATGTTAAGAACAGCTTCGTTAGCGCCACCGTGTGCTGGTCCCCAAAGGGCAGCAATACCTGCAGCAATACAAGCAAATGGGTTAGCGCCAGATGAACCAGCTAAGCGAACAGTTGAAGTTGAAGCGTTCTGCTCGTGGTCAGCGTGAAGAATGAAGATCTTGTCCATCGCTTTCGCAAGTACAGGGTTCACTTCATAATCTTCGCAAGGAACGCCAAACATCATGTGTAGGAAGTTTTCTGAATAGCTTAGGTCGTTACGTGGGTACATAAATGGCTGACCTAAGGAGTACTTGTAGCACATGGCTGCAAGCGTTGGCATTTTCGCAATTAGGCGGAACGCCGCAATTTCACGATGACGCTCATCGGAGATTTCTAAAGAATCATGATAGAACGCAGACAATGCGCCGACAACGCCACACATGATTGCCATTGGGTGAGCATCACGTCGGAAACCTTGATAGAAGTTACGTAGTTGTTCGTGAACCATGGTGTGGTTGTGAATAGTATCTACGAACTGGCTCTTTTGATCTGCGTTTGGAAGTTCGCCGTACATAAGTAGATAGCAAACTTCTAAGTAATCGGAGTTTTCTGCTAGCTGGTCGATAGGGTAACCGCGGTGTAGTAACACACCTTTGCCACCGTCGATAAAAGTAATCTTGGACTCGCAGGAGGCTGTGGAAACAAAGCCTGGGTCGAAGGTGAATGCGCCATTACCGGTGATTTGGCTAACGTCGATAACGTCAGGGCCTAGAGTGCCAGAATAGATGGGTAGTTCGAGTTGCTTATCGCCAAAACTCAACTGAGCCTTCTTCTCAGTCATATTTCTCTCCTGTTTGCGTGGGCGGCGCCTTCTACTTCACTG
>JAKSAW010000731.1 GCA_022361455.1 Pseudomonadales bacterium | reverse complement strand
GCAGCTGCAGCCCGCTCCGGACGCCCAGTCACGGGCGGAACGGAGCGGCCCGGGCTTGGATCCAGCGCCGCAGGTGGGAGGCAGTGGCCCGGGCGCGCTGCTAGCGCGGCGCGCGGCACAGACTGCGGTGCGCAGTGCGTTGGAGCGGGCCCGCTACCGAGCTAGCGCAGGCCCGCAGCTGCCTCCACCCCCCGTCCTGTTCCGGGAGAACGGGGGTTGTGGTGGCCCTACGGAGGACGCGGCGTTCTTCCCGGGGCTTAGGTTCACCACGCCCACTCCGTTTCCTGGCATCGGAGGAACACCGGACGTACATGCGCAGGACAGGAGAGAGGAGTTCGGTGACGCCCCCGAAGACGGCCCCCAGGACGCCGAACTACTGCCCGCACTACGGTCGGCCCCCGCCGAGCGTTCCACGAGCGAGTCCTCTGATAGCGAGGACGATGATCCCCGTGACGAGGACTACGCGCCACCTGAAGGCTTCGTCCGGGAGCCCGGGGAAGCGCCGAGAAAGCGGCGACGGAGAGGGTGACCGGTGCAGTGCGGCGCAGGGAGCCTTTTCAGGGGAGCGTGAGACGCTTGGGCGCGTTCGAGGGGCGGGACAGTGCGGGTTGCTAGCGGGGAATTTAGGGGGCAACAGTGCGGTGTACGGCGGGGCTGCTGGCTAGCTGGCTCCAAGTTGTTGTCCGAACAAACACTTTGTAAGCCAAAGGCTTTGCATTCTCTTTGTGGTGCCCCGCGTGGCGTTCGACTGGAAGGCGAGGACGCTCGCCGTCACAAACCTCGCCGTCGTTCTTCCGTCGCTGCGGCACCCCCCAAGAAGGGTACGATGCGTGCTGATCCTCCATGGACTCCGCCCGCGGTTCACTCCATGGCCCGCGTTCTGTTTTCCATTTAGAGCGTCGTTCGTGCGCTGTCTCTGTCCCTTGGCGTTTGCAATTTGCGAGGTCGGCGAGCTCGCTGCCGTGCTCTTTCGCTTGCTTTCGTGCAGGGCGCGCACAAGCCAGTCGTATCGTGCCCCCATCGGACGATGGGACGGCCGCAGGTCGTTGTGGCACATCTGCGTGCGCCCTCCCCTCCGCGAGCGGGGCCAAGCGCCCCCCCATCTGTGCTCGCCTCGGGGGGGGGGATGAGTCTATCGCTGCGCGTTTGCATCACCACCGCGCTGCTGTCATGTTCATCAGCACGGCTTGGACCCGCAGGTCGTGGTGGTGTGCGCCGTACTGCCAGGGTGAAGAGCTGTAATGTGCACTCCGGTGGCAACGCAGTGGTGGCTCCTCCCGCGTGCCATTACAGAGGTGCGGGCATACCGCTGCACCTTCTTTTCATTTCGCTCCCCAGTGTGCCGCACAGCAATACGGGCGTACCGCTGCACCACCTGCACGCTGTACCACAGTGGTACGGCCGTGCCGCTGTGTCGGCACTAGGAATCGAAATGGCCAGCCAGTACAGCGGTACGGCCGTACCCCTGAAGGGACATGAATAATTCCCATCACGACGAACTCATGGTGTGTGTCTTGGCAAGTAACTGCCACAAAGATGTGGGATGAAACCAAAAGCTCGAGCAAAAGGGGTAGACAATTATCATGATTTTGATCAAACCTGCGTGGGGGGATCATCAGAATGTTGGGGGATGATGTGTCACAAGAAGAGCTGTAATGTGCACTCCGGTGGCAACACAGTGGTGGCTCCTCCCGCGTGCCATTATAGAGGTGCGGGCATACCGCTGCACCTTCTTTCATTTCGTTTCCCAGTATGCCGGCACAGCAATACGAGCGTACCGCTGCACCACGTGCCCGCTTTGCTGCCAGTGCCGGCACAGCGGTACGGGCGTACCGCTGTACTACGTACATACCTCGATCCCAGTACCGCCACAGCGGTACGGCCGTACCGCTGTGGCGGCACTATTGCAGGAAAGGATTACACTTGTTCCCAGTGGAATCGGAGAGGAAGCAGCAAGGCAATGGTATTCCATGGTGTCCTCCCTACACCACAAATTGTCTGGGTTGGCAATACCTACAATTGGGCAAGAGGGGATTGAGAAAAAGCAAAAATAGTTGCAAATGTTGTTGCAACTAAAGTTTCTGTTTGTCCACATACGGGACACACTCATTCTTTGTTTGTGCTATTGTTTAGGTGTGCGCACGCTTTTCGCTTCTTCATGGAAGGTGGTGAGCCTGTCGTCGTGTGGAAGGAGCACGACCATGACAGTTGTCCATGGGTTGGGCGCGAGGCGGGTGGCCTGGGGTGGCCCGTATTCACCTCGCGGGAGGTCATCCCCAAGCTACAGCTCATTGGGGTGGCAAAGCGGGTGCCTATCCCCATGTTCCCGTAGGTGGAGGAGGAGGCCAAAGCGTCAGTGCAATCTTAGAGGAGGTACTTGGGGGGTGTTGACGAAGGCCTGCAATCCACCGCTGCCATTCAACAAAAGTTGCGGGAACGGTACACGAAGGCGGTGGATTGGTGGCCTAGGTTCTTAGAGGAATACGGTCCCGGTACTGAGCAGTGGCAACGGCCAGATTTTGTGACCTCTGACTGGCTCCCCTACCTCCCTGGGACCCACCTACCACTCCACTCTACCACTCCTCCCTCCTCAGCCACACTGTCGGAGACTGACTCCCTGGCACAGAGTCAGCAAGAGCCCCCACCCCTTGTTGTGAGGTAAGTTTTTTTATTCAGTTCTTTGCGCATCACAACATTATTCCCAACAAATTATGGGAAATCAAAGTGTGCGTGCATTAGAACGCATCCCCACATGTTAAGGGTTGATGCCAATACTATTCACGTGTACTGCTACCACATTGTCGCTAACGACCCCATTGACAATGTTGTGTACGATGTGTAGGAATATCGGCCCCATTGTTGGCCTATCCCAGCTGTTCTTTGGGCACGAAGCT
>JAKSAW010000759.1 GCA_022361455.1 Pseudomonadales bacterium | reverse complement strand
GCGCTCGACCAGCCGCCGGCGGGCCACGTCGAAATCGAGCGGCAGCGGGCGCCCGTGGCCCCCCGCGACTCGGGAAGGCGCACCGAGGAGGACTCGAGCCGCCGCCGGGCCCGACAAGAGTCGGAATCGGCCGGGCGCCGGCCCCCTCGGATGCGCCGAGGATCCCCGCCGCCACAGCACCGCTCGGGCGCGGATGATGCTCCCGAGGCGCGCCTCACTCGAGGTGCAGGGTCTATAGACCCGGAGTCCCTCCCGGACACACTGGAGCACCAAATAAACAGCCTTCCCCCCGAATCTTTCGGACTTCGATTTCTCGAAGGCTTCTATAGCAGCACCCAGCGCTCGGTAACGGCCAGAAAAGCCTACAATAAAATACGAACGAAGAAGGCCCCTGACCACCCCGAGCGCCGGGCGCTTCGGCAAGCGGCAATCGCCGCTCATGCCAAGGCGCTCCGCTCACACACGGTGCTCCTGGCCTACGGGACCAATTTCGACACGCCGGACGCCGCCGAGATTCCGGACGAGCTCGGCGATCTAATTCGTCACGACTCCCGCTTGCTTACAATGCCGAGCCCCCGCCCACCTCTCCCCGACCGTATGACAGTCGCGGAGCTCGCGGTAATGGACTGGGCCGCGCGGCAAGTCACCGCGTGGGACCTCACCTCCCCCTCCGAGGGCCAAGGCGGGGCGGGCCGCGCCAGCGACGACGAGGACTCCTCTGATTCGGACGGCCCCCGTGATCGCCCTGCACGCTCTCCGCCCCTTTCCTCCTCCCCTCCTCTTGGGGAGGGGCGCAGTAAGCGCCCCCGCTTGGACCCCCCCTTGCCTCCACACATTCAAGAGGAGTTGGACTACTTGCGGGGATTGGCCCAAACGCGGTTCACCTCCCCGACTTCGGCGGCTTCTCCCGTGATGGGGCTCACATCGATGCCAGCTGCACTGCCAGTTCAGCCACCCCAGCCCACCGCCCGTCCCCCGCCCGCACAGCCGATGATTCTCCCCATTGATGGGGCCCATCTGGCGCTGGGGACCCCCGTCGATCCCGGCCATCCGATGCCCATGGCCATACCGCCGGCCTCTCTCCCGGCCCCCATGGGTCCAGTCTCACCTGCCCCGCCTCTGCCCGTTCCGCCCTATGGGGTCACCACCCCTGGATGGGTGGTCCCGGGCGTACCCGTCCCGGCTCAATTCTCTGACCCGGCGGCCCCCATCCCCCAACCCG
>JAKSAW010000523.1 GCA_022361455.1 Pseudomonadales bacterium | reverse complement strand
GCTTGCGATCAAGGCCATTGTGTCCCCGATTAAAGAGCTTACGAGCAAGCTTTCCGAGGTCGAAAAAACCTGTAATTTTAATCTTCGAGCCAAGGTGAGCAGCGAAGATGAAGTTGGCCAAGCGGCTACCGCGTTTAACAATTTAATGAATGCACAACAGACCGCCATAGGTAGTGTTATTAATGTGATGACAGGGCTTGCTGATGGTGTGTTTGGTCGTCGAGTGGATGAACAGTTGGTAGGCGATTTGAGTACCCTAAAATCTGGTGTGAATACTTCAGCCGAAGTGGTGGAAAAATCGTTTTCTGAATTTAAAGGTATTATGGAAGCGGTTAACGATGGTGATTTTAGTGCTAGATTGGAAGTGGAATTAAAAGGTGAGCTCGACAAAATTAAGGATGTTATTAATAGTTCATTAACCACTCTAGAAGAAGCGGTTGATGAAATTGTTTCTGTGGCAGAAAGTCAATTACAAGGGCAGCTTGAATCAAGAATCACTGGAACTTATCAAGGCAAGTTGGGTGATCTAAAGCAAGCCATTAACGGTTCTGCTGAGAGCGTTCACAATGCTGTCGCTGACGTGACTAGGGTGATGGAAGCACTCAAGGATGGTGATTTCACCCAGCGTATCAATGCTGAATATAAAGGTGATTTAGATAGTCTTAAACAAAATGCAAATGAATCACTGCATAAGCTTTCAGCTGCGATGCAAGAAATTACTTCTGTATCCGCTGCATTAAGACGTGGTGATCTTAATCAGCGTATAACAGGCAATCATTCTGGTCAGCTGAACGATCTTAAAGATGCTATTAATGAATCCAATGATAATACCGCCGGTGTGCTGCTAGAAATTAGCGAGTTGATGTCGGCTTTGAATCAAGGTGATTTCTCGCAGCGTATTCAAAGAGATTTGCTCGGTGATTTAGGAACGTTAAAAGACAACATTAACCAATCTTTAGAGCATTTAGGGCAGGCCATTGATGATATCGTTGGTGTCACTTCTGCTCAGCAGCAAGGAGATCTCACTAAACGGGTAGAAGGACGTTACGCCGGTAAATTGGAAATAATGAAGGCGTCGATTAATGGCTCTGCAGAAAAGCTAGAGGATATGGTGAGTTCGGTACGCAGCTCCGCAACCAGCGTCTCAGTGGGTTCCGGAGAAATTCTATCGGGTGTTTCTGATTTAAGTCAGCGTACTGAAGAGCAAGCTTCTTCCCTAGAAGAAACAGCTTCTAGCATGGAAGAAATGACTTCTACTGTGGATCAGAGTTCAAGCAATGCTGGAAGCGCCGCGGGCTTAGCGGAGGATGCCAAAGTTATTGCCGAATCTGGTGGCAAAATAGTGGAAGAAGTTGTTGCGTCTATGGTGGATATTAGCCGATCCAGTAAAGAGATCGGTGACATCATTGGTGTTATCGATGAGATCGCTTTCCAAACGAATCTGTTGGCACTTAATGCCGCAGTGGAAGCGGCAAGGGCTGGAGAGCAAGGTCGAGGTTTCGCCGTTGTGGCTGGCGAAGTGCGAGCTTTGGCGCAACGTTCTGCAGAGGCTGCTAAACAAATAAAAGATCTGATTAATTCGAGCACCAGTAAAGTGAATGAGGGAGCAGATTTAGTTAATAAAGCGGGTGATGTGTTGAATCAAATCATCGAGTCATCAGGGAGGGTGACCGATGCAATTAAAGAGATTAGAGACGCATCCCAGGAACAGAATGCTGGTATTCAGCAAGTGAACACGGCTGTCGCTCAAATGGATGAAATGACTCAACAGAATGCCGCACTAGTAGAAGAAGCTTCTGCTGCGGTGCAATCGGTTGATAATGAAATCGGAGATATGGTTCGTTTAATGGATTTCTTTATTGTTCGAGATGGTACTAACAGAGTCGCTCCAAGCGCTAATGGCGCTTCTGTTAAGGTAGAGAAAACTGTAACGGATTCAAACTCTAAACAGACACATCACACGGTTGCCATAGCAGAAGAGCTGGATGACGACTGGGCGGAGTTCTAATCCGCCCAAACTAGCTACAGGAATTCGCAATTCTTCTATACTGAAATATGAAGTAGTTATTTTGGGTTGGGCGGATTCCGTTTAATGGCTAATCAATCGACTATTGATCGCTTTGGTGAAATTTTTGAATCATGTTGCTGCGAGTTATTCGAGCCTATGGCAGTGAGCTTCACTCGGGTTGATCCAGGCGAACACCTCGATGAAGAAGATCCCATTGGCGTTCTCGACGCTGGTTCACAAGATGTTGAAATAACTCTTTGTCTGCAACTGCCTATGCATGTTCTGTCTTTGACCTACCCATCGAGTGGTGGCACCATTACCAACGTTAGCGAAGAGGCGTTAGAAGACTGGGTAGCTGAGTTGTGCAATCAACTTATTGGTAAGATCAAGAACAATCTACTTAAGTTTGGTGTGCGAATGAACATTGGCTTGCCCTCTGCCTATTTCGGTGCTGATTTGGCAGAGGTGCTCCCCCAAGGTACTCAACTTGTCTATTACTTTAGTATCGACGGTGAAGTGCTGGCCGCTACTTTAGTGGTGGATATCAAGGACGATGGATTAGTGCTGCAGGAAGAATCGGGCTTTGACGAAGGGCCTGGTGGTGGCGAGCTCGAACTTTTCTAAGACTGATAAGTCTTCTCATTAGCGATGCTATTGCTTGTGTTATTATCTCACCCGTGAATTAATCTTTCTCAAACCACTCGGTCTGTATATCACTTGTTTACGCTTTAGCCCCTATGTTAGGCTCGGTTCAGCTGTAAGGATGTGTAGATTTAGGGATATCAGAAGTCGAACATAAAGGACCATGAATGCTTAACCGATACTTTCAATGGGTAGTATATCGGCCTTGGCAGGTGCTGTTTTTCACCCTGGTGATCACTGCGCTGGCCGGCACTGGCTTGTCTGGATTTAAGACTACTAGTGATCCTCGCTCCTTCTTTTCCCCCAATGATCCTGATTTCACACGCTTTTCTGCCTTCGAGAGCAAATATGGTGCTCGTGATGCAGTGCTCATTGCTTTGGCGCCTAAAAACGGAAGTGTTTTTACGCCCTATAACCTTGCCGTGATTGAGCAGCTTACCGAGCGAGTTTGGCAGATGCCCAATGCAGTTCGGGTGCAGTCGCTTGCTAATTTCCCCCATACGGTAGTCGATGGCGACTTTTTGGATACCAGCTTTTTGGTGGAACAAGCCGCGCAGATGAGCGACCAGCAGGTGGCAGCTATTAAGGCTATTGCTCTGAATGAGCCCACGTTGGTGGATTCGTTGGTGTCTGATAGTGGTCATGTCGCTTCGGTGCTGGCTACAGTGATGTTGGATGAGCGCCGTGAGAATGCGGTGTTAGTGACGGAATGGGCCCAGGCTTTAATTGAAGAGTTTGAACAGCAGCACCCCGATATTGATTTCTATCTCACTGGCACGGTGGTTTTCACTCAGGCGATGGTAACGGCCACTCAAGATGGTTTTAAAACCACTTTACCATTGGCCATGGTGGCGAGTTTATTCACCCTGTTTTTATTTCTACGCAGTGTATTAGCCACTTTCTACACCATGATGATTGTGAGTGCATCGGTGATTAGTGCTATGGGCTTGATTGTCTATGCCGGAATTATTTTCCATCCTATCTCCAGCTATGCTTCGGCAATCATTCTTACTCTTGGTGTTGCGGACTGTATTCACATACTGGTGACTCATCAGCAGCAGTTGCGCCAGGGGCACAGCAAAGCGGAAGCTTTAATGGAAAGCCTGCGTGTTAACTATCAGCCCGTTTTCTTAACGAGTTTCACCACCGCGATTGGTTTTATTTGTTTAAATACGTCGGATTCTCCGCCATTGCGAGACTTGGGAAATATTACTGCTGTCGGCGTAATGTTTGCGTTTTTCTTCTCGATCTCCATGCTCCCGGCAATGGTGATGATCTTTCCTAGCACGCGGATTCATGAGGGTGAGGGGCTACAGCATCGTATGATGGATGCGGTGGCTAATATGATTATTAGTAATCGGCGGCGATTTTTGGTGGCGACCTCGGTCGTTATGCTAGTGCTTTCGGCATTTTTGCCTACCAATAAGTTTAATGATGTTTGGCATGAATACTTTGATGAAACCTTCCAAATTCGTCAGCATAGCGACTTTATTGCCGAGAATCTGACAGGCTTTCAGCGAGTGGATTTTTCCATTCCCGCTATCGATCAAGGTGGAATTAGCGAACCTGAATATTTGGCAGCCATCGAAGCTTTCAATCAATGGGCAGAGCAGCAACCAGAGGTGTCTCATGCCTCTAGCTACAGTGATGTGATTAAACGTTTAAATCGCAATATGCATGAAGGCGATCAAACCTTTTATGCGGTTCCTGAAGATCGTGCATTGGCCTCTCAGTACTTGCTGCTCTATGAAATGTCGTTGCCATTTGGCATGGGGTTAGACAATCAAATTACCATGGATAAGGACGAAACTTTGTTCACGGTTGTGTTATATCGAACCACTTCAGCAAGCGTTCTGGAGTTTGTTGACAAAGCGGAAGCTTGGTTGAATCAAAACTTCCCCGGTTATATGAAAGTGGAAGCCACCGGTTTAGATCGCCTGTTTTCAGAAATCGGCTTTCGTAACAGTGTGAGCATGATTGGTGGCACCTTAATGGCGTTGTTGCTGATCTCCACCATTATAATGGTTGCATTACGATCTGTTCGTTATGGTTTGCTCAGTTTAATTCCAAACCTGCTACCAGCAGGAATGGCCTTTGGCGTATGGGGTATGGTAGATGGCAATATCAATTTATCGACCTCTATTGTGGCTTGTATCACTCTTGGTGTGGTAGTGGATGACACGGTGCACTTTCTAAGTAAGTACGTAAGAGCTAAGCGAGAACAAAACCTTAACACTGAGCAAGCGGTTCAATATGCCTTTAAAACCGTTGGGGTTGCGCTGGTATCAACTTCAGTTATTCTTGTGGTGAATTTTGGTGTGATGTCTTTTTCAAGCTTTGCCCCTACGGCCAGTTTAGGTTTGTTAACGGCGATCACCATCGTAATGGCGCTAGCAGTTGATTTCTTTTTCTTTGCGCCGTTATTGTTAGCCATGGACGCGAGAAAGAATCAAAAGGTTGCGGAGGGCAAAAAGCCTGAACCATCGGAAAATATAGAGTCTAATGGATTAGACTCGACTAAAATGACGACATGATTTAACAAGATTTTACGTTGGCAGCAGTATCAAAAGTTAAGTAAGCCGGTTAAGCCGGTATAGAAACATAAGTTTGGAAAGTTCAAAACAAACAACAGAAACCAGAAAGCAAAAGGTAACGGGAGTAACAATGTTGAGACTAACGACGTTAAGACTAAACAAGATCGCAGTAGCCTGCGGCGCGATGGCAAGTGCTTTGATGATCTCCGCCATGCCTGTATCAGCTGAAACGCCTGAAGAAAAAGGTCGTGCCGTATTTGAAGAGATTGAAAAACGCAATGAAGGCTTTGTGGATTCTCAAGTTAAAATGGTAATGATCCTCAAGGATAAGCGTGGTAATACCAGCGAACGTGAGATGCGCGTTAAAACCTTAGAAGGTGAAAACGACGAAGATAAAACCTTGATGGTTTTCGATACACCTAAAGACCAAAAAGGTACGGCTTTGTTAACCTTTGCTCATAAAAAGAAAGATGATGATCAGTGGTTATACTTACCTGCTTTGAAACGTGTTAAGAAAATTGCTTCTAAGAACAAATCTGGTCCTTTCATGGGTAGTGAGTTTTCCTTCGAAGATCTTTCTGGTCAAGACGTCGATGACTATGATTACAAATGGATTCGTGATGAAGCTTGTGGCGAAGGACAATGCTTTGTGGTTGAGAGCTATCCTCACGACAAGTATTCCGGCTACACCAAGATCTTAAGCTGGGTAGACAAGGAACATTACCGCACCTACAAAGCCGAGTTCTATGATCGTAAGAAGAGTCACTTAAAGACGCTTACACCAACTGGGTACAAACTCTATGAAGACCAGTTTTGGAACCCAGACTTGATGGAAATGGTAAATCACCAAACGGGTAAAAGCACCCAGTTACAGCGCAAAGACACCAAGTACAAAACCGGGCTTAAAAAGAAAGACTTCAACAAGAACAGCTTGAAACGAGCTCGTTAATTCAACCCTTCTAAGGGCCTCTACTGATGTAGGTAGAGGTCCTTCGCTTATTTGCTAAGCTTCTTCTTATGAGACCCGCTGTTTTGAAGATCTTCAATTATCGCTATTTGAGCCTGGTGCTGTTGTTTTCAGTGTCGGGTTATAGCCACGCCTTGATTGAGCCACTGCTAGACAATGGTGAGTGGAGCTATGAGCTGGGGGCTGAATGGCGGCACTTTGATGATCCGGGTGAGTTTGGTCAAGATCGAGACGGGCTTTCACTACGCATTCAGCCGGAGTTCTATACCGAGTGGAATGATGGCGATGATTTCTTCAAATTTGTTCCTTTCATGCGAATCGATAGTGTCGATGATGAGCGCACTCACTTCGATCTGCGCGACGCCTATTGGGGCCATATTGGCAATAGCTGGGAACTTAAGCTCGGTTATACCACGGTGTTTTGGGGGCGTACTGAGTTTTTAAATTTGGTGGACGTGATTAACCAAAAGGATTTTGTGGAAGGGGATAGAGATTCCAAGTTAGGTCAGCCGTTATTGCATTTATCCTTCGTCCACGATGTGGGTATTTTAGACTTTTACGCGCTGTTAGGTTTTAGAGAGCGAACCTTTCCTGGGGTAGATGGGCGATTGCGAACGCCTATCCCTGTGGACACAGATAATCCTCGCTATGGAGATGGTGTATCGAAAGATGATATTGGCTTTGCGGTGCGCTGGGGGCAGCCAATAGGCGATTATGTAGAAATCGCTGTGTCCCTGTTTTCTGGCATTTCTAGGGAACCTTGGTTTGATTTTAACTGGGATCTCGCTGATCCAAAGTTAATTCCTGTTTATTACCATATGGAGCAGCTTGGCTTTGAATTCGAATTTATTTATGAAGGTTGGGTAGCCAAGTTAGAAGCTATCGGCGTTGAATCACAGCGGGAAAACTACACTGCTGCAGTTGGTGGCGTAGAATATACCTTTGGTTCTGTGTTCGAATCCGACATTGATATTACCTTGATATCTGAATACCTGTGGGACGAACGTGGCGATGCTAGCCCAGGATTTCTTGAGCAAGATATCGGGTTGGGTATGCGCTTAACGTTTAACGACGAGCAGAGTACAGAAATTCTTTTCGGTGGGCTGATTGATCCAGATACCGAAGAGAAGATTCTTACCCTAGAAGCTAGTCGCCGTATTGGTGATTCTTGGAAAATTAAGGTACTTGGAGCTCATGTCTTGGCCCGCGGTGAAGAGGAGGCATCCCAAACTTCTGTGGATGCTGTGCAATTGCTGACGGATTCCGGGTTGTTGGCGGGGGGTGGATTGGACTACGAGTTCCTAGTGGACTGGGCGATCGAAACGGTCCAGACCAATGGCTTAGATATTCTCTTCGATCAAACCTTTGGCTTGAATACCCTAAATCAGTTGCAACGTTTAGCTAACGCCGACCGCAAACTTAGCATTCTTGAAAGCGACAACTACGTTCAGTTCGAAATGACCTTTTTCTATTAGCAGATCACTGCTATCACCGAATGGTATAAGCCTGCCCTTGGTTAGGCTTAGTATCGCGACTTGTTATTTCAAAATACTCTATTAGCTCCGATTAGCGTGTTGGTAGCCAACTATACTTAAGTGAGATGATGTCTAACTAAGGTGTAGTAGGAGTAGTTGTGACCTTAGATAAGCTAGCCAGAGATCGAAAGATCCTCCGTAAAATCGATCTCAATATTGCCATTCATGGCCGCTACGTAGCATTGACCTACCTTGCGATCTACATCGCTATAGCTGCTACTGGGGGGCTCTATCGTGAGCATACGGCTCTTTGTTTAGCATTCGGCGGCTTGCTCATGTTTACCGCCTCTTTAGTGGTGTTCTTCTCAGTACGCTTTGATCAAATTCATGGTTCAGGCCCCAATAAATGGCGTCGCCATTTTGTACTGGTGCATTGGACGAGTAAATTTTCCTGGGGATTGTTTGCTGCCTATATAACGTTTGAATATGGACTAACTACCAATACTTTCTTGGTAGTGCTGATAACGGTTTGTACTGGCGCGATTAGCAATGTGGAGTGGTCGCCGTTTCATCGTGCTAATTACATTGCTCAGAGCATTTTATTTGTACCTTTAGTGGTGAGCTTAATGTTGCTACAGAACGTCAACGGTTTTGTGGTGGGTAGTATTGTATTAGTGGTTTATGCCTTATTGATGCGTCAAAGCAATGTGTTGAGTAGGCGTCACTGGAATTCTGAAAAAGACAGTCATGAACTAAAAATTCAAACCCGAGATTTAGCTCAAGCAGTGAAAGAAGCTCACTCCGCCAGCCAAGTAAAAGCTGAATTTCTTGCCAATGTGACACATGAAATTCGTACACCAATGAATAACGTGTTGGGTATGTTAGCGTTATTGGATGATACCGAACTAAGCAATCAACAAAAGCAATTACAAAATGTGGCGGTCCATTCCGGAGAAGCATTGCTGCGTTTAATTGATGATGTACTGGATTATTCTAAGATTGCTTCGGGTTCAATTTACTTTAACGAAAACGTGTTTAGTTTGCGTCGCTGCCTCAATCAATGCTTGGAATTGCTAGGGCCATTAGCTCATAGCAAAGGTATTGAAGTGAGTGTTATCTATGAACGTGATATTCCAATCCGAATAAAGAGCGATGAAGATCGACTCGCTCAGGTCATTACCAACTTAGTGAGCAATGCGATTCGCTACAGTGACGGTAGTGAGGTCATCGTAAGAGCCAGCCTAAACAAGCAGGGCAATGGTCAAGGTGCGCTGAGAATTGATGTGATTGATGATGGGGTTGGCTTTGATAGCGAGTCTAAGGAAGCATTATTCGAAGCTTTCGCCAAAAATAGTGCTGAGGTCGGTAATGTTCAGGAAGGTAGCACCGGTTTAGGGCTTGCTATTGTTAGAGGTTTGGTTGAGTCACAAGGTGGCGAAATTGGTTTCGAATCTGCATTGAATCAGGGCAGCCGCTTTTGGTTCACTATGAAAGTCGGGGTATCGACTCAGCAGGCGCAGATTGATTATAAAGTAAAACCTTTGATTGGCCGCAACGCTTTATTAGTAGATGGGACACAAGGTTTGATAGACGCATTGACCGCAGAAATGGCAGATATTGAAATTAATACTGTGGCCATTCAGGGTGCCGACAATGTGATTGATGAATTGCACTTAGCTCGGAAAGAAGAAAGAGATTATGCGTTGGTGATGATTAACTGTCCCATACGTGAGCATATTAATTTTGATTTGATTCGTTCTATTCAGGCGGATGCCCAACTTAAGAACATCAAGATACTAATGTTGGCGTCCTTAGCTCAACGTACCCAGTATCAGCGGGAACTTGAAAAGTACACCCGTGTTGAATGGCTCACTAAGCCTGTGACTCGTATTGGTTTGGCCAACAGCCTATCGAGACTATACGACTTGGCGGTTAAAGATCCCGCTGCAATCAGCGAGATGGATTCGCCTGCCAATGCTGAAGACGGCACTAAGACCATCTTGCTGGTGGAAGACAACAAAGTTAATCAAATGGTTGCGCGAGGCATGCTCAATAAACTGGGTTATACCGTATCTATGGCAAGTAACGGTAAAGAAGCCCTAAGCATCCTTGAAGACCGGCAATTCGACCTCATACTGATGGACTGCTTAATGCCGGAGATGGATGGCTATGAAGCAACCAGCGCAATTCGAGCCAAGGAAAAACTACTTGGAACCCATGTGCCGATACTAGCAATGACCGCAAGCGTCATTGAGGGCGAGGAAACGCGCTGCTTATCAGCTGGCATGGATGATTATTTAGCGAAGCCGGTAAACATAGATGACCTAGGTGCAAAAATACGCGTTTGGCTTGAAGGCGAAAATAATCAAAATAAAGAGGAGGGCGTAGTTCACACGGGAAAGCAACTGGAGGATAATGCAGGGCAACAGCGACGCCTTGCCTAGTGAAAAGCCGCGACCACGGAAGCAGCGCCAAGGCCACTGTGATAAATTGGATACAAATAGGAAAGCTATAGAGAGTTTAGCATTTTGAAAAAGGAAGCAGCCCCTCACTTAGAGATCATTTCATCTCAAACCGATAAAGCCCTTACCGTTATGCTGGCTGGAGCTACTGGCCTTATCGGCAGTCATTGTCTCGACTATTTGTTAGCGCATCCAAAGGTTAAAAAAGTTATAGCGCCTACAAGACGCACTTTATCCAACACCAGTAAAAAACTGCGAAATGTGTTGGTAGATTTTGATCGACTCGATGAATACGAAGAACTCTATCACTGCGACGCCATCATTTGCTGTATTGGTACTACTATTCGCCAAGCGGGTAGTAAAGCAGCCTTTAAACAAGTGGACCTTCAATACTGTTTAGATATTGCTGAACTTGGGCGTACCCATGAAGCAAAATCATTTTACATGGTTTCAGCGATGGGGGCGGATCCCAACTCGCTGTTCTTCTATAGTCGAGTAAAAGGTGAGTTAGAACGACATCTGATTCAATTGGAATACGATTATTTGTCGATTTATCGGCCGTCATTATTATTGGGAGAGCGTGAAGAGCATCGCTTTGCTGAATCAGTAGGTAATAAGCTTGCCGGTGTTGTTAATCCATTTCTTACCGGCGGTATGGCGGCATACAAGGCCATCGATGCTGCTACAGTAGCAAAAGCAATGGCTAATGAATGTACAGCTATAGGCTCGCCCAGCTCACCTCATCCCCAGGTTAACATTTACACGCACAACAAAATTGTTACACTGGCGCAAAATCCTGATCGTATCCTAAAGGAGAATTAATCTTGAGTTTTGTAACCTGTGACCTATGTGATGAAAATCCTGAGTTAGTTCGTATTGTTGAGCCCATGTTTAATAACTACGGTGGCATTGCCGCGTTTCACGGCGAAGTTGTCACTGTGAAATGTCATGAAGATAATAGCGTAGTGAAAGAAAATGTGGCTAAGCCCGGTGAAGGCAAAGTCATGGTGGTTGATGGTGGCGGTTCTCTCCGTTGTGCGTTGTTAGGAGATATGCTGGCGGAAAAAGCTGCTCAAAATGGCTGGGCTGGAATTATCATTTATGGCTGCATCCGTGACGTGGACGAAATAGGTAAAACGGAACTTGGTGTTCAAGCTTTGCGCACCATACCTATTAAAAGTAATCGCCAAGGCCGGGGTGATTTAAATGTAACAATCACCTTTGGTGGTGTTACCTTTAATCCTGGTGAATATGTATATGCTGATAATAACGGCATTATCGTCTCTACTGAGCCGCTGAAGCTCCCAGAGTGAATTAAAGCTAGCCTAGCTCCTAGTTCATACTAATTAGAAAAAGCCGCAAATGCGGCTTTTTTTGATGGGTTACATAATTTGCAATCATTCCTAGATTGACATCTCTGTCAAACTTTTGCCTACTAACGGCCTATTTATAAAGACCTAGCAAAACAACAATAAAAAAGCCATTAATAAATCTAAAAGCCAATGAATGGGGGGACACATGATGCGTCGTGTGACTAATTTAATCCTATCTGGACTACTTTGTTTTATCGCCTTATCAAGCCAAGCTGCCGTTGTACACGATGAATTTAAAGCCATGATTATTGATGGTGATAGCGTGCCTCAGGCCATTGGTTATTCCATAGATCAGTTATCATTAGCTGCGGTTAAAGATGGTCTGTTGGAGCCAATTCCTTTTCAGATTGATGAATATAATGTTGGTGGTGCCCTTTATTTCGAAGGATGGGATGTGCCCATTGATGGTACTCAAGGCATTATGGACGGTGCTGACAAGCTATTATTTCTCTTAAAAGATGCCGGCGCTAAGCGTGGTAAACAGCCTTACGATGGCAAATTTATCGCTGAAATAAAAGTGTCTGATGAATCTATGGCGGAGCGCTACGTTTATCTCGTTAGTGGTTCTCGATTGCGCTCTGAAGAGCAGTATGTGCGTTACAGTTCTGAAATGGCGAGGGTTGAAACAGACTTTTACGAGTTGAGTTATGATCCTGAAAACCATCTAATTTGGAAAAACTTTACCGTACCGAGTTACCGAGGTGAAGAACCTTTCGATACCATGAAAATCAGGCTGGGTGCGGGGTTTATCACCTCGTTAGCCACGGTTGAACTGAACAATAAACATTTGGTGGCTGAACCAAAAGGCGAGCGCATCGGGCCTATTCGTACCTCGACACAATTAGAGCTTACCGTTTGGATGTTAGAGCTCCCCATCTTTACCGCGAGTCTCCAGCTACACCATTATTCCAAATCATTAGTCTACGATATGCGGGTAGTGATACCTGAATTTAGACGTTCACTCATAGTAAATCCGACTGCTTCTGTATCCCTCGATGGTAATGGCTTGATTGGTGCAAAGGTAGTGACTGCCACCGGACCAGAAACTAGTTTAGTGGTGGATGGTGAAATGGGAGAGCAGGAACAGGCGCTAATCGAAAAGGGCATCAATGCCAATCAGAATTGGTTATTCACTGGAACCAACCGCGACTTAGATTTGATTTCTTACTTTGATTACATTGGTCAAACAGAAGAGGCGCTATCGCTAGTTTTGGTGGATGACAAGCAGATAGAAGATAAGCCAGAGCGTTTTGTAGGTCAGTTACCTCAGCTGGGTTATCGAATTGAAAACATGCCCACTACTGGCTTATTCGGTTTAGCAGTAAGCTTATACATGGATGAAAAGTTTGAGGGTAATCCCGCTCAATTTAGCCGGTTATTAAGGGCGTTACCGGATGTAGAAGTACGGGGAATCTCTGGTTAAAAATAAACCTAACAATTTAATGCTGTTAAATATCATTAAATGTGAACGATGTTGGTGTAAAACTGTGAGCAGCATCTAGATGCTTCCCAGGTGCTGCCCTATAATTTTATTAATAATACGCCGGCAGTCTGCTGTCTAGATGATCATTAGCTCGAAACAGCAGCGTTCATAAGTTTGAGGTTTCCCAATGTTTCTGCAGTTTTCCAGAAACGTAGTAGTCATATTTTTAGCTCTCGCTTTATCAGCTTGTGGTGGTGCTGAATCGAAAGGCAGCACCAGCCGCAAGAGCAGTTCTCCAGCCACCACTACTCCCGCGAATAACACTCCTGTAGCCCATGCTGGTGATGATGATGTGGTGGAAGTGGGGGCGCAGATAGAGCTTAATGGAGAGCTCAGTAGCGACCCCGATTCTGATCCCATTACTTATGAGTGGTCAATTGTATCAGCACCAGGGAGCAGTTCCGCGGAGCTTACCTTGCCTGAGTCGCCAAGTCCTTCTTTAACTCCAGATGTGGAAGGTCAGTACGAAATCCAATTGATTGTTAATGATGGCACTGTTGATAGCGACGCAGATACCGTCATGGTAGAAGCGACCACTGCGAATATTGCACCGGTGGCGGACGCAGGAAACGACCGAGGTATAAGCAGCAGTGCATTTGTTGATTTAGATGGTTCAGGTAGCAGTGATGGCAATGGCGATAGCCTCACTTATAGTTGGACGTTAACAGCGACTCCTGATGGCAGTGTTGCCAGCTTAGATGATGCTAGTTCTGAAACACCTCGCTTCTTAGCCGATCTTGAGGGTACTTATACTGCTCAGTTGATTGTGAACGATGGTGAGTTAGATAGTGATCCAGATTCCGTCACCATAAGCTATGAAAGTGTGAACCAAGCACCTACGGCCGATGGTGGTGATGATCAAACAACAGAGACCGCATTGGTTTCCCTGGATGGCACTGGAAGTAGTGATCCAGAGGGCACGTCTTTAGATTTTACTTGGAGCTTGGTCAGTCGTCCTTCCGGTAGTAGTGCTACGTTATCGAACAGCAGGAATTCAGCTCCCAATTTTACAGCAGACGTTGAGGGTGCCTATGTCTGGCAATTGGTAGTCAGTGATGGTGAACTCGAAAGTGATCCTGATCGTGTCACTATTAATTTTGTCGTTAACGATACGCCAATCGCTGATGCAGGCGATGATCAAACCGTTACCGCTGGTGATACCGTTAACTTATCGGGCGATGACAGCTCTGATGAAGAGGGTGATTCTCTAACATATCAATGGGAAATTATAACCCGTCCAGGTGGCAGTAGCGCGTCGCTTTCGGCGCCTACCAGTGAAGCGACTTCTTTCGTTGCCGATCTTGCAGGTGAATATCAAATTGAATTGGTGGTGAACGATGGCAATAGCAGTAGTACTGCAGATAGCGTAACCGTTACCGCCAACGAACCTAATAGAGCACCCACTGCCAATGCCGGTCCGGATCAAATTACCGCGGCATCTTTAGTGCAACTGAATGGCTCTAGCAGTTCAGATCCTGATGATGATTCTCTTACTTATTCTTGGAGCTTAACCAGCCGACCTGGCGGTAGCAGCGCTAGCTTGTCTAATAGCAATATCGCCAATCCTACTTTCACCGCAGATATTGAAGGTGTTTATGTATGGGCGTTAGTGGTTAACGATGGCGAATATGATAGCACTTCCGATTCAGTATCCATCACTTTCGATGCCAATGGTGCTCCAACGGCCGATGCGGGTGATGATCAAACCACTGAAGTTGCTCTTATACAATTAGATGGCTCAGGCAGTTCAGATCCTGAAGACGATTCGTTGTCTTACACATGGAGCTTGAACAGCCGACCCGGTGGCAGCAGTGCGAGCTTGTCTAATAGCAGCATCGTTAATCCAACCTTCACTGCAGATGTGGAGGGTGAATACGTTTGGGATTTGGTGGTTAACGATGGTGAGTTCGATAGCCCGGCAGATTCCGTAACCATTAACTTTGTGGTCAACGACGCTCCAACGGCTGATGCTGGCGATGATCAAACCGTTGAAGTCGGTGATTTGGTTTCATTGAATGGGGATCAAAGTAGTGACCCAGAAGGGGAGTCGATCACCTATTCATGGACCATAACGTCCAGCCCTGGAGGAAGCTCAGCAAGCTTGAGCAACGCCTCTATTGTGAATCCTACCTTTATTCCTGATGAAGCAGGTGACTATGACATACGCCTAGTGGTTAATGATGGTGAAAATGATAGTAGTGGCGACACTGTCACTATAACCGCCACCGTTGCTAATATCGCGCCGGTTGCTGATGCCGGTGATGATCAAGCCATTAGCACCAGCCAAACGGTTCAATTGGATGGTAGTGATAGTTTTGATAATAACCTCGATACGCTAACCTATAGCTGGCGTTTTACCTCGGTTCCTGGTGGAAGTGTGGCATCATTGTCCGATACTGACGTTGTCAATCCAACTTTTGTAGCGGATCTCGAAGGAAACTATATGATCGAACTAGTCGTCAATGATGGCACTGTTGATAGTGAACCGGATACAGTCCTAGTGGCATATCAAGAGGTGAATCAAAAGCCTACTGCCAACGCAGGCCCAGATCAGAATGTATCTGATGCATCGGTGCAATTGGATGGTAGCAGTAGCTCTGATCCTGATGATGATTCTCTAACTTATGCTTGGTCTTTGGTCAGCCGGCCTTCCGGTAGTACAGCGACCCTTTCCAACTCAACGGTCGTGAATCCGAGCTTTACCGCCGATGTGGAAGGTAGTTATGTTTGGTCCTTGGTTGTAGATGATGGTCAAGCTGGAGCAAGTGACGCAGATAGTGTTTCGGTGACTTATGAAATTGCAAACTCAGCGCCAACCGCAAATGCGGGGCCTGATCAAAATGTCACAAGTGCCAATGTGCAATTAGATGGTAGCGCAAGTTCTGATCCTGAGGATGATTCGCTAAATTACTCTTGGTCATTGGATAGTCGGCCGTCTGGAAGTAGCGCATCGTTATCTAATGCGACCATAGTAAATCCTACATTCACTGCCGATGTAGAAGGTACTTATACATGGAATCTAACGGTTAATGATGGCCTGTTGAGTAGTTCTGCTGACAGCGTTAGCGTGACCTATTCAGAACCTAGCGGTGGATCTTTTGTTGAGTCCTTTAATGGCAGTGGTGCACTAACCGGTGTAACTACTAACAACGCTAGTGCATTGCCAGATGTTGAGCAGGTGGATGGTCGTTACCGAGCTGAACTTACTAATAACGCTGGCAATATCACGGTTCATTACAATGCTGATCAGGGGCGTTTAGACGCATGGAGAACTCGCTTCCCATTCGAATTTATTGCGCGAAACATTGGTATCGGTACGCTAGCTGATTCTCAGGCAACTCATCCATTTGCTTCATATGCCTATAACTTTGCAGGGGTTCAGGTGCACTCGCTGGATCTCGATAGCGCCAATTCTTCGCATGTGGTTATTGGACACCGAGGCAACGAATCGCCGTTTACTATCGAAGGTAAAAATACCTTAAACGGTAGCTCCAGTGTGGATGATATTGGCGCTAACACTGTGCCGAATACCAAAGCTGACATTCGCATTGTGGGTGATTCCGATGGCCAATTGTTTGTGTATTGGCAATTACCAAATGCCAACCCAGGCGTACAAGCAGACAACTGGATAGCATACGAGGGCAATAGAGGCGCTGGATCAGGCAAGCTCCCAGGTACCCAGCCAAACTATGGCAGTGCTGGAAGCGAGGTTTACATAGGGCTAATTACCTATGCGTTCTACAGTAATGGCGTACCATTTGTGGGTACTTGCGACAGTATCGAGATTATAGAAAACTAATCCGGGTTAGATATTTAGTACGTATGTCTCATTTTTTAACATTTTAGGCATACCCTAGGCCTCAGGATAATTTATAATCAGCTACTGATTGACTAGGCGGCCATAGAAGCCGCCAGTTTCATTATATTGAGGCCTCTAATGCATAAGTTATCTGCTTACTCCTGCACTCTGGTGGGTGCAGTCGCTATTCTTTCGGGTTGCGGCGCAGCAACCAATCCTTGTGATTCAGCAACCGATCCTACTGTCAGTAACGGCCTGTTGGCATCCGCTGGTGTTGATTTGACCGTCTCAACCGGATCTTTGGTTACCCTGGATGCTGAAAAGAGTTCCCATGAAAATGGCGACCCCATCTTTTACAGCTGGTCTATTGTATACTCGCCTGCTGGCTCTGCAGCACGTTTAAACAGTAGTTCGCGTGTGGATCCAAGCTTCTTTACTAGCAAGTCTGGCGACTATTGTATGAAGCTAACCATCGAAGATGGTTCAGCGCAAAGTGAGCCGGATTATGTTTCCGTAACAGCAACCACGGCCAATATTGCCCCTGTTGCTAACGCTGGCTCAGACCTGTCGGTTAATGAATCTTCTGCAATAGATTTGGATGGTTCCGCTAGCCAAGATGCTAATGATGATGGCTTGAATTACCAGTGGCGATTGATGTCTGCACCGCCGGGCAGCGTCGCTCAGCTAAGCAATGCTAGCAGCATGGTGGCAACTTTTGTTCCGGATGCATTAGGTGACTATCAAGTAGAATTGATCGTTAATGATGGTGCTCTAGATAGCGCTGCAGACACGCTAACCATAAACTATCAAGAAGGTAACCTGGCACCTATTGCGAATGCCGGTGCTGATCAAACGGTGCTTCAAGCTGAAGATACCGAAGAAACCACGATTCAATTGGATGGCAGCCAATCAACTGATGAAAATGGCGCGGCTTTGGATTATCAGTGGACTTTAATCAGCCAACCTAAGCGTGCGGATGTCAGCCTAAATAGTAATAATTCTGCTCGTCCAAGTTTCACCGCCCAAGTTGAGGGAAGTTACGTTTGGGGCTTAACAGTTAGTGATGGTGAGCTTAATAGTGAAATAGACCGCGTTGCTATTTATTACGATGACGGCACTGATTCATTTATCGATGACTTTAGTGGTAGTGGTGATATTGATGGTGTGGTGACGAATAATGCGAATGCCTTACCTGATGTGAAAGAAGTCAGTGGACGCTATCGTGCTAATCTCACCAACAACGCCAATGATATAACGTTGCACTACAACTTCGCTCAAGGTCGTTTGGACGCCTGGCAAACCCGTTTCCCATTTGAGTTTATTGCGCGCAACATTGGTATTGGTTCAGTGAATAACTCTCAGAGTTCACATCCTTATACTAATTTTGCCTTTAATTTTGCGGGTATTCAGGTGCATTCGTTATCACTGAACAGTCCCAACTCTGCGCATTTGGTGGTTGGCCATCGCGGTGAAATAGCGCGGCAAACTATTGAAGCAAAAAATACTGTGAACGGCGTGTCTTCGGTTAACGATATTGGTAGCAATCGTTTGAGGAATACTCGGGCTGATCTCAGAGTAGTGGGTGATCGAAATGGTCAATTGCGTTTTTATTGGCAAGAGCCCAACTTCAATGAAGATAAGGAACTTACCGACAACTGGATAGCCTATGATGGTTCTGGCCTAGCCCCGGGTGCTCAGGCTAACTTCGGTGGTGAGGGAGATAGTGTTTACGTTGGCTTAATCACCTATGCGTTTGGTTCGCGTGGAATTCCATTTGTGGGCACTGCAGATAGTATTGAGATCATTGAGGATTAAGCGGCGTTAATTATTTCTATACTTTTTATATTTATCCCATAAAAAAATCCCCGCATAAGCGGGGATTTTTTGTTTTGGCTTTTTAAAGCTAATGCTTATGGTAGCAAGTGGCTTACCGCATCACGCTCTTCAGCAAGTTCAGTTTCAGTCGCAGTCATTTTCTCGCGGCTGAAGTCGCTGATTTCTAGGCCTTGAACGATTTCCCAGTCACCATCTTTACATACACATGGGTATGAGTAGATAAGACCTTCTTGGATACCGTAAGAACCATCGCTGTAAACGCCCATGCTTACCCAGTCGCCTTCAGCAGAACCTAGAGCCCAGTCACGCATGTGGAAAATCGCAGCGTTAGCAGCAGATGCTGCAGAAGAAGCACCACGCGCGTCAATAATGGCAGCACCACGCTTTTGTACAGTTGGGATAAAGTCGTTTTCGTACCAGTCGCGCTCAACAAGACCTTCAGCACCTTCACCAGCTACCAAAGTGTCTGAAATGTCAGGGTACTGAGTAGAAGAGTGGTTACCCCAGATAGTCATTTTTTGAACATCGTTGATGGACTTGCCAGTTTGATTAGCCAACTGAGAAAGGGCACGGTTGTGATCCAAACGAGTCATAGCGGTGAATTGACGTGGATCGATGTCTGGAGCATTACGCTGAGCAATCAAAGCGTTAGTGTTTGCTGGGTTACCAACAACCAATACTTTAATGTCTTTGCTAGCGTTGTCGTTAATGGCTTTACCTTGAGCAGAGAAGATAGCAGCGTTAGCTTCTAAAAGATCTTTACGCTCCATGCCTGGTCCGCGAGGACGAGCACCAACCAATAATGCGTAATCAGCGTCTTTGAATGCTACGTTTGCGTCATCAGTCTGAACCATGCCAGCTAGTAGTGGGAACGCGCAATCTTCAAGCTCCATTGCAACACCTTTAAGGGCGTTTAATGCAGGAGTGATTTCAAGCATTTGAAGAATAACGGGTTGGTCTGCACCTAGCATTTCACCAGCGGCAATTCTGAAGAGTAGTGAGTAGCTGATTTGACCAGCAGCACCAGTAACAGCAACGCGAACAGGTTGTTTCATGTACCTTATCTCCTGTGGGTTAGGCATTTCTCGAAAAGGCGCTCAGTTTTTGACCGAACCGTTGCCCCCGAACCAATGTCGGAGGTAATAGCAGTGTATACCGCGCCTGAATAAAAACGTGGGGGGATTTTAAGGGGCCAGCGCTCGATTACCAAGTAAAAACCGATATCTAGGCAAATTTTCCTGGTTTTTGATGGGATAAACAGGGTATATGTCTAAAACTAGAGAGTCATCTTGTCGCAGGGTAGAAGGAGAGAGCAATGACAG
>JAKSAW010000757.1 GCA_022361455.1 Pseudomonadales bacterium | reverse complement strand
TGGTGGCTATGCCCTGATTCGAACAGGGGACCCCATCATTATGAGTGATGTGCTCTAACCAGCTGAGCTACATAGCCTAATTTGAGGGCGCAGATTCTCTCAATGTTACCTATTGATGTCAATACGTTTATGGGTTTTAAACATTAAAGCGGAAGTGGATTACGTCGCCATCTTGAACGATGTAATCTTTACCTTCTAGTCGCCATTTCCCTGCGTCTTTTGCGCCTGCTTCGCCGTTGTTATCAACATAGTCTTGGTAGCCAACGATTTCAGCTCGAATAAAGCCTTTTTCAAAGTCGGTATGAATTACCCCCGCAGATTGTGGCGCGGTGGCACCAATTTTTGTGGTCCATGCCCTTACTTCTTTTACGCCAGCAGTGAAATAAGTTTGTAGTCCCAGTAACTGGTAACCGGCTCTAATAACGCGATCAAGTCCAGCTTCAGTCATACCTAGCTCTTCAAGGAACTCGGCTTTCTCTTCGTCTTCGAGCTCAGCAATTTCAGCTTCAATCTTGGCGCATATTGGAACAACTTGTGCGCCTTCTTCCGCGGCAAGCTCATTAACTTTATCTAGCAGCGCGTTGTTTTCAAAGCCGTCTTCTTCTACGTTAGCAATGAACATTGTTGGTTTCATTGTAAGCAAGTTTAAGGACTTGGTAATTAGGGCTTCGTTTTCGTTGAGTTCGCAAGTTCTCGCCGGGTGGCCTTCATCCAAATGAGGTTGTAGTTTCTCTAATGCGCCTTTGCGAGCGATTGCTTCTTTGTCGCCGGACTTGGATTGCTTGGTCGCTTTTAAAAGCGCTTTTTCAACAGATTCTAAATCTGCCAATGCAAGTTCAGTGTTGATGACTTCAATATCCGCAAGCGGATCAATCTTTCCTGCTACGTGGACGATATTGCCGTCGTCAAAGCACCTAACTACATGAGCAATGGCATCGGTTTCGCGAATGTTGGCAAGAAATTGATTGCCTAAGCCTTCGCCTTTAGACGCGCCTTCTACCAGGCCAGCGATATCGACAAATTCCATTGTGGTGGGAATGACTTTTTCCGGGCTGACAATGGCGGCCAATTTGTCCAGGCGAGGATCTGGAATGCTCACGACGCCGGTGTTTGGTTCAATGGTGCAGAAAGGAAAGTTCTGCGCTTCAATTCCGGCTTTTGTCAGTGCGTTGAATAGGGTGGATTTACCTACATTCGGTAGGCCCACGATTCCACATTGAATTCCCATATAGTATCTCTACTGTGCTTTAAAACGGTGTAAGCGGTTCATGGCTTTATCGGCGTTGCCACTGATAATACCAGGTGTTGCTATCATTGCTTCATCGATGGCGTCATCGATCATGGTTTGTTCTTTTTGCGGTGCTTTACCCAGAACAAAGCCGGTAACTTTGTCGGCGCTGCCGGGATGGCCAATTCCAATTCTTAATCGCGCGAAATTCTTATTGTTACCAAGCTTGTTGATGATATCGCGCAGTCCGTTGTGGCCACCATGGCCGCCACCTTGTTTTAAACGAACAACTCCCGGATCGAGATCAAGTTCATCGTGAGCGACTAAAATTTTCTCGGGTGGAATTTTAAAGAAGTTGGCTAGCGGGGCAACTGATTGGCCACTGAGGTTCATAAATGTTTGCGGAATTAGCAGGCGAACATCTTCACCTTCTATGGTGGCTCGGCCCGTAAGGCCTTGGTATTTGGAGTCTTGCTTAAGGTTGGCGTTGAAGCGCCTGGCAAGGCGCTCAACGTACCAGGCGCCGGCATTGTGGCGAGTGTCTTCGTATTGTTGGCCTGGGTTGCCCAGGCCAACGATCAATTCTATTCCCGCTTTCACACCGGTGCCTGTCTGAGTCGATTACTCTTCTGGAGCTTCTTCTTCGCTTTCTTCGCTGGCGCTGCCTTTCGGTGCGTTCACAGAAGCGATTGGAAGGTCGTGATCTTCGCCTTGGATAAGTGCCATGATCTCAACGCCTTCAGGTAGCTTAATATCTGAAAGGTGAAGGGTGGTGCCAACATTTATATCAACCATGTCGACTTCGAGGTACTCAGGAAGGTCTTTTGCAAGACACTGGATTTCTACCTCAGCCATTTGGTGGGAAATGACGCCACCTTGCATTTTCACACCGTGACACTTCTCTTCATTAATGAAGTGAAGTGGTACTTGCATGTGGATCTTGTGGGTCTCGTCGATACGTTGAAAGTCTGCGTGCATCACAAAGCCTTTAGCTGGGTGACGTTGCAAATCTTTAACAACGGCTTTCTCTTCTTTGCCATTAAGGATAATGGTAAGAATGTGAGAATAGAACGCCTCGTTCTCAGTCGCTTTGGCAATCTCATTGGCGTAAAGCGAGATGTTGGTAGGCTCTTGGTCTGCTCCGTAAAGGATGGCAGGTACTTTGTTCTCAAGACGACGTAGGCGGCGGCTCGCACCTTTCCCTAACGCCTCACGAGATTCCGCATTCAATGTAAACTCATTTGACATGTTGAGTCTCCTTTGGGTTGTTGAAACCCTCATATTTCTGCGACCAAAACATGGGGGCGGTTTTTAAAAACTTACTCTTTCGGCGAGAACATCGCGCTCAGCGATTCCTCGTTATTAATACGTCTTACTGCTTCAGCTAGCATGGATGCTAGTGACAGTGGGCGTATATTGCTGCAAT
Source organism: Pseudomonadales bacterium (assembly GCA_022361455.1). Lineage (GTDB taxonomy): Bacteria > Pseudomonadota > Gammaproteobacteria > Pseudomonadales > Ketobacteraceae. The sequence goes on along the minus strand of JAKSAW010000757.1, from coordinate 21,316 downwards.
TCAAACCGGATTCCGTGAGCGGGATGGTGTCGGTGACACATAGCTCATCCAAGTTTGAGTTACTGATGTTGGTAATTGCTGGTCCAGACAGTACTGGGTGAGTACAGTAAGCAACGACTTTCTTGGCGCCGTGATCTTTAAGTGCGGCTGCTGCTTTGCACAGGGTGCCGGCGGTGTCCACCATGTCATCTACGATGACGCAAGAGCGGCCTTCGACTTCACCAATGATGTGCATGACTTGGGACTCGTTCGCTTTCGGGCGGCGCTTGTCGATGATTGCTAAGTCAGCATCATTGAGTTGTTTTGCTACGGCGCGGGCACGAACAACACCACCTACGTCAGGTGATACTACAACGAGGTCGTCGTAATTTTGCTTCTTGATGTCTTCAAGCAATACAGGAGAGCCGTAAACGTTATCCACTGGGATGTCGAAAAAGCCTTGAATTTGATCGGCGTGTAGATCCACGGTTAAAACTCGGTCGATACCCACGGATGTAATCATGTCGGCTACTACTTTAGCCGTAATGGGTACCCTGGCGGATCTTACGCGTCGGTCTTGGCGAGCATAGCCAAAATAAGGAATTACTGCGGTGATGCGGCCAGCAGAAGCTCGACGTAATGCGTCGGCCATGACCAGCAGTTCCATAATGCTATCGTTTGTAGGCGAGCACGTGGACTGGATGATAAATACATCGCTACCGCGAACATTTTCATTGATTTCAACGGCAATTTCGCCATCGCTGAAGCGGTGTACATTTGCGTTCCCAAGTGGGATGTGCAGATGATTAACAATCTTTTTAGCTAATTGTGGTGTTGCGTTACCGCTAAAAACGACCAGGTTCGACACGTTCTCTACCTTCTGCTATTTAATATTTTTATCGTGGGAATAAGATCAGATAGGAGATGGCTGGGCCGGCTGGATTCGAACCAACGAATGGCAGGATCAAAACCTGCTGCCTTACCACTTGGCGACGGCCCATTCTCGTAAAGACGATATGCTCAATTTCGAGCGGCGGTAACTTTACCAAAAACTTGTCAGAAAAACAGCAAAAAATTCATCGAACAAGTAAAAAACTTTAATAAAGTTGCGCTATTTGGAAGGAGGTGTTTGATGCCAATTTGCAGCTTGGTGCAGAGGCAGTCAGTTACTCCAAAATCCCTCTCCGTTTAATAGCTTAGCTCATTTAGCCTGCTATGTAGGGGGGATTGGTTGTGTCCCGCAGCGATGTGGGATCTAAACCGATGTTCTGTACGCTTGTTGCTTAAATCTCGCTGGGCTTTTTCTGCTTCTTCTTGGCTATGGAAATCACAGAATAGGCAGGCGCCAGTGCCTGTTAATTTTGCGCTTCCGTAACCGGAAAGCAATGTTAAGCCTTCCTCTATGGCCGAAAATTTGGAGCGAGCCACAGGTTCGAAATCGTTATGCCCAAGTTCCCCGAGGGGGGTGTTCAGAACGGCGCGTAATGTAATGGGGTTTGAGTTTCTTGTCAAATGCTTATCGGCGAAAAGTGCAGCTGTTTCTACATGGCAATCAGGTACCAGAATAAGGTACCAGGGCTCTTGAATATCCACTGGAGTAAGGATTTCCCCGGTGCCTTCTGCTACTGCAGCTTTGCCGCGAACAAATACCGGCACATCCGCTCCCAGCTGGTTTCCCAAATCCGCGAGTTGGTCCTGGTTTAATCCGGTTCGCCACAGATGATTAAGGGCGACTATGGTCGTGGCGGCATTTGATGAGCCGCCTCCCAGGCCACCCCCCATGGGTAATTGCTTCTCCAAGTGAATGCTAGCGCCAAGTTCGCAGTCGGTGGCTTTACGCAGTAGCTTGGCGGCGCGATAGATTAGGTTCTGCTCTTTGGGCACACCATCAATATCGGGTGTTAGCTTAATTTCTCCCGGCGAGTCCGTGTTGTTAAAATGAAGCGTGTCGCAAAAATCGATGAATTGAAAGAGCGTTTGCAGGTTGTGATAGCCGTCAGCCCGTCGACCAGTAATATGAAGAAACAGGTTAAGTTTCGCGGGTGAAGGCAGTGCTAAGGTTTCCATGGGGTTATTCTTCACCGGATAGGCTGTTCCAATCCTTGATCACGAGAGTGACCTTCAAGTCTTGGGTTTCCATTTTGACCTTGTGAGGAAGGGTAACCCCAAGATCTCGTTTGTAACGTTCGAACTTTAGTTGCCAGGGGCCTTGATTGAGTGAGCTTATATAGCCTCGTGCCGTATAAGTTGTATCTGCGGGAGTTCTTGGTTCAGGTAAGCCTTTTACCCAATAAAGAAGATTGTGAAGGGGGATATACCAACCGGTATGAGTGTACAGAAGCTCCTCTGGTGATTCGGCAATAAAGCTCCCATCACTGGCGCTTTCTAGTTTAGCGCCGTTATCGTTGCCTGAAATAATGGTGGTGCCAGCCCCAAGAGGACCGCTTAAGGTGATGTGGAAACTATCTCCCGACTGGGTCCAATTAATATAAGCACTACCACCGTCGTCTTTTTGCTTGATTCCGATTTTTCCTTCAAGCTGCCAGTCGCTAAGTAGCGTTAGTTCCCGAACGTGATCCGCCCAGTTTATTTTTTCGATTGGGGGTACTGTAGGGGGCTCCTGAATTGCTTTATGAGTAATGCAGCCCGCAAGAAGCTGCAATAGTATAGCGAGCAATAATAAAGGCAGCGCGCGATGCGACCCGCTGGGCACTCTGTGGGCAACGTGAAGGTTTGACATAAGGTGTGAGCTTAAGGGTTATTAGATAGAAAGCGTTCCATGACTTGTTTTAGCACTTTGCTCTTAGGGTTTTCTTCCAGTGCTTTGTTCCATATTTCTTGAGCTTCTTGTTGGTTTCCCATAACCCACAATACTTCACCCAAATGCGCCGCAATCTCTTGATCTTGGTAGGCATCGTAAGCTCTACGAAGATAAGTAAGCGCAGTCTCTGCATCGCCCATGCGGTATTTGATCCAGCCCATGCTATCGATAATGGCAGGATCATTGGGTGACAATTTATAGGCTTTTTCTATGAGTTCTTCTGCTTCGTCGAGTCGCTCGTTACGATCTGCAAAGGTATAGCCCAAAGCATTTAAAGCAGCAGTGTTTTCTGGTTCTCGGGATATGATGGCGCGCAAATCAATCTCCATTTGCTCGTAATCATCCACTTGTTCTAGGAGCATTGCTCGCGTGTAAAGAATGCCCGTGTCTTTGGGGTGTTTTTCTGCCGCTTCATTTAAAAGCTCAATCGCTTCGGCAACTTTCTCTTGCTCCGTCAGTATCTCGCTTTCAGCCAAATAGAATTGGATCTCTTTATTGGGCATTTCGCCGCGGGCAGCGTCGAGGACTTCGTGGGCTTCTTGGAACTGGCCTTTATGGGCATGCACTAGTGCTAGCTGGATTCGCGCTTGAGGGTATTGAGGGCCGCGGCGGACCTGTTCGAAATGGGCAATTGCTTCATCAAAATCTCTTTCGGTTGCGGCGATCCTACCCAGATAAGTATGCGCTTCGTTTTCTCGCTGTCGCATGGTGATTAAACGATTCAGATGGATCTTAGCGTTTTCCGTTAGGTTGTTTTCCCAGGATATTAACGCGAGCGACAGAATGAGGTCAGGGTCGTTGGGGTACAACGCTGCAAGTCTGCCAAATTCCCCTTGGGCTTTCTCTAGCTGCTGTGAGCGGATTAGCATTCGGGCGTAATTCATGCCTATGCGCTTATTTTTTGGGAAGTCTTTGGTGGCTTGTTGGGTGAAAGTTAGTGCTTCTTGGTCCCGGCCAAGGGCGTTAAGTTGCTTTGCCTTGGCGAGAATAGCGTTACTGTATTGTGGGTTGATTTCGAGTGCACGAGTGAAGCTTTCAAGTGCGCTTTCCCAGCGCTTTTCCATTTGTTCTATGGCGCCCTTGGTAAACCAAAGCTGCTCGTTGTTAGGGTGTGTTTCGATAAGCTGGTTTAAGCGTTGTAGAACATAGGCGCGTCGATCTTGATCGGCACCTTTTAATCCCTGTAGTAAAAACTCGAAGTTTACTTTGGCGTTGGCCGCGAGTAATTCCTCTAAAAGATTAATGGCTCGATCCATTTGGCCGAAACGTATCAGCTCGGTGGCTGCAATTTGCTTGGCTTCTAGATTATCTGGTTCGATTTCAGACCATAGAATGGCTGAATCAAGGGCAGCTTGATGTGCACCCAAGTATCGAGCGATGCGAGTAGCTCTCGCTGTTACCATTGGGTCTCTAGATTTGTGTGCTTGCTTTAGATACTTGCCCAGAGCTACGTCTGCTCTGTTACGCTTGCCGGCGAACTCAGCAACTAGAAGATCGTAGAGTGTTTCACGATCAAAAGGGCGTGTGATTTGTGTTGAGTTTTCGTTGGTGCTAGGGGGGGTGGCGCTAGTTGTTTGAGTGCCTGAGGTGGGTGTGCCCATGGTTGAACAGCCTGCCAAAATGAGGCTTGCAAAGAGGGCTGCAGCATTCAATTTTTTCTTAAAAATCAACATTTTCGGATATAGAGACTCGTGTGTGTTGATAGCAGGCACGCTTTAATTATCATCAAAACAGGATTAGTGACTAAAAGCAAGCTGGATTCGTCTGAGATCTAGGTAACGTATCTCATAGTTAATAATAGATCGATTTCGGCGCTAAAGGTTCCTAAATTGGGCAAACCAGCCGATAAATCTTCCTTAGTTGTAGGTTTTCTTGCTGTTATAATTTTGTGTGGGTGTAGGTGCTGCTATAATTCCTCCCCTTTTTGAGAAGAGATCTCCTAAGCGATTGAATTTATATGGTGTTATTGGCTTTTGGAATTAACCATCGTACTGCTTCGGTAGACGTGCGCGAAAAGGTTGCCTTTGGGCCTGATTGCGTGGTGGATGCGTTGCTGCAAGCACGTGACAAGGCCAAGCTAGATGAGGTGGCAATTCTCTCTACCTGCAATCGCACCGAAGTCTATGGCGCCTGCGAGGCACCTGATAGTGGTCGCTTGATCAACTGGATTGGTGAATACCACCGCTTACAGTCTGGTGTGTTAGCTGACAATGCCTATGAGTTTTGGGAGCAAGCTGCGGTTACCCACATGATGCGAGTCGCCAGCGGCTTAGATTCTATGGTCCTCGGAGAGCCGCAGATATTGGGGCAGCTGAAATCGGCTTATCAGGTTGCGCAAGAGGCTGACACCATTGGCCCATCGCTGGGGCGTTTATTTCAGCAGTCGTTTTCAGTGGCGAAGAAAGTTCGCACAGATACTGGGATTGGCACTAATCCCGTGTCGGTTGCCTTTGCGGCAGTGTCTTTAGCTAGACACATCTTTTCCGATTTGAAGAAAAATACAGCCTTGCTAATTGGTGCTGGCGAGACCGTTGAGTTGGTGGCTCGTCACCTGCATGATCAAGGCGTTAACAGAATTATTGTGGCGAATCGTACTCTGGCTCGTGCCAATTCCTTGGCTGAGATGTTTAACGGTAAAGCGATTACCCTACAAGATATTCCGGACATGCTGCACAAGGCAGATATTGTTATTTCATCAACTGCCAGTCCACTACCTATTTTGGGTAAAGGTGCGGTTGAGCATGCGCTTAAGCGTCGTCGCCACAAACCAATGTTTATGATGGATATTGCCGTCCCTCGTGATATCGAAGAAGAGGTGTCAGAACTACCTGATGTTTATCTCTATACAGTGGACGATCTCCAGCAGGTGGTTGACGAGAATCGCAAGCAGCGAGAAAAAGCGGCTAACGAGGCAGAGATTATTGTCAATGAGTATTCCCAAGCCTTTATGGAGGGTTTACGTGGTCTCGATGCGGTGGATACCATTCGAGCATTTCGTGAGTCGGTAGAAATAACTCGAGAGCAAGAGTTAGCAAAAGCCATGCAGGCCATTGAGCGTGGCGAAGATCCTAAAGAAGCCATGCTGCGAATGAGTAAGGCATTGGCAAACAAAATGATGCACGCACCCACCGTGCAATTAAAGAAAGCAGGCGAAGAAGGTCACATAGAAAAACTGCAATGGGCAGAAACCCTTCTCGGTGTTGATTCTAAGCCTTCCAATTAAGAGTTATTAAGACATTCCATGAAAGAGTCATTAGTCAGAAAGTTAGAAAATTTATGTGAGCGCTATGAAGAAATTGGCCATTTGCTCAGTGATCCTGATGTGATTGGGGACCAAGATCGATTTCGTAAGCTATCGCAGGAATATGCCGAGATTGAACCTGTGACCAAGTGCTTTGCTGACTATCAAGGTGTGTTAGATAACATCGAAGAAGCAAAATCCATGGTGGAAGATTCTGATCCTGATATGCGTGAAATGGGTCAGGAAGAATTAAAGTCTGGCCAAGAGCAGAAAGAAGTCATAGAGCTTGACCTGCAAAAACTGATGCTGCCAAAAGATCCCAATGATGGTCGTAATATTTATTTGGAAATTAGGGCGGGAACCGGTGGCGATGAAGCTGCTATCTTTTCTGGTGATTTGTTCCGTATGTATTCTCGTTATGCAGAAAAACAGAGTTGGAAAGTGGAAGTGGTCAGCGCCAATGAAGGCGAGCATGGCGGTTTTAAAGAACTGATCGCACGTGTGGTTGGCCAGAACGTTTATTCCAAGCTTAAGTTTGAATCTGGTGCGCACCGAGTGCAGCGTGTTCCTGAAACTGAATCTCAAGGTCGTATTCATACCTCCGCGTGTACAGTGGCAATTTTGCCAGAGGCGGATGAAGTCGGTGAGATTGATATTCGTACCGAAGACTTACGTATTGATACCTATCGTTCATCGGGAGCGGGTGGTCAGCACGTTAACACGACCGATTCTGCAGTTCGTATTACTCACTTACCAACAGGTGTTGTGGTTGAGTGTCAGGATGAGCGATCCCAGCATAAGAACAAAGCGAAAGCCATGTCCTTGCTGCAAGCCAAATTACTCAGCAGTGCCCAAGAAGCTCAGCATAAAGAAACCAGTGATGCGCGTCGTAACTTGGTTGGAAGTGGTGATCGCTCTGAACGAATTCGTACTTATAATTATCCGCAAGGTCGTGTGACTGATCATCGCATTAATCTCACTCTATATAAATTGGCTGAGGTGATGGAAGGCGATTTAGGTGAAGTTATCAATCCATTGATTAATGAGCATCAAGCTGATCAGTTGGCTGCGCTGGCGGATTAATGGCCACGGTTGCAGAGCTCATCAATGAAGGTGTTAGCAAGCTCCGATCATTAAGTGAAACTGCTGCGCTAGATGTTGAGTTGTTACTTGCCCAGGCCTGCGACAAAAATCGTACCTGGTTAAAAACATGGCCTGATGCCGATGTCAGTGCAAGCCAGCAACAGCTATTCCAATCTTTGTTAGAGCGTCGCGTCAGCGGCGAACCTATTGCCTATATTTCAGGGTTCCAATCTTTTTGGACGCTTGATCTCAAAGTTACTCCTGCAACGTTAATTCCTCGACAGGAAACAGAGCTCATTGTAGAAAGTGCTTTGGCACTAGTGGGCCAGGAACATAACATCTCAGTGTTGGATCTTGGTACTGGCAGTGGTGCTATTGCGTTGGCAATTGCCAGTGAGCGACCTGAGTGGAATATTCAGGCCTGTGACTCGTCCCGTGAAGCTTTACAGGTAGCGCAAGATAATCGGCAGACATTGAATCTAAATGTCGATTTTAAATACTCTGATTGGTTTTCCGCATTTGAAGATCAGCACTTTCAATTAATAGTTTCTAATCCACCTTACATTGAATCAGAGGATCCACACTTAGGCCAAGGCGACCTTAGATTTGAGCCGGTCTCTGCATTAGTGTCAGGAGTCGATGGTCTTGATGATATTCGTAGAATCGTCGCTGACTCTAAACAACACCTTATTGACGATGGCTTATTGATGATTGAACATGGATACAATCAAGGCGAGGCCATACGCCGAATTTTCAATGATCAAGCATTTAATCATGTGGAAACCTTAAAAGATTTAAGTGATATTGAGCGCGTAACACTTGGCTACCGATAGGGGTTAATGGAATTTCTTTATGCTAACTGATGAACAATTGCTGCAATATAGTCGACAAATTATGCTGCCCCAATTTGATATTGCGGGCCAAGAAAAAATTTGCGCTGCAACAGTGTTGATTGTTGGTGCGGGTGGTTTAGGTTGCCCGGTAGCTTTATACCTTGCCGCTGCTGGTGTTAAAAAAATAATCGTAGTCGACGATGATGAAGTAGAAATTACCAACTTACAGCGTCAGATTGCTCATAGTGTGGCTACTGTGGGTGAGAAAAAAGTATTATCCCTTCGTACGGCTGTTGAACGAATCGCACCCTCATGCGAAGTAGAAACTATTGATGGAAAACTCACTCAACACAATGCGGCTGAACTTGTTCAGACTGCTGATGTTGCTGTGGATTGTTCAGATAATTTCTCTTGTCGCTTTTTACTCAATCAACATTGCGTTGAGAATAAAACACCTTTGGTTTCTGGTGCTGCAATTCGTATGGAAGGTCAAGTGGCTGTGTTCGATAGCCGAGAATCAGATAGCCCATGCTATCGATGTTTATATGATGAAACAGGAAGTGAAGACTTACGTTGTTCAACTAACGGAGTGCTGGCCCCTGTTGTAGGAATTATTGGCAGTATTCAGGCGGTAGAAACACTCAAAGTAATTGCACAATTAAACGGTGCATTGGTTGGACGTTTATTGATTATGGATGCGAATCATATGGATTGGCGTACCATGAAGTTAAAGAAAGATCCTCATTGCCCCGTGTGTGGCTGATTACTTTGCTATTACGTAGAAAAGAAATAAAAATAAATTATTTATAAAGAGAAAAGACTATGGGGAATATGCAGTTGTCTTCTTGGCTTGTAATGCTGTTGGTGTTTGTGAGCACCTTATGCCGGGCCGCAGAAGAAGTCCCTCAGCGCAAGCCATTGAGTGCTATCGATATTGATCGTTTTACCAGTGAATTGCAGGTGGTTGTATCCGACAATACATCCATGACTCAAGCGTGGTGGATTCCAGCGGAATTTTGGGGCACGGCATTTTCAAGAACAAATCCGGCACTCGCTGAACAGGCCATGTCGCAGTTGGCGGACTATGGCATTCTAGCGATCGTGCAGGCTGATATTACGCCGTTAGCGGGATTTGTATTCTACGATCGATCTAATGTTAAGCAGCGGTTGTCGGTAAAGTTTAAAAGCTATAAGCAAAATCCCCTTGAATTAAGCCATTCTGAAAAACTCTCTGATTCTGTTCAAATGCTGTTAGATGTCTTAGGGCCGATGTTTGCAAATACTATGGGCGAGCTCGGCAAGAATATGCATCTCTATGTGGTGGATAATCGCATTAACGGAAATACGCTGGTAGATCCTTATACACAGGGTCAAGTAGAAATAAAACTAGCGAAAACAAAAACGGCTGAAGAAAAATATTTAACGATAGAGCTACCGGTTGATGCTCTCTATGAACCAAGATATTGTCCAAATGGCAAGCCTGCACATATATCTTGGAAATATTGCCCTTGGAGTGGCAAAGCGCTTTAGCGATTTTTTCTAGCTCTACAATTTAGAGAAAGTTAAATTGCGGGGCTAATTTTGTCGAGATAACCCAGGCTTACCAGCCGCTCTATTCTAAACAGGACTTCGTCGATGGGGAGATCGGTTTGCTTGGCCAAGATATGGTAGGGGCGGCTCGAAAGCGGCAAGCCTTTCTTCAGTAGGCTAATAAGTTGCGTGTCCCAATGTGATAACACTAGATCCTGGGAAGCTATCAAGCGAGCTTTGCGTTGCAGCATTAATCGCTTTTGAAGTCGGTTTTCTTTGATGAGTATTTGGATGCGCAGAATCAGCGCCATTTCACCCAATGCTATCGATTGCGCTAACTGCTGATACGGGCGCTCGCAAACAGGAACACCTGCTTCCATAAGCATTAACACTTGCTCATCCAAATCTGCTACAGAGTGGTGTTGAAACGCTCGTTGCTTCATGCTGATGCCCCACTTGAAAAGTGAATCCTAGTGAATACCAGAATACTCCCCAATGGTTAAATTCCTTTTTGGAATAAGCGATATTTCTTCAAGCTATATAGGATTTGGATCAATCAATTTCAGAATACAGGTTGTATATAGTTCTACAGTTTGATAGTTTTCAAACTGTAGAACTAAAAGGGGTAATCAAATGACTATTAATGCAGTAGACGTGTTGGGGCAGCCGCTCAAGCTGGCCAATGGCGTGGTAATTAAGAATCGATTTGCTAAATCAGCCATGAGCGAAACCTTGGGCAACACGGATAATGGTCCCAGGGACTTGTTGTCAAACTTGTACAAAACCTGGGCGCTTGGGGGTACCGGGTTGTTGATCACTGGCAACGTGATGGTGGATAGGCGGGCTTTGGGAGAGCCTAATAATGTTGCCATGGAGGACGAACGTCATATAGACGCACTGAAAGCTTGGGCTAGTGCCAGTACCGTTAATGATACTCATACCTGGGTGCAGCTAAATCATCCAGGCAAGCAATCGCCGAATATGCTGTCTAAGGAACCGGTAGCACCTTCTGCGATACCATTGGCGAAAGAATTTAAGAGTTTCTTTAATCCGCCGCGAGCGTTGACCGAAGACGAAATCCTCGATCAAATCGAACGATTCGGAAAATCAGCAGCGATCAGTAAAAAAGCGGGCTTTACAGGGGTGCAGATTCACGGTGCCCACGGATATTTGGTAAGTCAGTTTTTATCTCCTCACCACAATCAACGTACAGATCGTTGGGGTGGCAGTATCGAAAATAGAGCTCGCTTTGTTATGGAGATTTATCAATCCATCCGTACCAACGTGGGGGCGGATTTTCCTGTCTCCATTAAAATGAATTCTGCTGATTTTCAGCGCGGTGGCTTTACCGAAGATGAATCGATGATTGTGGCGGAAATGCTTGCGGATGCAGGTATGGATTTAATCGAAATTTCCGGTGGCAATTATGAGTCACCTAGCATGACTGGGGCGAATGTGAAAGCTTCCACTAAGGCAAGAGAAGCTTACTTTCTTTCCTATGCCGAAGATATTCGCAAGCGCATCGATACACCTTTAATGGTCACGGGTGGATTTCGCACTGAGCTGGGTATGGCGCAAGCGGTTGCGTCGGGTGCCACCGATCTAGTTGGCTATGGTCGGCCTTTAGCGGTAGAACCGGATTTCCCTAATAAAATCTTGAATGGTGAATCCTTTACCAGTCAAGTTAGGCCTAGATTAACCGGCATAAAAGCCATTGATGAGCGAGCCATGATGGAAACTGCCTGGTACACCAACCAACTTAACCGTATTGCTCAGGGCAAAAAGCCCAGGGTTAATGAGCATCCGTTGGTGGCGTTTATGCGTTATCTCACAGTTAGTTCCCTGCGTGGTGTTAAAACCCAAAGACTAAGAGCAAATAGTTAAGCAAGCTCGAGACAAAAAGTTTAAGTGTTTTTTGTGCTGCCTCTTAAAGGTCTGCGTCGAAATGGCGTGGACCTTTTTTCGTAAACTGGTTTTATCTCTTACTTTGTGCTCAATCGAAAACTGACTGATACATTTACCATTGAGTTATTCTTAAGTGGTTATGATAGCCGTCGAGTAAATGTGGCAAGTTTAAAGAACTCGCTGGTTGAATGGTATGTAGTACCACCACCAACCGGCTTAGATAGCTTTTGCAAAAACAATCCGCTAGTGGATATGTGTGTAACTGCACATCGTAGAGATATTAAAGGAAAGGCGGCCCGTCTTCGTTCTCACGCTGGGGCAGAAATTAAAGCGACGTTTGCCATTATGAATGGCAAACGTCTATCGGATGAGCGCTTAAAGAAGATGTTGCCATCAGAATTGGCTCATCTTGCGAATTAGGCTCGCGGTAGCTTATAAGTTGCAAATACCTGTTTCAAAATCAACAACCGCAGCTGATTTAGAGTGATACCAAATCACAGATTCATATTGAGCATTGAATGTCTGAGCTGCGCCAGCATCTTCAACGATGTAACCAAAGTCTTGGAGTGTTGCTGGGTATAGGTTTTTAGAGCCTATGTAAAATGCAGCATTATCAACTGAAATCACCTTTGCATGATTTGCAATTTGTTGACCGCCGGCCCATGTATCGACACCTTGTGCAATACGAATAGGAGCAAGCTGTAGATTATTGCAGATAACGTCTTTGGCTTGGCTCTCGCTGAAGCTTCCTCTTTGCTTTACTTTGCGAATTAATATATCGGTAACCTCACTCATTTTTTTTGCATTGGCATAAGGTGCGAAGGTTCCTTGGTTAGCGCCAGGTGTGCTCGTTACGATTTGCACGGGAATTTGAGCGATTAGTTTATCCGCTAGAATATCGAATAAGCGCGCGTCATAGTAAGCGTTTGCGATAGGTGCAACACATGGTGCAATCAAATCTTGCTGAGAAATAAATACTTTTTCACTGGCGCTTTCGATAAGCGCGCGAAGCCCTGCCTCTTCCGGATTTTCTACTGAATAAGCCGTATCGTTATTGTAGTAATCTGTGAAAAGGTTTGAGCAAGCTGCATCTCTATCATGAGCTGGTGCTAAACCACCTTGATCACCGCCGGGGGCATCCATACCAAATCCCAAACCACCTAGCGCTAATACTTGCGCGGAGCCTGAGGCTTGCTTTGAGGAAACGGAGTGAGTGGCAGGGCAGCTGCTCCACCAACTAAAGCCATCTCCTTTAATTAGGTCAACATAAAGCGTTTGATTCCACCAGTTATTGCTCCAAGTACAGGCAAAATCCCAAAGTAGGTCGGCAAACTTGTGAGCGGAGGATGCAGCAGGACCGGTCAAGCGCATAGTGACATCACTAACGGGATTTTCGACACCGGCGTAAGCAGCTTGCCAAAGGTTATGTCCACCGACAATTGCAGAGCGACCATCTACGGTGACCATTTTTGAGTGGTTCCAGGAATACAACCAACTTGTCTCTACGCCTGCCACGATAAGACGAGCATCGTTAGCTGCGCTACCTAAATCTTTGGTAAGGCGGTCCATATAATTATGAGCGCTTTCGGTAATGGCTGATGAAAAATTGCCAAGTCCTGGAGGAGTGCCTCCAAGAATTCGAATCGTAATATCTGGGTTGTTTCTTCGCGCTTGCTTTATTCCAGCGACAATGGCTTCTTGAAAAATGCCATCGGGGTAAGTCACGAGCGTAGTGATATCAATCCACTCTTGAGCGTTGGCAAGGTCTTGGTAAATAGCATCCGCAAGCTGCTGCGCGCCAGGAGCTTGTTGGCAATCAATTTCACCCCAGCAATTCGGTGATTGTAGTAACCAGTCAGCGCCTTGGTAACCGGCGATATCGTTCCCTGTTGTTCTTTCCCAAACTGATCCTTCAGAACCTGGTGCTAGGTTACGTAACTGGTCTTCCACATAATCCAAATGTGGTGTGGATGCTATGGCACCCGCTGAGAAAACAGAAAGGCATAGGGCAGCCTTTGCGGCCGCAAATAGTGAACGAGTCATTTCAAAATCTCCAGAAGAGCGGTGGCAGAGTCACCAATAAAATAAGCAACAATAAAAAGTAATAACTTATAAAGCGGCGTCATTATATTGGGTAATCCAATATTTAAACAGTTGTTTAAATATGCTGAAATGTAACGCTTTGTAGTTTAATCCTTTGGCCTGTTACGAAAGTTAACTAAAAATCGGGAGGGCATTGCTTTACAGGTTTAGAGAGGAGAATTACTTTGTGGTTAACAGGGACGAAAAATAACAATTAAAAATTCGGTTTTAAGCCATGTTAAATAATTCGCAGCTGTATCTGTGGAACGACAGAACACTCTATATTGGGGCCGTTCCGCACCGTACCACCTTATGCTTGGGTGGTTCCTCATTTCTCGTATTCCTCGACGGCACTGCTCGTCTTAAATTTGGCAACCACTCTTTAACTGCACAAACATTTCTAGTGCCCGTAGCGCGCACTGTGGAAATAGATCGACATTCTGGTCGTGTAGCTGTTTTGGCTCTAGATTCATTGGGTTACGAGTACCACGTTTTGCTTGAAACCATGAGACAGTCAATAGATGGTGTCGCATGGCATTCAATGACTGAAAAAGCAGTGGTACAGACATTTAGGACAATCGCACGGGGCAACTACGGGGCTAAAGATATTTACTACTGGATGCGCAGCTTGACTCGCCCTGAAGAGTATTTCGAAAAGTTGGATTACCGCCATGATCCGCGTGTTGAGAAAGCGATGACGCTGATAAAAATCTATGGCGATACGCCCATGGACATTGAGGACTGTGCTCAGCAGGTTGGCCTTTCGGTGGAGGGGCTACAAGCGTTATTTGAAGCTCGCGTGGGACTTTCTATGGCCAGTTTTCGCGCTTGGCGTTTGCTTGGAGATGCCGTGACGTTCATGGCGGAAGGTTTAAATACCGAACAAGCAGCCATCAAAGCGGGTTTTGAGAGTGAAGAGCAGTACTTTAAGGTATTTGTTCGACATTTTGGTCTACACCCAAGAGCATTGGCTAAATACAGTCCGGGTGTAGACATCCACGTTTACAAGAAGCCGATCTCCTCGGAAGAACCTAAAGAATCACTCTACTCCGCCCCTGATTTCTTTGTGTTCGGATAGTCCGTAACTCCCCCGGAGTGCTTTATCTATTTTGCTTTTGATAGCTTTCTTGCGCGGCCATCATGGTTTTTAGTTCTTGAATTTGTACCGCTAAGTCTTCCATTGTGATTTTGCCATCAAGTTTGTCTTGCTTAGCTCTCTCTTTTGCATGTTCTTCTTCTAATACGCCAACGATGATGCCTATCACCATATTCAGAAATGCGAAGGCAGTGAAGAAGATAAAGGTAACGTAAAATATCCAGCTTAGTGGGTAAATTGTCATGGTTTCGTACATGACATCGGTCCAATCTTCGAAGGTCATTACACGGAATAGCGTCAATAGCGCTCGACTGATATCTCCCCAGAGCACTTCATTAATAGCGGCAAAGAAAGTTGCGCCAATAGCTGCGTATATATAGAAAATAATAAACATAAGCAGCATGACATAGCCAAGCTGCGGTAAGGCTTTGATAAGGGAGTTAAGTAGCAATCGTAATTCTGGAATGATAGAGACCATTCTAAGTACGCGAAAAATGCGAATTAAACGACCGATCAACGCCATTTCCGTATTCTCTGCTGGGATTAGGCTGACTGTCACGATTAGGGTATCGAAAATATTCCAGCCTTGTTTAAAGAAATCTGCTTTTCTCTCTTCACCCAAGTAACGGACGATGATTTCTATTAGAAACACCGCGGTGATAAACCAATCTAGCCAGCCGACAAGAAATAGTAACTGGGGTGGAATGTCGTAAGTTTTGGCGCCAATCACTAACGCCGAAAAAATGATGACGAAGACTACAAACAGCTCAAAAGCTTTGTTGCTGCGAATTTTAAGGAAGCGCTGTTGTAAGGAATCTGTATTCATTTTGCAAACTATCGTCATTGGTCCGGGAGTATATGTTGGCGGCATATTACCACAAATCCAAAGTCGCTAAATATGACAGATTGGTGGCTGAGAAGCTTAGATAAACCCCAGTTAATTCATAAGGTTATTGGCTCTGAGTAGGTGTTCGCTTATTAAAACTCCGTAAACTGGAAATAAGCGGAGATTTTTGCTCTGAGGTCCTTCTTTAGCTAAGCTTGTTAGAAAAGCACAGGCTTTTATCTATTGTTTTGGGTGTCCTAGGCATTGAACCAGCAATTACACTCTTCTTCTCCCTTAAAAACTGTATTCGAGATTTTAGGGCTCGCGGTTATTTATTTTGTGACTGCGCGTTTGGGGCAGCAATTAGCTATTCCCCCAGGTAATGTCACGCCTGTATGGATTCCGTCCGGTATTATTTTGTATGCCGTTCTTATACGCGGTAATGCAATATGGCCAGGGATTTGTCTGGGGGCTTTTGCTGGTAATGTTTGGGCCTATTTGGATTGGCAAGAGTTCACCAATCTAGGACCAGCCCTTCTTTCAGGTACGGCTAACGGCATTGGCGATACTTTGTGCGCGGTAGTTGGCGCTCAATTGATTCTTCGCGCAACCAACACGATCAGACCCATTGAATCTAGTCTGCAAGTTTTTCAATTTGTGTTGTACGGTGCATTGGTGGGGGGAGCCATTAGTGCGATATTCGGTGTTACCGGTTTAGCCGTCGTAGGTTTTATCCCTTGGTCTGACTATATGCATGTTTGGTTGACCTGGTGGGTGGGTGACACAGTGGGTGTGCTCTTGGTAGCGCCTGTGTTGATGACGGCATTGGATTGGTTTGACAAGTCAAAGCTAAGGGCAATTCGCTTCAAAGAGCTTGCAGCCTACGTAATTGTACTGGCATTAGTAGCTTCCTTAGCGTTGGGCCTTTTTCCTGATGCGCAGTTGCCCTTACCACTATTTATGGTGTTGCCGGTATTGTTGTGGGGTGTGTTTAAGTTCGAATCTCATATCTCTGTAATATCTATGTTTGCCATTGCTGTGACGGCGATCGTGGTTACGGTATTAGGAGGCGGGCCATTTGCTGGAGGTGACGTCAATACATCTTTAATTGAGCTTCAATTGTTTCTCTTTACCATCATGACGACCATTTTGGTTCTAGTGGGCATGGTGACTGAACGACGAGCGATTGAAAGTGGTGTTGAAGTTTCGGAGCAGCGTTACAAGCGGTTATTCGCCCAAGCAGCAGGGGGCATTATTATCACCGATGAGAACGGTTGTATCGAATCTTTTAATGAAAAGGCTCAAGAAATATTTGGCTATGAAAATGCAGAGGTGATCGGTAGAAATGTTAGTTACCTAACTCCCTCGGTCGTTCGTGTTCATCACCAGGATTACTTTGATAATTATGACAGTTTCAAACAAGCCGAAATATTTGGCATGGGGCGACAGGTTTTAGGGCGTCACAAAGATGGTCAAGAGCTTCCCTTGTTTATTGCGATTAGTGAAACCTATGATCGCGAGAAGAAACAGTTTCTAGCGGTTGTTCATGATATTGGTGATCAGGTTAAAGTAGAAAAAGAGCTAAAAGCCAGTGAAGAGAAATTTCGTTTGCTAGCGAATGCTTCTTTTGAAGCGCTTATCGTTATTAACAAGAACGTAGTGGTGAGCGTGAATGAACCGTTTGTAAATATGTTTGGTTACGATGCTGTTGAGTTAGTTGGCAAACCTATAAAGAGAAAGCTCTTCACCACTGATTTAGTATTTTTGGAAGGCCGGGGTGGCGTGGTTGAGTCTGAAGGTATTCGCAAACAGGGTGGGCGTTTTCCCATTGAGGTGCAGCAAAAAACCGAGCAAATAAATAATGAGCTTTTAAAAATAATTTCTATTCGTGACCGTACTACCTTTTGTCAGCAGCAAATAGAATTGAAGAATGCGCGTGATCAGGCAGTGAATGCTAATAAATCTAAGTCGAAGTTTTTGTCTTCAATGAGTCATCAGCTGCGAACCCCATTGAATGCAATCGTGGGATTTGCCCAGCTATTGGAAATGAGCAGCAGCAATCTCAGCCAGCAGCAAAATGACTCTGTTAAGGAAATTCGTTCCGCAAGTAAACATTTGTTGAGCCTGATTGATGATATTCTCGATCTTTCTAAGATTGAAGCCGGCAAGTTCGTCGTTAACATGGCGGATATTAATATCAATAGTGTGGTCGAAGGCTGTGTTGAGTTAGTTAAGCCTTTATCCAACAATCGTGGCATCAAGCTGTTTAATCACTTCGTTGAAAATAAGCCCTATGTGGTCAAGGCGGATGGATTTAGGATCAAACAAGTTCTGCTTAATTTGCTTTCTAATGCAGTAAAATATAACCATGCAGATGGAACCGTATCGATTAGCGGCGAGGTGACTGCGTCGCATCGGTTGCGAGTCAGTATTACTGACTCGGGTGTTGGTATATCTGAGGATGATCAGCAAAAGGTTTTTGAGCCGTTTGAGCGAATCCATTCTGAAAGTGGTGTTGTAGAGGGAACGGGTATAGGGCTTGTTATCACCAAAAACTTAGTAGAAATGATGGGTGGTACTATTGGTGTAGAAAGCTACAAGTATATCGGCTCTACCTTCTGGATTGAGTTGGATTTGGTGGAGGTGGAAGGTGGTTCTTCGGTAGATGTGGAAAGCTTTGAGCGTCGTACAGAAAGTGCTGACGCAATACAAGTTAGCGAGACGGCAATGCAGGGTAAAAAGATTCTTTATATTGAAGATGAGCCTGCTAACCTCCGCTTGGTGCAGCAGTTAGTTAATCGCTTGTCTTCAGCGAGTTTAATATCTGCTGCCAATGGCGCGCTGGGTATTGAAATAGCGAAGAAAGAGCTTCCTGATTTGATTTTGCTAGATGTAAATTTGCCGGGTATGGATGGCTATCAGGTGGCAACTCGGTTGAAGCGTTTACAAGCAACTGCAGGCATTCCCATTGTGGGGCTTAGTGCTAATGCGTTGCAGGAAGATATTGATCGTGGTTGTGAAGTTGGATTCGTAGAGTATCTGACTAAGCCGATTAATGTTGAATTGCTGATGGATGTGCTGCAAAAAAGATTAGGTGAGCCTAACGGAAAGCCTCATTGAACTTGATTTAGATAAGATTCGAACACATAAAAAAGGCGCCAAAATAGGCGCCTTTTTTCTTCGTTAGTTTAACGTTTGAGATTAAACTACTTTAGTTTCTGAGCCAAGATTTGATTGACTTGTTGCGGGTTGGCTTGGCCCTTCGATGCTTTCATGGTTTGACCCACAAAAAATCCGATAAGCTTTTTCCGCTTGCCTTCGTCAGCTGCTAGGTATTGTTCTACTTGCGCAGCATTGTTGGCAATGACTTCGTCGACAATCGCTTCGATGGCGCCGGTATCGGTGACTTGTTTAAGTCCTTTAGCTTCAATAATTTCATCAGCGGTGCCGCCATTGTTCCACAGTTCTTGGAACACCGTTTTAGCGATCTTGCCAGAGATGGTGTTATCTTGAATTCGTTTTAATAAGCCGCCGATTTGAAGCGCATCGACAGGGCTTTGCGAAATGTCCAAGTCGTTTTTGTTAAGAGCGCCGGCAAGTTCACTAGTAACCCAGTTAGCTGCCAACTTAGCGGGTGCGCCTGATTCCTTGAGCGCCGTTTCAAAGTAATCGGCTAAGGATTTGTCCGCGGCTAATACCTTGGCATCGTACTCAGACAATTGATATTCAGATTGGAAGCGCTCAATTTTCTCTGCGGGCATTTCTGGAAGTGATTCACGAGCTTGTTGTAAATACTCCGGTGTGATTTCAACAGGAAGTAGATCGGGATCAGGGAAGTAGCGATAGTCATTGGCTTCTTCCTTGGTTCGCATAGAGCGAGCCTCGTTCTTGATGCCGTCATACAAGCGGGTTTCTTGAACGATCTCATCGTCTTTGCCTGCCTCATAAAGATCAATTTGCCGTTCAACTTCTAGCTCGATCGCTTTTTCAATAAACTTAAAAGAGTTTAAGTTTTTAGTTTCTGTGCGGGTACGAAACTCTTCTTCACCTTTTAGGCGAACAGATACGTTCACGTCGCAGCGGAATGAGCCTTCAGCCATGTTGCCATCGGAAATATCCAAATAGCGAACAATGGAGTGAATTGCTTTCACATAAGCAACAGCTTCTTCCGCTGAGCGTATGTCTGGTTCAGAAACAATTTCCAGCAGCGGTGTACCTGCGCGATTTAAATCAATACCGCTCATGCCATGAAAATCTTCATGTAATGATTTACCAGCATCTTCCTCTAAATGGGCCCGTGTGACACCAATGATCTTGGTGGAGCTATCCTCTAGAGTGATTTCTATTTCGCCCTTGCCAACGATTGGCAGTTCAAATTGACTAATTTGATAGCCTTTCGGTAGGTCAGGGTAAAAATAGTTTTTACGGGCGAAAACAGATGTCGGTGCAATATGAGCGTTGATTCCAAGACCAAATCGCACTGCTTTTTCTACCGCGTCTTTGTTTAATACGGGTAAAACACCTGGCATACCTAAATCAATCAAGCTGGCTTGGGTATTTGCTTCAGCGCCAAACTCGGTGCTACTGCCCGAGAATATTTTTGACTGTGTGGAAAGTTGGGTGTGAATCTCAAGCCCAATAATGGTTTCCCATTCCATGTTAGATTCCTCGGTAAACGTTAGCCTTTAAAGTTTTCAGGTAATTGTTGGTGCCAGTCGGTTTCTAATTGAAAACGATGGCCAACGTTAAGGAGTTTTGATTCATCGAAATGCTTACCGATTATTTGCAAGCCAACCGGCAAGCCATTCGCAAAACCTGCAGGTACTGTTAACGCGGGTAGGCCCGCTAAGTTAACCGCAATGGTGTAAATATCAGAAAGATACATGGACACAGGGTCCTCTGATTTTTCACCAATTTTAAAGCCTGGCGTAGGAGCGGTAGGCCCCATGATGACGTCGACATCTTGAAATGCTTTATCGTAATCGTCTTTGATTAGGCGGCGAACTTTTTGAGCTTTCAGATAATACGCATCGTAGTAACCTGCGGATAGCGCATAGGTGCCAACCAAAATACGGCGTTTCACTTCTTCACCAAAGCCTTCACCGCGGCTGCGCTCATAAAGGTCGGTTAAATCGGCCGGACCTTCGCAGCGGTAGCCAAAGCGGACGCCGTCGAAGCGAGAAAGATTTGATGAAGCTTCCGCCGGTGCAATCACATAATACGCAGGAACTGCCAGGTGAGTATTTGGTAACGAGACTTCTTTAACCGTCGCGCCTAACGCTTCGTACTGTTTGATGGCCGCGTCGATCACGGCTTTAACATCATCATCCAAACCTTCTTGGAAAAACTCAGTTGGCAACCCAATTTTTAATCCGGCGATGTCATTATTGATAGCGGCAGAATAATCAGGAACCGGCTGATCAATACTGGTGGAATCACGCTGATCGAATCCCGCCATCGCTTTTAGCATCAGTGCTGCGTCTTCTGCGGTTTGAGTCATGGGGCCGCCTTGATCCAAACTAGATGCAAAGGCAATCATGCCCCAGCGAGACACACGGCCATAGGTCGGCTTTAATCCCGTGATTCCGCAAAGACTAGCTGGCTGCCTAATGGAACCACCGGTATCAGTGCCAGTCGCAGCTGGCGCTAGGCGCGCTGCCACGGCGGCAGCAGATCCACCTGATGAACCACCGGGTACATACTCAGTATTCCAGGGGTTTTTAGCTGGTCCATAAAAACTGGTTTCGTTGGAAGAGCCCATGGCGAACTCATCCATATTGGTTTTACCCAGGCTAATGGTGCCTGCAGCGCTCAGTTTTTCGACCACGGTGGCATCGTAAGGCGCGATAAAGTTATCGAGCATTTTGGAGCCGCAGCTAGTTTTCACGCCTTGGGTACAAAAAATATCTTTTAGCGCTAG
>JAKSAW010000756.1 GCA_022361455.1 Pseudomonadales bacterium | reverse complement strand
GCCGTGCGGCGTCCCGCAGGTGCAGCGGAACAGCCTCGAGAGGTAGTGGACGGGCGGCGAGGGGGGCCTGCCGAACGGCGTCCCGCACCCTCGAGGTGGGGGGGGCCTGCCCGAAGGCGTCCCGCACCCCCGAGACGGGGGGGGACTGCCCAAAGGCGTCCCGCGCCCCCTTATTCGCCCTCTCATACGCACACGCTTTCAGCCAGTTGTGCAACCACAGTTCATCTTCCACAAATTGTTTGGGCCTGTTCTTGTGACTGGGCAGGCAATCCCCGCCAGAAACTGGCGTCTCCGTGCCGGCTGCCACTGTTGCCACCTTCTGTGTCTCCCTGCCAGTCCCGGACTGCCCAAAGGCGTCCAACGCCCCCGAGATGGGGGGGGACTGCCCAAAGGCGTCCCGCGCCCCCCGCGCCCCCAAGGCGGGGGGGGACTGCCCAAAGGCGTCCCGCACCCCCTTATTCGCCCTCTTATTCGCCCTTTTATTTAGGAGGTTCTCCAACCACTGTTCATCTTCCAGAAATGCTGGTTTGGGCCTGTTCTTGTAACTGAGCAGGCAATCCCCGCCGGAAACTGGCCTCTTCGTGCCGGCTGCCACTCTTGGTACCTTCTGCGTTTCCCTCTCCATGCTCTGCGGTGTTGGGCGCGTTATGTTGGGCAAACCCCGGGGCGACGGCCTTGGCCTCTTCGTGCCAGCTGTTGGCACCTTGTGCGTTTCCCTCTCCATGCTCTGCGGTGCTGGGCGCCTTATCTTGGGCGAACCCTGGGGCGACGGCTGCAAATTCCTGTCAGCCTTGAGGGCCATCCGCCTCGGTGGCAGTCGCGGCGGCGGTGGTGGCTGCCAACCACCCCTGGCCACTCGCTGCCAGTCCACCAGGTAGTGTGGTGGTAGTCGGGGCCCCCCACCGCCACCACGCCCCCAAGTGGATTGGCAGCGAGTGCCCACTGGGGGTGGCGGCGGTGGGGGTGGCGGCGGTGGGGGTGGCCACGATGGGGGTGGTGGCCAATCCACCTTGGGGCGCAATGACTGTGGTGGGGGAGGTGGGGGCCCCCCATTTGGGCCCCTCCTCCCCCCCACTGGTGGTGGGGGCGGCTGTTGCAGGTGGCAAGGATCGCTGAATGATACGCCCCCCGAACAGTGCTGAGCATCAGACAAGGCTTGAGCTACAGCTAGCCTCCTTCTCTTGTTCTGTTTTTGCACTGCATGAGGTGGCCGCTTCCCCCTTTTTCTCTTCCGTCCTGCACATAAACCAATGGGAAGTTAATGGAAAATCGCAAGGGGCGGCGCCAGTGCCCACACACCCAAGCGACAACACCCAAAGAAAGCGAGCGCAAGGGGCGGCGCCAGTGCCCGCACACCCAAGCGACAACACCCAAAGAATGCGCAAGGGGCGGCGCCAGTGCCCGCACACCCAAGCGACAACACCCAAAGAATGCGATCGCAAGG
>JAKSAW010000755.1 GCA_022361455.1 Pseudomonadales bacterium | reverse complement strand
TAAAGGAGATTCTTCAAAAAAGATTCGAATATGTATTTGTTGATGAAATGCAAGATATGGACAAACATCAATATGAAATTTTGGAAAAAATTTTTTTTGACAAAAATAACAATTCGATTCATTTCCAAAGGATTGGCGATAAAAACCAAGCCATTTTTAATGGTGATGCAAAATTAGAAGAAATTTGGAATGATCGGGAAAATTTATTGGAACTTCGGGGGAGCTACCGATTGACGCCACAGATTGCCCAAATCGTCCAATACTTCGCATTGACACCTTCAAAAATTGAAGGTAGAAAGACACATCCTGATGGGTCAAAAATATCTATAAAACCTCACATCATAGTATTTGATGATGATTCAATCAATCTATATCGCTCAGATAAATTGCCCCGCTTTTACTCACTTAAAATGAGCCATTGGTTCACAGCGTAATGCCGTATTTGCCTTTCCTCACTTTTGTATGTAATCTCTATGCAGATAGCGTCATAACAAAATGTATTAGGGATATTTTTCAGGAAATGAATCGCTTGTCGATTTACTTCTTCTTACCGGGGCTTAAGGGGCAAAGATTTCGGGTTCCTCAATCTGTCAAATGTTTTTCTTGACAGGTTGAGGGTTCTGAAATATCATTTACGTGCCCCCGGTGTTCTATTTCTGTATCCCCCCGTTCATCGCTTACATGGGCTTTAGTTTGGGTCTTAAACTAACACATTCTCTCATGTTGATGATATGGCTATTTTCTGTTAACCGATCAATTAATGCCGCTGTTAACTGGGGATTCTTTAAAAACGCTGTCCATTGACTGAATCCAAGGTTGGAGGTGATGAATGTGGCTTTTTTCTTATGTCGTTTTTGCATCAAGTTAAAAAACAAACCTACCTGGGACGGCTCTACTTCTATGTACCCCAATTCATCAATCAGGAGAA
Organism: Pseudomonadales bacterium; assembly: GCA_022361455.1. Classification (GTDB taxonomy): domain Bacteria; phylum Pseudomonadota; class Gammaproteobacteria; order Pseudomonadales; family Ketobacteraceae. The sequence goes on along the minus strand of JAKSAW010000755.1, from coordinate 4,950 downwards.
AATCATAAGCAGCAAAGGTTTTTATTACTTTTGATTCCGAATGATCGCCGATGGCTTGATAAAGCCGTTCGATCAGTTCATGGAATGAGATGAACCGTCCGGTATGACCATGTGTAATGGCCTGAATGAGAAAGGCAGTGGCAAGACCGGTTTTCCCGACTCCTGTAGGTCCTATCCAGATGATATTTCGGCTATTTTCGGCCATATCGAAGGTATCGTAGAGGTTGAGCAATTTCTTTTTATTCAGTTTCTGCTGTTGGGTAAAAGGAAAGGTTTCCATCACATATTTCTCCGGGATTTTGGCCCGGCTCAATCGCATCCTCCGGGAATTTTCTTGCTTGAGCTTATATTCCTCTTCTATGATATATTGGAGCAGCCGAATGTGGGAGAAATTACCTTTTTGAGCTATGGTGAGGTAATTATCAAGGTTATCCACCAATCCATTGAGACGAAGATACTTGATTTTTTTTAGCCACTCTTCATCTTTGATCTTCATCTTTTCCACCTTCCTATTCACAAGCTATCTCCAGCTTATTGCCCATCTTCAATCTCTCTCTTCAAGTAGTCGGTCATATTTACACAGATCGGGTTCATCACTGGTGCATCCCTCAAGATAAGCCTCTCTATTTACATAATCGTCATCCACCATGGCCGGAGACACTCGGTAATTGCCCTCTTTTAGTAATTGGACCGCCATCTGTTCAATGGTCTGTGGATTGGTGATGCGATAAGTTAATGCCCGGCTGATGGTTTTTAGAAACAAAGGCTGTGCCAGTTTGCGGTACAGGCCGTATAATTGACGGATAAAACGATGTTTTTGTCCGACTTTACCGGATTGATTAAAGGCAAAATCTAAATACCGGTTTACTTGAGGACATAGACTGCGAAGTGTTCTCTCCTCAGCCGCCGTTGGTTTTTTTCGATTCTGGGGTTGATGTTTGGGCGTTTTTCCCGGGGGAGTATACTTCTGATTCCTGATCCCCTGGGGCGGTAACGAATATTGAGCCAATAATTTCCGCTGGTAATACAGGTGGATGCTATCGCTGTATTGCAATACTTTGACTTCTTGTCGGGCCAAATCCGGCACCCAGTAATAGTTGCCTGAAAATGAGATATAGCCATATTGGTCGATGAGGCGGTATGCCACCTGGTAAGGCGGATGGATAAATGGAGGCAGTTTGATAAGATAGGCTTTCTCAAACTCAAAAGCAGCAGCCGGGATTAAATCACTTTTACTCACCGGCCTGTTAGCCATTCGCTTTGTGGCCCACTCCAGCGCCTGACGGTTTAAATCTGCCAGGCTCTCAAAGCAGCGGCCTGGAAAGAAGTTACTCTCTACCGTGTAAAAGCTTCTTTCGTTACCGGCTTTGCGGTTGGCATGACCGATCTCATGGCAAATAAACTCAAAACCATATTGTCGGGCAAATTGTTCCATCTCCGGTACCATCACGGCATTGCCGCCACTTCCCCTTAAGCGAGCCAAGTTGGTGTTATCGATAATACAATGACGGGCGCAATAACCAAAAAAAGTTAGCCCTTCATGAAAAAAACATTTCATATTGAAACGGTTAAAGGAAAGATAGAATTTGAGATAGCGCATCTTGCTGTAACGGTAATACAGCAGGCTGGCTATTACCGGGGTCAGGCAGTCATTGATTTTTATACGGTAGGGCGAGGTATCATGCTGCATTTCCGCTCCGGGTTTATCCGGCACCTGAATGGTGCGTTTGGTGCGTTTACCATCCAAATCAAGGTCTCGCAAAAGCCGCGTTAAGGTGGAGTAACCAATTTCAATCCCCTCTTCCTCTAAAAGTTTTTCCCATATCCGCTCTCGCCAACCGTCACATTCATTATAAAGACGGTGAAGTAATTGCGGGTCTATCTCTTTCTTATCCTTCCGGGTGATTTGCGGGGTACATCCCTTCTGCCGGATGATGCGGCGAACGGTATGGCGACTGACATTTAATTGTTGCGATATCCGGCGAATACTCATTCCGCCTTTATGAAGTTGGTAAATTGCATTACGTTTGGCCGGTTCGATCACGGAAATCCTCCAGGCTCCGGGTAAAACCCGGCATTTTTTTTATTGTTTTGCCCGTCCACGTATGGGCCAAAGCAAGGAAAGACGGACTTTTTAGACGGCTGTCAGTACTGTATTGAATAATCCGGCTCATCGAGTAACGAAAGTTCTCAAACTCCCGGAGCGCCCGGCGCTCCAGTTCCGTGCAATCACCCATTGACCCTGCCTTATCTTTCTCTTTGAGATGACTTAGAACCCAGTCGATATCTCCGTTTTTTAATTGTTCACGAAAATCAGCACTGCCATTAAAATAACCCCTGGCAAGCAGGTCTACGTCTCGGGTGCTTAAGGATTTACCCGAAGCCACCGAAACAAACTCATCAATATCTTCTTTTTTGACCTCCTTCATGCGCATGAAGGGACGAACACTATACAAATAGGAGTAAGCAGGGAATTGCCCCTTAAATATTTTATCCAGCACCACCTCACTCATCTTCTCAAGCATTCCAAGCCGCATACTTACCCACCCCTGGCTCTTTTCAAGAAGACCGGCCATTTCCGATACACTCAATTTGTGGACCTTGTGGAGTTCATCGATCAACCGGGCCTGCTCCAGGATTGTAAGAGTTTTAGCGGTGGCAAGTTTCAACAGAGCGATAAGACCCAACGCTTCATCACTGCCCAGGCTACTATAGGGAACCCTAAGAAGAGAAAGTTTTTGCGCACACCGGTAACGTTTAAAACCGTCGAGCAATATCCGAACTCCCGGTGAATCCGGCCTTTCTACTGTGTCTACTCCTTGCAGAGGTTCGGTAATCCCCTTCTCCAGGATAGAGGCAAGAAGACTTTTCTCCCTCGCCGGATGCTTCACCCGGTAGCTCTCGTAACGCAAATCAAAACTGGATATCTCAACTTCATCTATCATTTTAGCTCCCAATATTATATATCGACTATCAGGATAGCAAAAAAACAAACAGTATTGAACCTTCATCACCCACGGTTTTTCAAAATTATTCAATGAGCCTCTGGCTGAAAAGAAAACTGCCTACGTGCCTACGGACAGGGGGTTGCAACTAAAACGATAGTCTTATAAGATAGATATTAAAACCTCTAAACGTCTACTTATCGGCGTTCGGAGGAAAAAAAGCCCGAAGCGGTCACTTCGGGCTCTGGAATTCAGTTCCGTTAAAAGCCGGAACAACCAAATAGTATCACTGCTGTCCAAAACACCTCAAACTGAACTATAGTAGTCCCATCAGATGTTGCTCTTTGGGACAAGTTTTGCTGGTTGCCGGTTGAGGTTGTCAAAGTTTTATATCATTTTCCCTGCCTGTTCTATTTTGCTGTCCCAATTAAGCCGGGAAATTCAATTTTAATTGCATCCCCTGTATTCCTTCCGGGGGTGTATCAAATGGATCATTGAGCCACGCCCATATATCGCGGTAAGTAAACAAATTCAGTCTTAGTAAGGCTACGAGATTTGACAGGGACCAATTGAGCTTGGCTTTAAACTGCAAGTATTTAATCAGGAGAATGGCAATGAGTGCTGTCCAAATTTGAATCTTGAGAGCATTGGCGCTGGTACCTACAAAAGTTTTAATTTTCAGATTTTGCTTGAGGGCCTTAAAGAACAATTCGATTTCCCATCTGTCTTTATATATAGCTGAAATAGTAGTGGCACCAAATTCCATATGATTAGTGAGGAGTGTGATATCCCTTTCATTCTCTTCATCCCATACCTCAATCTTGCGTAACAGATTCGGACACTTTTTACCGGCATGAGTTCCGGTTAGCCGAATTATCTGGTCCGAAAGAATATGTCCCTTTTGAGGCGTTTTCCTTTCTTCAACCACCTGGTATACGGTATTGCTTTTCATGCGGGTTACAAACCAGATTTTTCGGTCCGTCCATTTAGCAAACATTTCATAGTCGTTATAGGCTCTGTCCATAGCCACGATGGAATCCGGTGGTAGGTCCAACAGACGGGCAAAATGAATGTCGGAAACTGCACCTTCCGTGATTAAGGCATAGCTGGGCAGATAGCCCTGGTGGTCTAAAAGCATATGGAGCTTAACCGCTCCTTTGGTTCGGCGAAATTTGGCCCAGGGGAAAAGGCCCAAACATAAATCTATCACTGTGGCATCAATTGAATATAAGCGGTTTCGGAAGCGAAACTTACTTTTCTTTTTTTTATGGCTTGGGGCAAGGGTTTGAACTCGATCAAGAGTCTGGTAAAATAACTTCTCATATAAAACCCAAGGCCGTTTACTGTTGGCATAGGATAAGGTGGATTTGTTGGGGGAGACCAAAATCCCCAAGTGTTTGAGCTTACCTAAACAACACCGTAAACCATTACAAATTTCACGAAGTGATTTGGCTTGGGCCAGGTGACAAAAAAGCATACACACAAATTGGGACCAGCTACTGAAGCCTTTGCTTCGGTAATCCGAACCGCATTCTTTGACAAGACCTGCAAAATCTGCGCGGGAAAAAACTGTTAACAGTTGACTAAATATAGAAGCATGTTTTATCATAGTAGAGACCTCCTTTTTGGATTTGATTGTTATTTGGTCATAACATTTTTAACAAATCTCAATTAGGAGGTCAACCCTTTCGCACAAAAATCATAAAAATAACAAAAATGGTAAGTTTAATAGAGCGTAAGGATGAAAAATAATTGCTATTTTGGACAAGAGTGTGTTTTCATTATTATTTCCTGTTCACTGATAATTTAATACTTTTCAGAACGTTTGTCAATGTTAAAATGAAGGTTTCCCGAGGCTGACGTCTTTTTTTGGATTTAACGTGATTTTCATATCAACCTCCATTAATAATATAATTATATTCATACATATAACCACTGTCAACCATAAAAACGGTTTCAGTTCGAATTTCATCGAATAAAAAGGTTTCTCTTTTTCTTTTTCAAC
>JAKSAW010000483.1 GCA_022361455.1 Pseudomonadales bacterium | reverse complement strand
CTTCGCTCGCATTGGTTCGCCTAATGATACCTGGCACTACTTGGTACAAGGGCATGAAAGGTCGTCAATATTTAGAGAAGTTTATCGGTGGATTAGTGGCGCAAAAACGCGTCGCCAACACTAACGATTTCTTCACCCAAATTTGTCATGCCGAAGGCGAAAATGGCGAGCGACTTTCCGATCAAGAAATTATTGATCATATGATTTTCTTGTTGTTTGCAGCTCATGACACCACGACTAGCACACTAACTTCACTGCTATATCAATTGGTAAAAAACCCAGAATGGCAAGAAGAAGTACGTCGCGAGATGCAAAGCTTCAATAAGTCGGAAGTGACTTATGAAGACTTACAAGAAATGGAAAAAACTACCTGGGTATTTAAAGAAACTTTAAGAATGCACCCGGCACTGCCTACCATTCCAAGACGCGCAGTAAGGGATTGCGAATACAAGGGCTTTAAAATCCCTAAAAACGCCACAGTGGGCATTCACCCATTGCATACCCACTATATGGAAGAATACTGGACCAACCCTTATAAATTCGATCCAGAACGTTGGTCTGCTGAAAGAGCTGAGCACAAGAAACACTTCTATCAATTCGTACCTTTTGGTGGCGGTGCTCATAAGTGCTTAGGCCTTAACTTTGCCGAAATCCAATCAAAAGTTTTCTTATTTCAGTTTTTAACCCGCTATCGCGCGTCGGTTAAACCAGGTTATGAAATGGATATGCAACTAGTACCAATTGCGATGCCTAAGGATGGTTTCCCAATCAAGATAGAACGACTCTAAAACCTCTAAAGCTTTTATTGGCGATTGCCAAGGCGTACTTAGTAATTTCCCAGTTACTAAGTACCCTTGGCCTTTTTTTAATTTGCCTGAAGTTTTTTCTTGTATTTGGCGGGTGGTAATCCAGTCCAGCGTTTAAACGCTCGGTGAAAAGCACTCTGCTCTGAGTAACCCAAAAGCAACGCTATATCTAAAAAGCTGTAATCATTTTCGATATAGGTCTTAGCTAAATCAGACCTCAAGTTATCAACCAACTCTTGATAACTTAGGCTGTGTTTCGCTAATAAACGCTGCAAGGAGCGCTCGCTCATTTGAAAATGCTCACACACTTGTTTTAGGCTGGGAGCACCATTGGGTAAAGCATCGGAAACGAAAGTTTTAAGATCTCGTACGACATCATCATCGGATCCTAAATGCTGCAACACGCTGACGGCATGCTGCTCTAAGACTTTTTTCAATCGTGGATCACGAAAGGTAGAGGTGAACGCCAACGCGCTCTGCTCCACCGTAATTTTGTTTTCTTCTTGATTAAACAAGCAGTGACAACCAAGAATGCGTTCATAATCCTCTACGGGAGAGCCGTTAGGATAGGAAAACTTAATTTCTTTAAATTTAAAATGGCCGTCTGACATAAACTTGCCCAACGAATAGACGGCAGAAATAAAAAATTCACAGGTGTGTCGACTATAAGCTTCAGGGAACATTTTGAAGTAACACACCAAGTGTTGACCGGACATCTCAAACCGCGATTCCATCGAGTTCGTGGTTAGCTTGGCAAATCGCTGCATGTAGTTAATGCTTTCGAAACCATCGTCACCTGACAGCATTAAATAACCGAGCTGGCCCCAATGCCGTGTGGAAATGGTAGCACCTGCATTTAAACCGAGGTTAAGGTCCTGAGTCTTTTGCTCACCAAGATCAAAGCAAGCAGAAAACAATTCAAAAGGCACAAACTGCTGCTCTTGTAACTCAGCTAAAGACGTATTGTATCGCTGCCAAACCGGAGCCAGGGAAATACCTCTATCCTCAAGATATTCCACGATGGCCTCGAGTGGCTCGACGGCGACGTTATACTCGGTATTCTGCATCTATTTCCTGTGTCTTGCGTTACAATGCCCGCTCGTTGTTATACATTGATTCTAGGTCGAATACCACCAAGGTTCAAAAAACATACTGAAATCAACATATTATGCAGCCACTGATTCATCAACAAACCCCTATCACCCTGAAAAATGGCGAGTTTGCCGAAATGCTCCATGTGCAAGGGGGACCAGTCATTTTGATCAGCTCGCTAGGATTAGCTAGCTTTAAATCTGCCGAGGCTGTAGAGGATCCTCTCGGTAACGGCCGACTAGGCTACGCAGAGCTACCAGAGAATGTCGGCTTAGAAAAGCATGAGGATTCTTTTGTTGCCCACTGTCGATCTGGTTTTGTGCAACTGCATGGTGGTAAAGCCTTGCTAGTAACGCCCTTTCACGCCACCCTCTTTAATAACAACGATGACGCGCTAGAAGGCAAGAATCCACTAGCACAAGTGCCATTAAACGATATCGATTTGCTCTAAGCGTGGTGCTACCAGCGACTAAAAGGATGCTTCGCCAGGTTCACATTAAAATAGCGCTGATCATGGGATACTTCCTCTGTAATCCATGCAGGTTTCGTGTAAGTCGCATCTTCGCTAGCTAATTCAATCTCGGCGACAATCAATCCTTGGTTCTCGCCATGAAACTCATCCACTTCCCAAGTTAAACCATCCTGCTCTACCAAATAGCGGTGTTTATCGACTAATGGTTTTGCGCAGAGCTCATCAAGCATCTGCTCCGCATCATCTGTGGGAATTTCATACTCAAACTCCAATCGAGACAACCCCACCGTTTTACCTTTTACTGTGATAATTCCTTTCTCACCCTTGATACGAATACGCACCGTTGCCTGACCTTCGCTTAAGTAACCTTGGCGAAAAGCCTTGCCCTGAATGCCATTGGCTTGCTTGAACTCAGCCCATTGCTCGTGATCCACTAAAAACTTTCTTTCAATTTCCACTGCCATTAATAAAGTACTCTTTTCTTAATGATTGAATTTGCCATGCTGGAAAAAATGCAGCAGCTGCCGACGTACAACCTTACTTTCCATAATATAAGTGTGGCCCACTTTTAGTTGGATAAAGTCTTTCATACCACGCAAGCGAGCGCTTTCAACGGATACCTTGCCATCATTCGGCCCCACCATCCAGGCCCAAAACCAAGGCTCGTAAGAGCGGGTACCGGCAATCACACCAATATCACAGGGAAAACCTTGAGTTTCTCGGCTAGCTAACTGATTGGGAATGCTGTCCACATCGCTACTCAATTGCCCCATGGCGGGTCCCATAATCCAACGCGCAACAGACCAACGTTTTAGATGATCAGGAATGTGGCTGCCATGATTGGGTGGGGCAAGCATCACGGTGCGGCCCATTCTGCTTTTTACGTCCTCGGTAGCATGGTTGGCCAAATAATACCTAAACAGAATGCCACCCAAAGAGTGAGTGACCACGTCAATTTGCTGAGCATCGCTTGCTTGTGAGAACACAGGGATTAAATATTGCTCTACTAGTGCCGGAATACCCATTCGGGTAGAAGGATAATCAAGATTGCTAACTTGATAGCCTTCAGCTCGCAACAACGTTGCCAGAGAACGCATAGCCAAGGCACTGCGGCCCAAACCATGGATCAAAATTGCTTTTTTGGTCATGCACACTCCAAAAGCCCTAATTTGCTGGTGAGATCACTGCGATCATTATCCTGTCAGTGTATCGAACCCATATTTCCCGTCCACGATGGGTAAAATGGGTATCAGCCCCTGCAACCCAAGGTAGGAAAATACGCCACTTGCTGGATTTAAGCTATACATATCATAGTGTTATCACGTTAAATACAGCTTTACCAAGCCGACACATTAAAGAGTTAGCGAACCAACATGAGCAACCCCGAAAACACATCACAATTTGCCTTACTAGGAACCAAACGCTTCGCGCCCTTCTTTTGGACTCAGTTCTTTGGTGCGTTTAACGACAATGTGTTCAAGAATGCTCTGCTTATCTTATTTACCTTTAGTGCGGCATATCAAACAGGAACAGACGTAAGCCTATTAAATAATGCTGCCGCGGCATTGTTTATTCTGCCTTTTTTTCTTTTTTCAGCACTGGCTGGTGAAGTAGCAGATAAGTATGAAAAATCCTGGTTAATTCGTCGCATCAAGCTGTTTGAAATCGTTGTAATGACACTGGCAACCATCGCATTTTGGTTCAACAGTAGTTATGCCCTTCTCTGTATTCTGTTTCTAATGGGTACTCAATCCACATTCTTCGGCCCGGTGAAATACAGCATTATTCCTCAGCATTTAAAACCCAGAGAACTAATCGGTGGCAACGCATTAGTCGAATCGGGAACATTTCTGGCCATTTTGGTGGGAACAATCGTAGGGGGGCTACTTTCGAAATTAGATAATGGGCCTCAATGGGTCTCATTAGTAGTTGTACTTATAGCGTTTGTCGGTTGGTTAACGAGCCGAGGAATACCCGATGCTCCGGCCGCCAATAGCAACATAAAAATCAACTTCAATCCTTTAACTGAAACATTCAAAACCATTCAATTTGCTCGCCGTGATCGCGCGGTGTTTTTATCAGTCATGGCCATCTCTTGGTTTTGGTTTCTAGGAGCGGCCTATTTAACCCAGCTACCAAAATTTACTCAGGACGTATTACTAGGGGATCAAACGGTTGTCACTGCGCTACTCGCCTTCTTTTCCATTGGTATTGCTTTAGGTTCATTGCTGTGTGAAAAACTTTCCGGGCATAAGGTGGAATTAGGATTGGTTCCGCTTGGCTCCATTGGATTAAGTATTTTTGGTATTGATTTGTTCTTCTCTACGCCCTCTCATCCAGGGCAGGTTATTGGCTTTATGGAGTTCTTTGTCCAAGGTGAGAGCTATCGGGTATTAATAGACTTTATCGCCATTGGTATTTTCGGCGGACTTTATATCGTTCCCCTCTATGCCATGATTCAAGAGCGTACCGAACCTGAATACAGAGCTCGTACGATTGCTGCATTAAATATTATGAACGCCTTCTTCATGGTGGTGTCAGCTATTAGCGGTATTCTGTTCCTTGGTATTTTTAAACTTAGTATTCCTGAGTTCTTTTTAATCCTGGCGATTATGAATGCGGTAGTGGCAATGTACATTTATAGTACTGTGCCTGAATTCGCCATGCGTTTCCTCATTTGGGTTATTACTCACACCATGTATCGCGTTAAGCATACGAACCTCAGTAAAATCCCTGAGCAAGGAGCCGCAGTATTAGTATGCAACCATGTCAGTTATATGGATGCGCTAATTATTGCGGGAGCTTGCCGTCGCCCCATTCGCTTCGTGATGTTTAAGCCTATCTATGATTTACCGGTATTGAATTTTATTTTTCGCACGGGCAAAACCATACCCATTCACTCAAAGAGCAAGGATCCCGAAACCTACACCGCCGCCTTCGAGCGAATCTCTCAAGAGCTAAAAGATGATGAAGTTGTGTGTATCTTCCCTGAAGGCAAATTAACCACTGATGGAGAGATTGACGAGTTTAAAAATGGGATCGAGAAAATCATCGCTAAAGACCCTGTGCCCGTGGTACCCATGGCATTAAAGGGACTGTGGGGAAGCTTCTTCTCTCATAAAGATGGGGGCGCCTTAACGACCCGCCCTAGACGTTTTTGGTCGAGGGTAGAATTAGTTGCTTCAGATCCTATTCAGCCTGAAGAGGCTAGCGCGGCGACACTACAAGAAAAGGTGTCTGCGCTAAGGGGTGATCACAAGTAGCAGCAAGAACAGGACGAGAGAGCTATTGATGCGCGTATGCTTGATTAATTCACATACGCGCGAGAGTCTATAGCAGCGGTATCAAAAATCTCTACGTTGCAGAGCGTTTTCTAAGGGGGAGGCAAGCATTCTAGGAGCAACAAATTCAGAGTTATATTTGTCTCTCAAAGGTCGTGTAAAGTCATCTAGGAATTTGTAGTAAAAGCCAACGATATCATCCACCGGCAATTTTCCAATACCAATATTGAAAATCATTTCTTGGTGGAAGCGAACATGTTCACGAATATCAATCAGCTCAAAGTTCTCGGCAATAACGGTTTCACGAATCGCTTTGGTGGAGTTAACCATCAAGCCACCCAGCAAAGAGCTACGGCTTTGAATCAGTGTTTCTTGTAAATCTACTTCCAGCTTCACCAATTGCTTGCGTTCTTCTTCGCCTTGTGGCCCAGAATCTAATACTTGCATTTGGCGCGCGAGAATGTCGCGAACCACCTCGGCCTCTTTGGCATCGATAGTGTCTTTTACGGATTCATAGAGCAGACCAGGAATTAAACTATTGAAAGTTTCCAAACCTTCTAATTTGAGCTGCGATCCCAACTCTAGCTCGGGAATGTCGAAAATCGCACCCAAGAAATCCAAGCCCGCATGCTTGGTGTAATCCATGACCGTAATACCAGATCCCCGTACTGACTGAATTACTTTCATGCGATTAAGCGTTCGTAATGCCATTCGCAGCGATGTGCGATCCACATTCAGTTCTTCTGCAAACCCCCGTTCAGCAGGCAAACGAAACCCTGGTTGATAATGACGCACATAAATCCGTGCAATCAATTCATCCACAATATAATCAGGTAAGGTTTTTTCCATAATTTATTCTTCTAACAAGTGTGTGAGGATACAACCGTTAAACCAATTGGTTAAACCAGGCTTCTTATTATAATTAATAGCTCACGGTTGAGACGGGGGCAAATCTACCACTTTTTTCGCGCGTAACAAAATCTGTCGAGGTGTATCCTTCTCAGGTTTACAAAAAGCTACAGCGACTAATCATCCACTTATTAATAACTAGCGGCTATATACTCTTAGGTTATTTAGAATTGCTAATTTCTCAAGCAAAATCATGGGTTAGATATGCCTAAGCCAAAAGAAATAACCACAAAGCTGAGCTGCAGTGGATCCCAAAAACGAAGAAAGCGATGAATCGCTTTTCCAATTCATCGCTTCCTTTTTTAGTTTACGTTTATTGGCACTACGCTTAGCACCGGTGGTTTTTTCATGGACACCGCCTTTTCTTAACAGCGGGTTCCGAGCAACATGGTTCCGATAACGAAACGGTTTGGGTGTTTTGGTTTTCGACATTTTTCCTCCTTTAACCTTTTACACACACAACTTGCTTCAATGTATGTACGATCTCCACAAGATCCGATTGATTTTCCATCACTTTATCAATGTCTTTGTAAGCGCCGGGAATCTCGTCGATAACACCTTTGTCTTTTCGACATTCCACGCCTTGAGTTTGCTGTTCCAAGTCTTCGCGGCGAAAACGTCGCTTAGCCTCAGTTCGACTCATTTTCCTTCCTGCGCCATGAGCACAGGAACAAAGCGAAGTGGCGTTGCCTTTACCGCGAACGATATAGGAACGGGCTCCCATGCTACCGGGGATAATACCCAAGTCGCCCTCACCTGCTTTGATCGCTCCCTTTCTGGTCACATAAAGCTGCTCACCAAAGTGAGATTCTTTTGTCACATAATTGTGATGACAATTGATCGCTTCCGATGTCACAGAAAAGTCTGGCAAGAATGGCTTAATTGCCGTTAACACCAACTCCATCATGGCGCGCCGATTTTGCATGGCATAATCTTGCGCCCAATGAACCGCAAACACATAATCCTCGAAATGCTGAGCGCCTTCTTCAAAATAAGCTAAGTCCTTATCGGGTAACTGATGCACCAATCGCCCCATATCTTTTTTAGCCAATTGAATAAAGTGTTGCCCTATGGCGTTACCGATTCCTCGACTACCTGAGTGCAACATCACCCAAACATCTTGATTCTCATCGATGCAGAGCTCAATAAAGTGATTACCACTACCTAAACTGCCCATTTGGCAAACCCAGGTTTTACCGACATTTTTAACTCGCTTACCCACTTCTGGATGTGCAGTCAAAATTCTATCAAGACCGTCCATTAGCGGTCGGCAACGATTATCTCGACTATTACTCCATTTGTGGGCAGCAAACCCTACTGGTACGGCATCTTCAATAGCGCCTCTAACACCAACCAGAGAATCTGGAAGTTGATAGGCTTTTACTGATGTGCGCACCGCATTCATACCGCAGCCGATATCCACTCCAACCGCAGCAGGAATAATGGCTTTCGAGGTAGGTATGACACTGCCTACAGTAGCCCCTTTTCCTAAATGCACATCAGGCATTGCTGCAATATGTCCCTTTACTATCGGCAAATGGGAAATATTAACTAGCTGTTGAAATGCATCTGGTTGTATTTCATCGGTATAAATTTTTACAGGAACCTTGCCTTTGCGAGTTTCCTTTATGACAGGCATTTTGCTTCTCCTAAACATGCCTTGCATGCTTCTTTAAAAAAATAACTCAAAGCCATGAGCCAAAGGCAAAAACTGCATATGACAAAATCAACTACTACACATTTTCTGAATAACAGTCAGTGTCTAGTATGGCGCAAGAACATTTCGATTAAGAGAGAAGTTTCAAACGCTTAGCTTTGAGTATTACTTTTAACGCTTATTAACGTTTAACCCAAAGCCAAGTTCTAGAGGTTGTTTTAGCTATTAAAAAGCTAAAAATCCAGAATGGCAGGGGCCAACGTTTTGCGAACAGTTAGTTCGTTATTTGCTTGTTGTTTGTATTTGAGCATGTTTGACCTCCTTTTGTTGTGTGGAACAGTTGTAATGAATAGTTGCAACCAATGTTGTGATGAAATGGAAACCCACTCCAACCCAGTAATTGGATGGCCGGCGATTCTAAACATTTCACATGAAGGGTCAAGCTCTTTATTGCTCTTTGGTCTAATCAATCCGTGATGTGGCTGTCTATACTGATTGATAGGATGCAATTTAACCCAACTCTAATGGCTTGTGTAACACCATGGAACTACTTGATTATCTGAAGATTTTCTCTGAAAAAGATGGCTCGGATCTATATTTAGCAACAGGGGCTCCACCCAGCGCCAAGTTTTATGGAAAACTCACCCCTATTTTAGAGGAACCTTTGCCACCTGGCCGCGTAGAAGAAATGGCTAGAGGCATTATGGATGAGGAACAAAATCTCGCCTTTGAAGACAAACCAGAAATGAATCTAGCCATTTCTGAACCAGGTATAGGGCGATTCCGGGTCAATATATTCAAGCAACGTAATCAAGTTTCCATGGTGATCAGGGCTATCAAAACTGATATCCCACGATTCCAAGATCTTGGCCTACCCGATATCTTGCCCAAGCTCGTCATGCAAAAACGAGGCTTGATCTTATTCGTGGGTGGAACCGGCTCCGGTAAATCGACTTCACTAGCCTCATTGATTGACTACCGCAACTCCAACAGTGCTGGGCACATTATTACTATCGAAGATCCGGTTGAGTTTGTACATCGACATAAGAAGTCCATCGTGAATCAGCGCGAGGTAGGAGTGGATACCAATAGTTATGACGACGCTCTAGAAAATACGCTTCGCCAAGCTCCAGATGTTATTCTTATTGGTGAGATTCGAACTGCCGAACAAATGGAACAGGCCATCGCTTTCGCGGAAACCGGTCATTTATGTATTTCTACCTTGCACGCTAACAACGCAAACCAGGCGCTAGATAGAATCGTAAACTTCTTCCCAGAAGAACGCCATAAACAGTTATTCCTCGATCTTTCGCTAAATATGCGCGGCATTATTTCGCAACGTTTAATGCCAACCACCGACGGCAAACGCTGTGCCGCCATTGAAGTGTTATTGGGTACACCAAGGGTGTGTGACTTAATTAAACAAGGCAAAGTAGACGAAATAAAAGAAGTCATGGAAAAGTCAGAGGCTCAAGGAATGCAAACCTTTGATACGGCGCTGTATAAGCTCTATATGGAAAAGAAGATAGGTTTAGAAGAAGCGCTCAAAAACGCAGATTCCAAGAACAACTTGCGCCTCAGAATTAACTTACAAGAGAAAGGCGGCAATAACGCAGAGAAAAAAGAAGGTGATGCTAAACCAGCTACTGCACAAAAACCCTCTGCAAAAGCATCTGGAAAGCCTGCCGAAAAACCCAAACCAGCGCCTGCTGAAAATTCGTCATTAAGCGGGCTTTCCTTAGAACCAATTAAAGAAGAAGAACCAGAAGAAGAAGGCCCTGCGAATTTCTTCTTGAAAAAATAGCGTTTTATTTTTTGCAAGTGCCGCAGTCTCACTGTCGCACTTGCTTGAAATATTAATTCATAGAAAACCACTTTTTTAAGGGAACTGCTTCACACTTTTTTTGGCTTTCCTCCCACCATTAGCAAGCTTTTAATCAAGTAAGTTTCTTTTATCTCGCTAAGTTCCTGAATTCTCAGTGTTCTGAAATTCTCAATTCATATAAAAATATTTTCCTAAAACACCATTACGCATAACCAACAACGATACGTTATTTTTTCAACGCACAATTGACAAAAATACGCTGGAATCCTGACACATAAGTTCTAAATTTAACTTATAGCTTGTTGTAGTCCAGGGGGTTGTATGTTGGCTTTTAGTACAAGAAAAACAACTCAGTGTTTGTTTTTAATTGTTCTCTCCACCAGCGTTAGTACTTTGGCATTAGCAAATACCAACGACCTATTGCGCATTGAGCAATGGGGAATAGAAAGCAATATTGAGGAATTTCATGTCGCTGCACAAATCGCAGGAGCCCTCCCTAACAGAGGGACCTGCGCTTCCAACCCAGCGATTACCGGTGATACTTATACCTGTGAGAAATTTACTGCACCTGCCATTTACGATATTGATCTGAACGTCTATGAGGGGTGGAATTTAATTGCTGATACACAACAGCAAGTCATTATTGGTTTAATCGATACAGGTATTGACTATCTTCACCCAGATATACGAGAAAAAGTTTGGCTAAACCCTGGCGAAGCATTAGGTATCGATGGCAATGGTAACGGTATTGACGATGGCTGCGAAGATCAAGTTGATCTAGACAACAATGGCTATCTTGATGATTGTCATGGGATTAATACACAAGTCGATAAACTACTACCCGATAGCTCTCTTAATCCAGCTGCCGGCGACCCAATTGATCACTATATTGGTCACGGAACTAATATGGCGGGCGTGTTGGGAGCAGAGGGCAACAACAATAATGTAAGTTTTCATGGCGGCGTTGTTGGCATTACAGGTGTACATAGCAATATTCGTATCGCTACTTGCGCTGCGGCAAATTTATATACCGATGTCTATGTGACTATTCCAAATTTGGGTGGTGCTTATGGAACTCATGATGACATACTAGAATGCATCGATTATTTTCTGAGCCTAAAACAACGTGGCGAAAATATTGTTGTGATTAATGGCTCTGGTGGAGCTTCTGAGTTTAATAATCTATACAACATTTTTTTGCCGAGAGGCTTAACTCGCGAAAAGTATCACTTGAATACACCAGCCATGTCCGCCGCAATACAAGCACTAGCAGACCAAGATATCAATATGGTGGTCGCGGCAGGTAATAACGCTTGGAACATTGATGAGTCAGAAGAAAACGCCTATTACCCTGCCGCCTTCACTCATAACAATATCATCGCTGTCGGCGCCATTAATAACCAAGGTAAACGCTGGAAAAACTCTAGTTATGGTCGCTGGTCTGTGGATGTATTTGCTCCTGGCGAAAGAATTCTTAGCACAAATCCTCGGTTGGAAATTACCCAAGATCCAGCCATGAGTGATTACATTGTTAGCGATGGAACATCTCAAGCGACCGCGTTTGTATCAGGCATGATAGCCCTAGCCAGAAGCAATGCCGCTACCCAACATTTATCTGCAAGCGCGCTCCGCCGCTTAATCATTAGCAGTGGAAAAACACTAGATGATTTGGAAAACAAGAGCGTATCAGGAAAGTTAGCTAGGCTGGCAGACGATAACTCAACTGGTTTTCTAAACTGTGAGGATCAGCTTTTCCAAAGGCGCCACTGGCCACAAGAGTCCGTCATTCAAAAACTGCCAGGAGAATGGCTGACCCTAGAGATAGCACGTTATAACTGCGCAAGCCCGGACCAAAGTGAAAGTGTATGGGTGGAAATCCAACCCAGCAGGGAATGGGTAGAGTTATTTGATAACGGCTTGTACCCAGACAAGAAAGCCAACGACGGTATTTTTACTAACCATTGGCAGGCCACGGATGAATACGATGTGTTTGAGTTAAACTTTGGCCAAGACTCCGTATCAGAAAACGATGATATCATTACCGTTAATACCAGCATCATTGTCGACAATCTAGATCGCAATACCCTTCGTAAAGGGAGCTGGTGGTCCAGTATCTTCCGCCCTGGGTTTTACGGCGATAACTATCGGTATGCCCAAGCAACTAAGGACCGAGAGTTCACTTGGACGCCTTCAGTGACAAAAGCAGGGTACTACGAAGTATTTGCTCACTGGCCGAAGCACCGCGGCTATACAACGCATGCGGAATATCATATCCAACATGGTGATCAATCAAATTTATCGACAACTATAGCTGCTGCGGATCAGAGTACGAACGGTGGGCAATGGAATTCACTTGGCGTGTTTTGGTTTGATGTAGGTGACTACCCTATTTCACTCACTAATAAAAATATAACAGCAACCGTGGTGGCAGACGCTATCAAATTAAAACCTCGATTAGATTTAGACTAACAAAAAAGGGCTGCAGAAAACGCAGCCCTTTTTGTGTGCTATATGAAGCAAGCTTTGCTATTTGCTTAGCGAGGCGCCATGCGAATGGAGCCATCTAAACGCACAACTTCACCATTGAAGAAGGTGTTCTCTACCATATGGCAAGCTAACTGCGCATATTCGTTAGGGTTACCTAAACGTTTTGGAAATTGCGTCATTTCAATCAATGGTTGCTTCACCTTATCGGGCGCTGCATTCATTAGAGGCGTATTGAAAATACCAGGTGCAATAGTATTCACTCGAATACCGAACTGAGAAAGATCACGAGCAATTGGTAACGTCATGCCAATAACACCACCTTTAGATGCACTATAGGCAACTTGACCGACCTGACCGTCGAATCCAGCAACAGAAGCGGTATTAACGATCACGCCGCGCTCGCCATCTTCATTTACAGGCTCGTTGTTGGCCATTGCTTCTGCGGCTAAACGAAGCACATTGAAGGTACCCACTAGATTCACATTAATCACAGTACTGAATACTTTAAGGCTATGAGGCCCTTTAGAACTGTGAGTTTTCATCGCTGAACCGATACCCGCACAGTTGATGCACACATGAACCGCGCCAAAAGTATCTAGAGCTAGTTTAATGCCTGCTTGAACAGATTCTTCTTCCGCTACGTTAACTTCAGCATAGGCGCAGTTTTCACCCAGCTCATCTGCTACGGCATTACCCTGCTCGGCATTCAAATCAAAAATAACGACTTTCGCGCCGCGCGATAGCATTTCTTCAGTGGTCGCTCGACCAAGACCGGAAGCACCGCCAGTGACGATGGCAACTTTACCGTTTAACTCCATGATTATCCCTCACTAATACTTTCTTTGATGGTCAGTTGTTATGTGAATAGAGCAAAAGTATACCTGTGGCTCGAACTCATCACAGTGCCCTTATGTGACAAGCTATTAACCATTTTGGTCATTTTCGCCCGCTTTATTGCCTTTTTGGACGTTGACGCTAGGCCCCGCTGCTAAGTTAGCATAGTGTGCTGATAATTTACGCTAGCAAGGCTATTTTTTAACTACACACGACAAGAATGACAATATCTGCCAAACCGCTGAGCAGTTAGGCCATTTAAATACCCAGCCAACTAGCTAGTCTATTGAATATGTTGATAGCGGCAAGAGCACCTTATGCTGAGATTTATATTTGCACTGTTTATTTTAAAAATTAGGCCCACAAAACACATTCGCGAGACGGTTACCGAAGCCTACCGTGTTAAGCCATGGGATCTGGATTTAAACATACATTTAAACAATGCAAAGTATCTTAAGTACCTTGATAAAGGGCGTGTTGAGCACATCATTCATTGCAAAGCATTGCGAAAAATGATGCAGCACAACATGCGTTTGATCGTAGCCAATTCCGAAATTAGCTATATAAAATCTTTACTCCCCTTTCAAAAGTTTGAAGTGAGTTCCCGCATTACCAGCTGGGATCAAAAGTATGTGTACTATGAGCAAAAGTTTTTTAGCAACGATAAACTCTATGCTATTGCTGTGATTCGCCTTGCTTTATTAGAAGGTGATAAAACCAGATCACCACAAGAAGTTTTCAAACACATACTAGATGGTGAAGATTCGCCTGAAGTCCCCATGTCTGTGACCTTACTGAATCGCCTGATCCAGGCACAGCGGATTGAAAGCAGCACTGAAGATAAAAACAATCCTCAGCCAACCAGCGAAGAACGAATATTACTTTCTTCGAAAAGTTAGACTTCGCTAATAATATCTAGCAACCAATTAGAATTTCGCCGAAGCAAAGGAAAACCACATGAGCGCATCTAGCAACATTTCCACCAAATTAGAGGATGGTATTTTATCCATCTACATGGATCGCCCCGATAAAAAAAATGCCTTAACGGCTGACATGTATACCGCCATGGTGGAAGCCCTACAGGAATTGGATAGCACCCCCGAAGCTCGAGTTGGTTTTATTACTGGGTCCAAAGAATGCTTCACCGCAGGAAATGATTTAGCCGACTTTTTACAGCGGCCACCCTCCAAAGGTGAAGAACCACCGGTATTCAGATTTCTTAAAACACTACCAAAAGTAGAGAAGCCTTTGGTGGCTGCAGTAAACGGCCCTGCTATTGGAATCGGTGTCACCATGTTGCTGCACTGTGATTTAGTTTACGCCGCGACTGACTCCAAGCTACAAATGCCTTTTGCAAGTTTGGGAGCCTGCCCTGAAGCAGGATCTGCTTTACTACTACCACAAACCATGGGCTATCAACGAGCAGCACAACTACTTATGCTCAGCGACTTTTTTACTGCCGAAGAAGGAAAACAATGGGGCTTAATTAATGACGTATTCAGCCCAGATGTTTATCAAGCTAAAGCTTATGAGCAAGCGAAACGCTTATCGCTACAGCCTGCAAATTCACTGCGCGTCACCAAAATGCTAATGAAAAAAGCTCAAAAAGAAGTGCTAGAAGAAATCATGGAACTGGAAATGGATTACTTTGGCAAAATGCTCAAAAGCCCAGAAGCAAAAGAAGCCATTAATGCTTTTATGGAGAAGCGTAAACCTGACTTCACTCAATTTAACTAAGACTTCGTACTGAGCCTATCAACACGAATGCAAACAAGAAAAAGGGCGCCATTAGCGCCCTTTTTAGCTCTCATGTTTAGCGCTTATGGCTACCCTACTTCCCTTTAAATTCTGGCTTACGCTTATCAACAAAAGCGGTAACACCTTCTTTAAAGTCATCTGTGTAAGAACAAGCTTTAAAACCTCGAGCTTCGGCCTCAAGCTGATCCGACAAGCTTGAAGAAACACTGCTGTTAATCAATGCCTTGCTACGACCATAACAGAAAGTCGGGCCTGATAATAATCGGGCTACTAACTTATCCAAAGCACCTTCCATTTCCTCAGCGGGCACTGCTTGGTTAACTAAACCCCACTCCAGTGCTTGTTCACCAGTAAAACGCTCAGACAATAAAATGATCTCAGTCGCTTTACGCATACCCAGCAAACGAGGCAAAAAGAACGTGCTGCCACCATCTGGACTGGTTCCTAAGCCGCTATAGGCTAAAGTAAAAGTGGCATCAGCTTGAGTGATTACAAAATCACAAGACAACATCAAACTAAAGCCATAACCCGCAGCGCCTCCTGGAATTAGACCCACCACGGGCTTATTCATATAACGAATCCAACGAATAGCTTCATGGGCACTTTCTATTAGCTCGTCTATTTCCTTAACTAGCGCATCTTGATCACCTTCCTTAATGGGCTCTGCGAACCGAGGCAAGTCTCCACCTGCCATAAAGAAACGACCTTCAGCTCGTAACACCACACAACGAATGGAATCATCATGGTAAATGTCATCCATCACTTCACTGAGTTGTTGTGCCATTTCCACGTTAATGGCATTCAAGGCTTTGGATCGAGTGAGGGTTATAGTTGCCAGCCCATGCTGCACATCACTGGTATCCGATGAGCCACGCTCAACTCTCACATATGAATCTGTCATTCATCCCCCTAAATTGGATCTGTCTTTCGGTGCTATTTTGAACTGTGAATAAGTCACATTTGTGATCTGTATTAATTCCCCTGATTTTATCCGGCTCTGGCGCATACTTACATCACCAAAACGGAGGGCATCAGGATGAATTTTGATTTCAATACACTGATAATTGGCTGGCTGAGTGCTCTCATCCTGCTCGGTAGTGTCGTATTGATCTAGCGAGGTGGCAGTTTCACCATCACGGACTCGCAGGGATAAGCTACACAGGCCAACACGTATCCGTCTTCTGCTTCTTGCATCGATAACATATTGGGTTCATCCATTACCACACTACCGCGCTTTACCTTCACCTTGCAAGATTTGCAGGTGCCCATGGTGCAGCTGGAAGCAATTTTAATATTGTTTCGATTTGCCGTTTCCAGCAGGGTTTCAACCTGGCGTTGCCGAATGTGTTTCACTCCTCCAAGGGCACCCCGTTTATAGAACGAAACCACTCTTGGTTTTAGCTCAGTATTATCCTCCACCGAAGGGATACCGCTATAAAGCTCCACATGTACCCGCTCATCATCGATACCCGCTTGTTTGAATAT
>JAKSAW010000570.1 GCA_022361455.1 Pseudomonadales bacterium | reverse complement strand
TATTTCCACGCACCTCCCCGCGTTCGTACCAACTCACAGCGGTCTCGCGATTTTGTTCCACCAGTCGACCCAACCAGAAATAGTTGCCGACCACAAAAGCAGCCATACCGTCCCCGCTGTCAGCGGCCAGGCGCACCGCGGCCAGAGACAGGGCTTCGTTTTGAGCCGCACCGTTTTTCCCTTCTCGATAATCCCTTGCCAAGGCCAACGCATCGTTGTTGCGTCTCATCAGGCCTTCTTTCAGTTCCAATAGTCGGGAATCGCTGAAATGAATGCCCTTCAAATCACTTAGAGCCGGCCCCAGCGCTCGGTAATTCGCTAGAAAACTCAGTTGTTGTGCACGGTCTCTCTCAGCAGCGTTGGCCGCCAAATCGGTCAGCTCCGCCAGCTTCCCTTGTGCGCGCTCGGGTGCTCCGGCGTCGAGATCTCGACGGATCTCGACGGCAAGATCAGCAAACAAGACCTTGGGTTCGGCGGGTTCGGGCGGTTTTCTCGGTTCCGGTTTCGGTTTGGGCTTCAATGCCTCAGCCAACGCGGCTAAGGTCTCTCGCTCGTCTCCAACATCCAATCCCCGCTCTTCCAACTTATTCAATACGGACTCTGCCTCTTTCAGGCGCTTGTTTTCTACCGCTTGTTTGAAGTCGTTCCGAAGGTCGCGAATCTCAGTATCGGCAACCTCCAATGATCGGATCGTATCCCGGGTGTCGGTCATGTCGATTCCCAAGCTTTCTAATTGATCCGCCAGATTGGAAGCCTCCTCCACCCGTCGGGCCGCAACCGCGCCTTCGAGTTTCGCACGTAGATCTTTGATCTCGCGATCCCTCACCACCTGTTCCAAGGAGGCCATATTCTCTTGGTGCGTGGGGGTCAGCAGGTCTTCCGCTTCTAACTCGGCCATTAATTCGCGAGCACGGTTTAGGTTCAAATCATCAATCGCGGTTTGCCACTCGGCTTCCAAGGTGTCCTTACGCGGATGTTCCTCCGACCCGCCACGTGTCAGCAGGAAAGCCAAGAGTAGCGCCGCCACAACCAGCGCCGCGAGACCGCCGATGATCAGGGCTGTCGGCAGCTTACGGTCCCTCGTTTCAGGCTCAGGTACGGATGGCTCCGGAGGTTCAGGTACGATCGCTTCGGGTATCTGATGACTCG
>JAKSAW010000733.1 GCA_022361455.1 Pseudomonadales bacterium | reverse complement strand
CTTGAATGATGCACGGAGGCGAAATAATCGTTGTGTGTGTCCATCAAATAGGGTCGATTGGTTGTGGGCTGATTAAAAAAGGAAGTTCAAGTTAACACAAAGCCTAATTCAGCAGCAAATGACCTTGCCTGCTGCTGCGATCCTTTACTCCCCATGGGTTGATCTTCGCTGTGTCAGTGAAACCTATTACACCAAACGTGATCTCGATCCAATGCTCACCGGGCCCTGGTTAAGGCGTATGCGCGAGCATTACCGACAATCGCTGGATGTGAACCATTTGGAGTTGTCTCCCGTTCATGCTGATCTGAGCGGCTTGCCGCCAATACTGTTGCATGTTGGTAGCAATGAGATCCTCCTTAATGATGCGATGGTGCTGGATCAAAATCTCCATACTTATGGCAACCAAGTTCATTTCAAGGTTTGGCATGAGTTGTGGCACGTATTCCATGTTCATGTGCAATACTTAGAGATGGCGCGACAAGCGCTTTTGGAAACCCGAGATTTTGTAAATCGTATCCTTTAGGTAGTTATTCATGATCATGCAACGCGAAACAGCCATCGAGCGTCCACTGGGTGCGACTGAGGATATGTACTGGCGCTTTGATAAAGTATCGCCGTTAAATTTCGGAACCATTATCCGCTTATCGGGAAAGTTTAGTACCGATCAATTAAAGCAAAGCCTCAAGGCGCTGCAATTACGTCATCCTTTAATGCGAGCATCGATCCAATTAGATGGTTCCGGCACGCCGTGGTTTCGCTCTGGGGTAGGGGACATCCCGTTACAAGAAACTCAGCAAGCTCCTGGTAATGAATGGCAATTATTGGAAAATGAATTAAACACACCATTCGATTCAGATGTAGGTCCATTAATGCGTTGCGTGTTAATTCGCCACGAAGACAATGATGTGACTTTAATCTCCGTATACCACCATGCTGCTTGCGATGGAAAATCGGCGATTTTTTTAACGCGTGATTTAGTGCAATCTTTGACGCAGCAGAGCCGTGGTG
>JAKSAW010000752.1 GCA_022361455.1 Pseudomonadales bacterium | reverse complement strand
TGATGGACCGCCTTCTCGTGCTCGTGCGCCACGGCCAGAGCGAATGGAACCTCAAGAACCTTTTCACCGGCTGGAAGGACGTCGATCTTTCCGAGAAGGGGGTGGATGAGGCGCGCGCCGCCGGACGCCGGCTGAAGGCCGAGGGCCTTTCCTTCGACGTCGCCTATACGAGCGCGCTCATCCGCGCGCAGAGGACGCTCACGCTCGCATTGGAAGAACTCGGCCAGAGCGGGCTGGAAGAGCATCGCGACATCGCGCTCAACGAACGCGATTACGGCGACCTTGCCGGCCTCAACAAGGATGATGCGCGCCAGAAATGGGGCGAGGAGCAGGTCCATATCTGGCGCCGCTCCTACGCCACCAACCCGCCGGGCGGCGAGAGCCTGCGCGACACCGGCGCGCGCGTCTGGCCCTATTACCTCACCCGCATCCTGCCCGACGTGATGCGCGGACGCCGGGTGATCGTCTCCGCCCACGGCAATTCGCTGAGATCGCTCGCCATGGTGCTCGACAAGCTCTCGCCCGATGACGTGACCAAGCTTGAGATCGCCACCGGCGTGCCGCTCGTCTATCGGCTCAACGACGACACCACGGTGGCGGAGAAGCGAATTCTTGGTGGGGAGTAGGGAGTAGGGAGTAGGGAGTAGGGAGTAGGGAGTAGGGAGTAGGGAGTAGGGAAGAACAATCCCTCGCAGGCTCTACTGCCGACTGTCTGCCCCTCTATTCGCTACTCGCCATTCGCTCCTCGCCAAGCCCCAATCCCTAACTCCCGCATATGGCCTTCAGCGCCTGCCATTCGGCGTCGGTGAGGAGCGGCGCGCTTTCCGTCTCCGGCGTGCCGGCGGCTTCAAGCATGTCGATGCGGTCCGCCGTCACCGGGTGGCTTGACAGGAAGGCGAGCCTTGCCTCGCCGCCGCGGTCGAAGCGGCCGAGCATGGTGCCGAGCGCCGATGGCGGCCTGCCGAGGTCGCGCATGAGTTCCGCGGCGAAGGCGTCGGCCGCCGTTTCCACTTCGCGCGAATAGCTGGAATCGATCATGACCTGTGCGGTGAAGACGATGACGCCGCCGCCGGTGACGTCGCCGAACAGGAGCCCGAGAAGGAAGGCGCTGCCGCTCGTCTGCAGAAGCTTCTTCAGGCCGTCGCGG
>JAKSAW010000282.1 GCA_022361455.1 Pseudomonadales bacterium | reverse complement strand
TTAAATAACACTACCTGAGAAGTATCGCCTAGCTTACCCATCAATTTACCAACAGCCACAAAGCTACCAGTAAGAGTGACAGCACCAATCAAGATACTGAAAATAAGGGCTACGCTCCATTGAACAACAGGCTCATAACCAATGACGTGTTGCGCTTCTAAATAGTTAGCGGAAGCCACTAGCAAAGATGCACCACCACCGAAACCGTTTAATGCTGCAACCATTTCAGGCATAGAAGTCATTTGAACTCGGCGAGCAAGGAAAGTACCAATACCAGCACCGATTAAAAGACCCAAAAGGATGTACCAGAAAGTAACGACTTGATGCTCCATTAAAGCAGCAACAACCGCAATCACCATCGCGATGGAAGACATACGGTTACCACGTACCGCAGTCTTAGGCGAGGTCATGCCTTTTACACCCATGATAAAGAGTACAGCCGCCACCAAGTAGGCGATATTAATAAAGTTTGCCATTGGGACTTACTCCTTACTTCTTCTTAAACATTTGCAACATTCGATCAGTTACTAAGTAACCACCGAAAATGTTAACGGTTGCAAAAACAATCGCGAGTACGCCTAAGAAAGTCGATAGGCCAGTTGTTTGATCGCCACCACCAGAACTGATGATTGCACCCACAACAACGATACCGGAGATTGCATTAGTACCACTCATTAAAGGAGTGTGAAGAGTAGGTGGAACTTTAGTAATAACTTCATAACCTACGAAGATCGCAAGCACGAAAATAGTTAAAGATACAATTAACGCTTCCATGATTACGCGTCTCCTGATTCAGTTGCTGCTGGAGGGTTGATCGCATCAAGAATACCTTGGTGCGTTACGTTTCCGCCGTCAGTGATCAAGGTGGAAGAAACGATTTCGTCTTCCATGTCTAGATTTAGCTCACCGTCTTTCGCCATATTTAATAGGAAAGTCGTGATGTTTTTGGTGTATAGCTGAGACGCATGCACAGGAACACGAGATGGGTGATCCACATAACCGATAATAGTTACGCCATCTTTCCATACTTTCTTGTTCTTTTCTGTGCCTTCAACGTTACCACCACGCTCAGCCGCAAGGTCAACCACAACAGAACCTTTCTTCATCAGCTTAAGCATGTCCGAAGACACAAGGCGAGGAGAAGGTTTGCCTGGAATAGCAGCAGTGGTGATAACAAGATCTGATTGCGCGATCTTAGCAGCCATTTGCTCTTGTTGACGCTTATAGAAATCATCAGACTGCTCTTTAGCGTAACCGCCTTTATCTTCAGAACCTTCTGTTTCTAGGTCGAATTCAACGAATTTCGCACCCAAACTTTCTACCTGCTCTTTTACAACAGGACGCATGTCGTATGCTTCTACAACCGCCCCTAAACGGCGAGCAGTAGAAATAGCCATAAGACCAGCAACACCAGCACCGATAACGAATACTTTAGCTGGGTGAATCGTTCCAGCAGCCGTCATCAACATTGGGAAGTATTGAGGCAAGGTCATCGCGCCAGAGAGAACACCACGATAGCCAGCGATGGCTGCCATAGAGCTCAATACATCCATGCTTTGTGCACGAGTAATACGAGGGATGAACTCAAGAGCGAAAGTACGGATATTTTTAGCCGCAAGCGCTTGGGTCTCTTCTAAATGAAAGAACGCATCCATCATACAGATGAGGTTTGTACCTTCTTTCATTAGACCGATTTCATCGTTACTAGGTTGTCTCACTTTAAGAACAAGATCAGCTTGCTCGTATAAAGACTTAGCATCAGCAGCGATACTCGCGCCTACATTGCGAAAATCTTCATCTTCGTAGTGAGCAGCATCACCTGCCCCACTTTCAACAACCACATCGAATCCGGCGTCAGTAAGTGTTGGTATCCCTGCAGGGATCACGGCCACACGATTTTCGCCAGGATATATCTCTTTAGGTATTCCCACTAACATTGGTAAAACTCCACGTTAAACTCCGAGCTCCTGATAGGAAATTTAAATGAATGTCTCTCTGATAAATCTTCACACTTTTTATTGGTATATTGGAGCAGCGTG
>JAKSAW010000751.1 GCA_022361455.1 Pseudomonadales bacterium | reverse complement strand
CCTTGCGCAGTCGGAATTAAGTTTACATAACTTTCGGTAATTAATTCGCCACCTTCTGGTAACCATTGCACCGCCCAATCGGCAGCTTCAGTTTCCGCAGAAAATGAACCGACAAAAGGATCTACCGGCAATAACTCCCAACCCTGGTTGGATGTTTTCAAATAATCAGTAAGGCCGTCTTCGTAATACCATTCTTCAGTTTCATTATTCTTTTTGTCGATGAACTTGATTTTAAGGCCAGAACAAAGAACCGCTTTTGCACGCAACAAATGCTTCAAACGTGGCACGGAATAATTAGCGGAATCAAAATACTTGGGATCTGCTAAAAAGCGAACGGCTGTACCTGTGTTGCGCTTGCCACAGGTATCAATGATTTCTAAATCAGATGCTTTCTCACCATCTTTAAAACCCATGCGATGAATATTGCCATCACGACGGATGGTCACTTCCAACACTTTGGACAGTGCATTTACAACGGACACCCCCACTCCATGGAGACCACCGGAAAACGCGTAGTTTTTGTTAGAGAACTTACCACCCGCATGAAGCGTGGTTAGAATCACTTCCACACCAGGCTTGCCCTGTTCCGGGTGAATATCTACTGGCATGCCACGGCCATCATCTTGCACTTCTAATGAACCATCACCATAGAGAGTCACTTCAATATTTTTTGCGTGACCCGCTAACGCCTCATCCACACTGTTATCAATAACCTCTTGGGCCAAATGATTGGGCCGGGAGGTTTCCGTGTACATGCCGGGGCGCTTGCGCACCGGATCTAGACCACTCAGTACTTCAATGGATTCTGCGTTGTAATTTTCTGTCGCCATAAAGCTAGTCTTTACTCAGTCTTAAAAATTTCATGATATTAGGAATTTCATTCTCGAAGCCATCGAAACCGTGTGAGCCACCTTCTTGGATCACTTGCTTCGCTCCGCGATATTTTTCAACACCTTGACGATAGTCTAAAGTTTCATCCGCTGTTTGCGTTAATAAATAATAGCGATGCGGTGAAGTAATGGGCTCCACATCCAAATCTTTCAAGGTGTCGATATGGGCTTCGGTAAAGGTGTATTTTTCACCTGTGTACATGTTTTCGTTTTCGCCCAAATAATCTTTCAGCAATTCATGGGGCCGAACAGCAGGATTCACAAGCACTAGCGGTAGACCATACTTTTCAGCGATCCAAGTACCATAGAAACCGCCCATAGACGATCCAACCAAAGCGACATCTTCAGGCAAGCAGGCTTCAACCTCTCGGCACAAAATCTCAATGATAGCTGCAGGGTCGTAGGGCAAGGCAGGCACATGGTAGTGAATATTGGGAAGCACACTATCCGATTGCTCACGCAAGTAATCAGCCAATAGGTTTGCTTTGGCTGATTTGGGCGAGCTGTTAAATCCGTGAATATAAAATAGGTGCCGAGATGACATGGGCGCTGTAATTCTTAAAGCCGTTAATGGAGCGAAACAAAAACAAAGAATGAGGGGATGTTAGTAGCCTTTGATGGTGTAATCAACTTCAAAGGTAACGCCGGTGACTCGCGAAACTCCAGTTTCTACTGTGCCATCGGCATGAATATCGATCCAGCGATAACCTGGGTTAGTGCCGTCAACCGCAAAGTCCTCACTGTTGGGCTTGAATTGCACGCAGGTAGAGGGAACCGACATCAGCTTTACGCCATTGCGCTCGCCCACAAAGTCTTGATGGACATGACCCCAAATCACCGCTTTGACATTGTCGTATTTATCCAGCACTTTGATGAACTCATCGGCATTGCCAACAAGCTGTTCATCAAGCCAGCTACTGCCAACAGGCACTGGCTGATGGTGCAAACACACCATGACATGCTTGCCTTGTGATTTCTGGAGGGAGCTATCAAGAAACTCTAACTGGCCATTTTCCATATAGCCGGGGACTTCGCCTTCCACGGTAGAATCCAACATAATGATATGCCAGCCATTAATTTCCACCACACAAGGGCTCATAGATTCCGCTGCTTTATGCAGGTTCATCTTACCCATAATATCGTGGTTACCTGGAAGCCAATAAACGGGGATATCAAAGTAGGCATCCATATGCCCATGGAAACGCCGGTAGGAATCTTCACTACCGTCTTGGGATAGATCACCCGTTGCCAACACCAGATCCGCCTCGGGTTGCTCTTGCTTAATCAGCTCAAGCACCTTGGTTAGGCTTTCTTCTGTGTTCAGCCCAAGCAGTTTGCCGTCGGTACTCTCAAACAGATGAGTATCCGATAACTGAACTACTCGCACCGGATTTGGAGTGCTGTTGTTCGCCAAGGGGTATTCCAATCTTCGTCGACTTACTTATTACTTATAACTCAGAATCTTGAGTCTCGCCAGTTATAAGGGGAATCAATATAAAAACCATTTTTATTTTTGTGGCAAATGGCACAACCAAAGTGTGAGGTGATAAATCCACTATAAAATAAGCGGTTTACTGAATGATTGAACAATTCATTAGCCACCTAAAAAACGTGAAACAGGTCACATTTTAGAAGGCGTAGGGGAGGTTTAAAGCACAACCAGATTTCAAACAGGAATCTAGCCATTCACCGAGAAAAGCATTCAACTGAGCTTTCTCGTTACGGTGATACATTTTTTTATTGGGGTATTCATAAGACTGGCGAATTCGGTGGTTCTTCTGATAAGAGAGAACCTCCGCCACGCGCGCATC
Organism: Pseudomonadales bacterium; assembly: GCA_022361455.1. GTDB lineage: Bacteria > Pseudomonadota > Gammaproteobacteria > Pseudomonadales > Ketobacteraceae. The sequence goes on along the minus strand of JAKSAW010000751.1, from coordinate 686 downwards.
ATGATATAAACGCACTGTAATAGAGGGCTCTGGCACCCACTCGCCAACATGGGTAGCCTGTTTTAAATCGATCGTAGTGGTATAGCGACTGCGCTCAACCACGGAGATAAGAACCCGACTCAATTCTTCGGAAGGCAGTTCGATAGCAAAGGCCCACTCACTGGTTTCATCCATAGCAGGCAACAAACGCAGGAAACGCAAGTAATTCGCCTCGCAATCATTCAACAGACCGCGCAGATCAGGCACATATTTGTCGGGGGAAATTGATTTCGTCACTACTGCCACTTCTCTTGCAGGCGTTTCCAATGCATTTGTAACCACTGCAACGCAATAATGGTTGCGGCGTTACCGATATAGTTTTCTTCCAGTGCAGTCCAAGCATCTTTTCTAGACATCACCTGAACCCAGATGTCTTCGCCTTCTTCCTTAACTCCATGAACACCACCAACACCTTCGGAATCAACGCCACCACAATAAAGGGTCAGCTTCTCGTTGCTACCACCAGGGCTAGAGTAGTACTCACAGATATATTCCAAATCCAATATCTCAGATCCGGCTTCCTCTTCAGCTTCACGGTGGGCCACTTCTTCAGGTTTTTCGCCAGGCTCCACGATGCCAGCGACCAACTCCATTTGCCAGGGGCCCTCGTGAGCATTCAAAGACCCAATCCGAAACTGCTCCAACAT
>JAKSAW010000749.1 GCA_022361455.1 Pseudomonadales bacterium | reverse complement strand
GGCTTCGATATCCTCAAGAGTCTGCAGCTTCGCACTAAAGGTATCAACTTTATCGCTTGCCCAAGCTGTTCCCGTCAGAACTTTGATGTCATCAAAACCATGAACGAATTAGAAGCTCGTTGCGAAGACATACTTACCCCTCTCGACGTGGCCGTGATTGGGTGTGTGGTCAATGGGCCTGGTGAAGCAAAAGTCGCTGATATCGGCCTTACCGGTGGCACTCCAAACAACCTGATCTACCGCGATGGCAAACCCAGTCACAAAACCCAAAACGAAGGTTTGGTAGATGAGCTAGAGCGCCAAATTCGCGAAAAAGTCGCCGAAGTGGACGCTCAAGAAGGCGAAACCCCATCAAAGATCACAATTGGTGCCTAGATAGGCACCAGAACCCCCCTTAATTGATAGAGCTCGAGGATGAGTTTGGCTATAATTGCCCGCTTATTTAATGGCTTAGACCTGTAAACCAATACCGAGCCAATAAGCATTTTTGAGAAAGCACCTTGAGTAAGAACATCCAAGCAATTCGTGGCATGAACGATATCCTGCCGCAGCAATCCGTAAAGTGGCGCTACCTGGAAGACACCGTTCGGGCGGTATTGTCGTCCTATGGTTATGGGGAAATACGTCTGCCCATTGTGGAATACACGGATTTGTTCAAGCGATCTATCGGCGAAGTAACCGATATTGTCGAAAAAGAGATGTATACCTTCGAAGACCGCAATGGCGAAAGTCTTACTCTGCGCCCCGAAGGCACTGCCAGCTGCGTGCGTGCCGGCCAAGAGCACGGCTTGCTCTACAATCAAATTCAGCGCCTTTGGTATACGGGCCCTATGTTCCGTTACGAGAAACCGCAAAAAGGCCGTTATCGTCAGTTCCATCAAATTGGTGTGGAAACCTTTGGCATGAATGGGCCGGATATCGATGCTGAAGTCATTATGGTAACTGCCCGCTTATGGCGAGACCTGGGCTTGATTGATCATGTTACCCTGCAACTGAATTCATTGGGCAGCAACCAAGCGCGTGCTGACTACAAAGCCGCATTGGTGAATTACTTAACCGAACGCAAAGATCAGTTGGACGAAGATAGCCAGCGCCGATTGGATAGTAATCCATTACGCATTCTTGATAGCAAGAACCCTGATATGCAGGCGCTGTTAGCGGATGCTCCTGTGTTGTTGGAATACCTGGATGAAGAATCCAAGCAGCACTTCGAATCCCTCAAAGCACAATTAGATTTGGCGGGTATTGCCTACGAGATCAATCCTAGGCTAGTGCGTGGTTTAGATTACTACTGCAAGACCGTGTTCGAATGGGTAACAGATGCGTTGGGTGCACAGGGTACTGTTTGCGCCGGTGGTCGTTACGATGGCTTAGTGGAACAACTGGGAGGTAAAACAACCCCTGCCGTTGGTTTTGCCATGGGTGTCGAACGATTAGTGTTATTGTTGGAAACTCTTACGGATTCTGAGCATCTAACCACCAATCCAGATTTTTACGTTATGGGAATGGGCGAAGCGGGTCAGCAGCAAGCGTTGTTATTGGCCGAAAAAGTGAGAGACCAATTGCCTGGTGCAATGGTACTTGCCCATTGCGGTGGCGGAAAATTTAAGAAACAAATGAAGAAGGCCGACGATAGTGGCGCACAATTCGCTCTAATTTTGGGTGAAGACGAGATAGCAGCAAACACCGTCGGCGTTAAGTTTTTGAGAGAAGATGCTGAGCAAATTACCCTGGCTCAGGCAGATATCGCAGAATATTTTAAAGACCGGTTAACAGTCCGTTAAAGCGGATAGGAGAATAGAAAAGTGGACGTCTATCGCACAGAAGAAGAACAAGTCGAAGCGATCAAGAAATGGTGGCAAGCAAACGGCAATAACATCTTAATGGGGATCGGTTTAGCGATCTTTGCCGTGTTTGGTTGGCAATATTGGAATGATACTAAGCGTGCAGCCGGTGAAGCAGCTTCAACTGTTTATGATCAGTTGCTACAAGCTGAACAAAAGCTTGTAACTTTGGATGCCGCTAGCGAAGAATATAAAACCGAAGTGGGCAATCTAAATCATTTGATTGAACAGTTAAGAACCGATCATGCAGAGACCCAATACGCAGTATTTGCTGCCTTGTTTGAAGCGAAGCGTGCAGTCGCAGCTGGTGACGCAGATAAAGCGGAAGAGGCATTGCGTTGGGCATTAACTAACAATGCTACCGAAGGCAATCGTTTAATTATTCAATTACGTTTAGCCCGTGTATTGGCGATGAAAGGCGAGCATCAAGCTGCCCTAGATATGATTGAGAAAATTGATGCAGGTGCACAAACAAGTGCTTATGAAGAAGTAAAAGGTGATTTGTACTTGGCATTGGATCAATCGGATAAAGCACGTGCTGCTTACAAGAAAGCATTAGATTCCGCTGGTGAAAATGCTAATCAGCAACGTCCTCTTTTGAAAATGAAATACGACAACCTAGCTGTTGCTGAATAAGGCCTATACGTGCGTTTACTACTTCTGATACTAGCCTCCTTCGCCATCGTTGCATGTAGTGACGATGACGACGTTCTGCCGCCATCACCGTTACCAGAGTTCAAGCCTTCTATACAGGTTGAAAAACTTTGGGGCTATGAAATCGATAACGGCATTGAAGACAACTTCTTATTGCTACGTCCGGCGATTACCGAAAACTTTGTCTATGCCGTTTCCTACGATGGTGAAGTTGCAAAGCTTGATCGCAAAGAAGGTGACGAACTCTGGGAAATAGATACGGACCAAAAAATTACCGGCGGTGTTGATGCGGGCTACGGCGTCGTGCTTTATGGTACCGCCGAAGGTGAAGCTGTTGCCTTAAACGATGAAGATGGTTCGCAACGATGGTTAACTAAGTTATCTGGCCAAGTATTGGCAGTTCCAGCAGTAGGCCCAGAATTGGTGGTCTTTCAAACTTATGATGGTCGATTACATGCGCTAACGCGAGACACTGGCGAAGTGAAATGGGTTTACGATACTTCAGTACCGGCATTAACGCTTCGTGGTGAAAGCAGCCCTGTTCAACTAGGTAATATCGTGTTGGCCGGTTTTGCCAACGGCAAATTAGTTGCGCTTGATTCTGGTACCGGTTTTGTTGGCTGGGAGCGAACAATATCCGAACCTCAAGGTCGCTCTGAGTTAGAGCGATTGAATGATCTTGATGGCCGCTTTTGGTTGAATCGCAACACTGTGTTTGCCGTTAATTTCCAGGGCAATCTTGTCGCTTTAGATATTCGTACAGGCCAACCTCGTTGGACTAAAGAATTTTCTTCTTTCGCAGGTGTGTCTGAATTTTTAGATCAGGTGTATGTGGTCGATGAGGATAGCAATATTTATGCGTTGGATGCCGTTAATGGTGCCGATGTTTGGCAGCAAGAGTTATTAAAAGGCCGTACGCTTACAGCACCAACTCCTTACGATCGATATGCCGTAGTGGGTGATTTCGAAGGATACTTACACTGGCTTTCATACCGTGATGGTTCGTTCCTTGCCAGAGTAAAAGTCGATGGCGATGGTCTGTGGGCGCCGCCAATCGTTAAAGACGATATCGTTTACGTACAAGGGAATAGTGGCGAAATTGCTGCTTACCAAGTGGCTGCCGACGAATGAAACCCGTTATTGCCCTAGTTGGGCGCCCTAATGTGGGCAAATCCACGCTATTCAATCGCTTAACCAAAACCCGGGATGCGCTAGTCGCGGACATGCCCGGGCTTACCCGCGATCGAAAATATGGCGAAGGGCAAATCGAAGAACAGAAATTTATCGTCATCGACACTGGTGGTATTACCGGTGACGAAGAAGGCATCGACGCCTACATGGCAGAGCAGTCTATACAAGCCATTCATGAAGCCGATATCGTTTTATTTTTGGTAGATGCGCAAGCAGGCCTAACCGCAAGCGACGAGATTCTTGCCAATGAATTTCGCCAATTCCAAAAACCGGTACATTTGGTTGTAAACAAAATCGATGGCATGGATGAAAATGTCGTCGTTGCCGATTTTTATTCCATGGGCTTAGGTGAGCCGTTTGCAATCGCTGCCGCTCATGGCCGTGGAGTGTTATCGTTAATTAATACTGTTCTTGATGACGTTAAAAAAGCGGATGCAGAGCAGGAAGAAGAGCCAGAAGATGCCGGCATAAAAATCGCTGCAATCGGCCGGCCGAATGTGGGTAAGTCAACGTTGATTAATCGCATGCTAGGTGAAGATCGTGTTGTGGTTTATGACATGCCTGGAACCACTCGCGATAGCATTTATATCCCCTATGAGCGTCGCGGTGAAAAATATACTCTAATCGATACTGCCGGTGTGCGTCGTCGCGGTAAAGTGTCAGAAACCGTTGAAAAGTTTTCGGTAATTAAAACGCTACAGGCTATCGAAGACTGTAACGTAGCCGTATTGGTTTTAGATGCGCGCGAGTCCATTGTTGATCAAGACCTACATTTACTGGGCTTTGTTCTAGAGACAGGTCGTTCCCTAGTGATTGCTCTTAATAAATGGGACGGCATGGATGCAGATGCAAAGCAGCGTGTTAAAACCGATATTCAGCGCCGCCTGGGCTTTATCAATTTCGCCAAGATTCACTTTATCTCTGCACTACACGGAACAGGCGTAGGAGACTTATATAGCTCCATTGAAAAAGCTTATAAATCAGCTCACAAACGAATGTCTTCAAATCAGTTAACCAACTTGTTGGAAGACTTGGTGATGGAGCATCAGCCGCCTCTAGTTAAAGGTCGCCGCATCAAATTACGCTACGCCCATATGGGCGGTAGTAATCCCCCTACGATTGTTATTCACGGCAATCAGACTGATAGCGTCCCCCACGCTTATCGCCGTTATTTAGAAAATTCATTCCGTAAAATAATGAAATTGGAAGGCACTCCAATTCGGATTGAATTTAAAACCGGTGATAACCCTTATGCTGGTAGGCGTAATAAATTAACGCCTAGGCAGCAGCATAAAAAGCGCCGCATGATGTCTCATGTTAAGAAGCAAGAGAAGAAACGGAAGAATAAGAAAGGGCGTTGATGGTCCCTCTTATTCTGTCTTCCTTTAGGATATCTGAAACTAGTCACTATCCTTGAACGTAATCCTGCTCACGCCCAATCCGATCAATCGCTTATCATTGTTTATGCCTATGTCTTTGGGCGATATAGGCTCTTTGATTTCTATCGATATTAGGGTTTTGCTCCCATTTTTATTTAATATTGAGCCGGGAATTTCTATCGCTGAAGGTAGATCATTGTGAGTTAATCGAGCAATTTCCTGATCTGCGATTACGATGGTTGCTTGTTGGTTTTCCTGGAACAAGGTTCCTTCCAGTCGCATGGTATAGATTTTATTTTCTTCAAATACGTTTGAGGGGATTTCTAAAATTGCTCTATTCCCTTCCGTCCATGTTCCCCAAGTCTCGGTTACTGACCAACCTTCGCTCACGTATTCTTTGCTGTTGCCTCCCTGCTTGAAACTTATGTTCACTAGAGAGCTACTTTTAGGTTGTGCTATGAATGCTTTTAAAGCATCAGTTGAATCTATTTCCACGGGGAATAGTGTTAACGTTTTGCTAAGGGTGTACGCTCGAAGCTCTTCAGTGTTAACAGCCAATCGGCCATCTGGCTTAAAATATAGTTCAGACAAAAATACTGGAGAGATAAACAGAATTCTTATGCCCCAGGGTGCCTCTATGATTCTGTAATCCTTAATATGATTAAGCAGTACGCCATTTAAGGTAAGCTGATGGGCGCCGAAGTATTTCTCTGAAAAGCCACCGCTTATACCGCCAATGTCGATAGCATCAATGGGCTCTATAGATTCCTGGTTGATTATAATTGTGTCCTGTTTACTCAAAACCTCTATCTTTTGATGCTCAGTATTGAAACCTAAAGCAAGCAAACAAGTCGTTGCTAAGGCTATGAGCGATAGCTGTTGAACTGCTTTTTTGGGAACTTGATTTTGAATGACGCTCTTTAAAAGTAAAAAGGCGAGCAGCCCTAAAAACGGGAATGTCCATTTAAAATAGTGGATATTCAAATAGTGATAAAGCCCATTGGGTAGTAGATCGTTGTAGGGTAGATACAGTATAAACTGAAAGAGAAGAACACAAATTAAGGCTCTTAAAAAGTAGTCGCCTCTAACTAATAAATATCCCATCGCCACGATGGATAGAGCAACCCATGGGAAGCGACTGAATATATCAGCGTCTTTCACTAGGTATAAGGGGGAGCTATGGCTAAAAAGCGAAACGAACTTTTCACCTAAGTCGCTAAAAAAGTAGCCGTTGGAGGAGTTTGTTTCAAAATATCCACCTAGAAGAGAGCCAAAGATTAATTGGTTGTAGAGCAAAAAGCCGATCAAGCCCACCAAACCGCCTATAAATAGCCCAACAAAATGTTGGCCAAGCTTTGATGCCCTGGATGAAAAATTTTTCTCTCTCTTCCATGCTTGAATGCCGAGTAATAGAACGTAAGCAGGATAAAGCGTTAGTATTGCCAGAACCGCCTCTAACGGTCGGAGTGGAACTAGTAATCCCAGTAGAAACGAAAATAATACTGAGCTGAGGATGCTGGGCAGATGGTCTTCTTCAGAGATGCTCTTTTGATGAAACCTAGAGAGAATTAACAAACCAGAAATTAAAAGTGCTGTAGCTAGCGTGGTAGTCCATGGAATGGTGTATTGCCGAAAAATTGTGAGGCTTGCGATGCTTGTAGCGAAGAAGAGTAACATTGCTACGGTTTGGCCGGTGTAGGGTTTGGCAATTTGTATAAAGGCAAAGCTTATCCAGATAAATGCTAGGATGTTTATCGCAAAAAAGAGATGGTTCTTCAGGATAGGGTGAAAAAACGACCCAATGAATGAGTAGAGCGGTGGATAGTAAAAGTTGGAGGCGTTTAGGTCACCACTTTGAAAGGCTAACGCAGCCTTTAGATACTGACCTTGGTCGAACCAGCCCCACCAGCCTTCTGGGTATTGATTATTATTGCCTGGAAGTGAAGGGTCGCTGAGATAGGCAATTGTATATATAAGAACAAGCCCAAAAAGAAAAACAATCAAAAAGAGTTGGGATGTGTGTTGAGTTTTGTTCATTCAAAATACTCTTGATGGCACTCTAGTCAGGCAATTAATGTTGAGCCGCTCGATACACCCAGCGTCTAGCACCAAAGTAATTAAAAAACATGGCGATGCCGGATGCGATAGCCAAGGGTACAATCGGGAGCTTTTCAAACGAGGGTGCTAACCAGATACACCCATAAAAAACTATAAAGTTGATCGATACACCCACGGTTTGAACCACCATGTAGCGGACATACTCTTTGGACTTTATATCGTGTTGGTCATTCGTATGTGTCTTAAAGGTAATGACTCTATTTAGAAACCAAGTGATGGCGCTTGCGCAAAGGAAAGAAACGACACGTGATAGATAGATATCCTTTTCTAAATTTAAGGTGAGCAAGCTCAGCACACCCGCATCGGTTAAAAAACCTATTCCGCCGACGACAATAAATCTAGGTAACGTTTTTCCATGAGAAGCTTGTGACATAGTATTCCGTTTTCTGCGCCAGGTTTTTCACCAGGTGTGAGCTTAGGAGTTGTTCACAACATCCTGCTCGTATTTCATCTTGTTATGGTGGGCTATGGAGTCGAGTATCAAACCTAGTGACATAGATATAAATGCAATCACCATTAATCCGGTAGATAGAATGGCTAAGGGTACGTGGTAAATGTATTGGTGTAGGAACCAATCTTCTAGCACAGGGTAGCCTGCCAATAATCCTGTAAAGAAAAATAACAGGGATAGACCACCAAAGAAAACTAATGGCCGATAGTGGCGAAGTAACTGAAAAATGATTAAGAGCACTTTGAAACCATCAGCGAAGGTGCTTAGTTTGGATTCACTGCCTTCGGGTCTATCTTTGTAATCAATGCAGACTTCTTGGATTCTGAAACGTTTGTCCAGCGAATGCATGGTCATATCAGACTCTAACTGAAAGCCTTCAACCAAGATCGGATAGTTCTTAACGAACGAGCGGCTAAAGGCTCGGTAACCACTCATAATATCTGACAGCTTTGCTTTAAATAGAACATTAATTAAGTTCTTTACTAAGCTGTTTCCGAGGCCATGAAATGCGCGCTTATTTTCCTGTTGATAGTGCCCGCCAGATAACCGATCACCCACAACCATATCGGCTTTGTTGTCCAGGATTGGTTGTATAAGTTCTTTGGCTTGATTAGCAGGATAAGTCATATCGGCGTCGGACATGAGATAAACGTCTGCCTCAATGGCTCTGAATGCTTGCCTCACAGCATTTGCCTTGCCTTGTCTACCCTCGAATAGGGTTTTGCCATTTATGCTCATCTTTTCGAACGTATCATTGGCTATTTGGGTAGTCGAATCTGATGAGTTGTTATCAATGACTACAATCTCGGCATCGGGTAGCGCTTTGTGAAACTCGATAATGGTTTGCTCGATTGTTAGCGCTTCGTTATAGGCTGGCAGGATGACTGCTATCTTGGACAAGCCGGAATTTCCTTTATTAGAGACTGATTAACGATGAAAGAACGACGCAGATATTAACACAGCAATCCGGGGGGCTTAAGTCCGTGTGATCTTTAATAAGCTGGCTTTTTAAGGCAGGGACGATAGAATTTCTTTAGGTGGAAAAGTGAACAATTTAAAGCGCGTCGGTTTGTTGGTTAGTTATTGCCGACGCGCCACATTAGATTTTGATTGATGGCCTTTGCGGTAGAGTTGGGCGAGAAAGTTACCCCACCAACCGCAAAACATTCTTCTTCCGATAAGCCGAAGGACTCATTCCACAGCAACGCTTAAACGCGCGCCTAAACGCAGCACCTTCACTAAAATAAAGGTGCGATGAAATCTCATCCACCGATAGTCGGCTAGATTCTAACAGCTCACAGGCTTTGTTCATTTTCACTTCATCGATTAGCGTTTTATAGCTGGTATTGTGCGTCTGCAAACGGCGCTTTAAGGTGCTGCGAGACACATTAAAGTGTGCTGCAACAGAATCAATACTGGGGTACTCAGGTAAGTTTGTTTTGATATAAAGTCGAATGGCTTCTAAGAATCCCGCTTGCTGATCCAGTTGTACCAGGTTGCTATCGGTTCTTAATGTCGCTTCGTTCACAATGGTTGGGTTGGAATATCTCAGCGGTAAATCAAGAATCGATCGTTGGCAGGAAATGCGATTCTGCGGCCCATTAAAACTGCAACGGTCGCCGAACAAACGTCGGTATTCATCGAAACATTCAGGTTCTGCGTAGTTAAAGTTAAAGCTGAAATTCAGATCGGTTTCATTCAAGTTGTATTTGAAAGAAAACATCATGGCTGCGAACAATACTTCCACAAAAAAGCGCTGGTCTTCACCACCTTCAAAAGCAGGCATGCAAACCAAGTGGGCATGTTGTGCTAGTCGACGTAATTCAAGATTGGTAATGGGCGAGATGGCTTTCTTAAAGCGAATCGCTGTTTCGATGGCTTCGCCAACATTCTGGCAAGCCATGGCAGCAAAGCCTATTAATCCGTGGCCATGAAAACCAAGCTTTTCGCCAAAGTGTAATCCCAGAGCGTCATCGTTGAGCGCTTCCATACAGGCTTTAATAAGGTGCTTGTACTGCAGGTAGCTGATGCGTAGGTCGTATTGAACCGGCGCACTATCGGGAATGTTCGCCTCTCTGAGCAACAGGGTAGGGTTTGCACCTTGCTCTGCTGCGTAGTCCAACAACGCTTTAGGGTGGTTGCCAAAGGCAACGACTGGATCGTCTAAGGTGACAATTTTCATAAAGGCCTCGCTTGGTTCTTTTTGTTGTGAGCCAAAATGTCTGCCCAGTCACAATCTAAGTGACTGAAATTACTATAAATTCTCGTGTTCTTGAATGAAGTTATGCGCTCAAAGTGAGCTTTTTTATCCTTGTGAGACGATCGTACCAAGATTACTGTGGTAAGTCATCTAAAAAAATAATCATCTATAACGAATAACAATCGAGGCTTGCGATGAGAAAAAGAAGCATTGCGCGGTTAGGCGCAGTGGCGTTGTTACTTTGCTCTAGCGCCGCCCAAAGCCAGATGCTGCAGAATATTACGATGGGGAACCCTAAGGCGCTTGCATTAGGTAATGCGGTCACCGCTGATCCACCAGGGTTGGATTCCATTCACTTTAATCCGGCGGGCTTGGCGAAGCTGCGTCATCGTGGTCAGCAATTCAAGGTAATGGCCGCCCATATGGAAATTACCAGCGAGACTGGTCCGCAGCGAAACAGTCCGGCTGATGTTGCAGGCTTTGAAGAATTCTACGGTGTGCCCTTTCCGGAAGATGATCAAGCAAATCGCAAGGCAACGGCCACTAAGCCCATGTTGATATTGCCTATCGAGGGCATGACCAAGGTGCCAGCCATTGTTGCGCCATTTGGTGGAGCGTGGTGGGAAAGCGAATCCATGGGAATTACCTTTGCTACCACCGCTTACACACCGGCAGCTTTTGGTTTTGAGCGTGATCGTGATAACGATCCCGGTGCTTATCAAGGTTATGAGGTGGCGTTGACCCGTTTAACCTACCTTGCCCCCAGTATTGGTATTCAGTTTAGCGAGACACTGTCTATTGGGTTGAGTATTGGATTATCTTGGCAGGGGTTTGGTACCAAAACTAAATTCCGCGCACCTGAGCAGACATTGGTGTTCTTGGGTGGAACCACTGAGCAACTTAATGATGCGATTGCTGATCCAGAAGATCAGCTTTCCATTCTTGGCGCCTTTGATAACGTGGGCGACTTAACCTTGGAAATGGAAGATGTGTTATCACCGAGCTTCAATATTGGTGTGCTTTGGGAGCCGACACCTTGGTTAGCCTTTGGTTTGGTATATCAGAGTGAAGCGAAGGCGGATATGGAAGGCGAATTTAGCATGCGCTATTCGGAAGAGTTTTATGGCACGACTACCGACCTTAAGCCGATTTCACCCTTGTTAGCGCTTGTAGGTGGCGCTGAATTCGCAGCGGTACCTTTTCAAGAAGGTGATGCTTCTTTAGAAATGACCATGCCTCAGCATTTGTCCTTGGGTACTTCTGTTCAAATTCTGCCGGATCTTAAAGTGAATGTAGATGTGAAGTGGACTGATTATTCT
>JAKSAW010000851.1 GCA_022361455.1 Pseudomonadales bacterium | reverse complement strand
TGCGGAAGGCAAACTTTCCCGAGCGAAGGAAATGTACACGGAACTCTCGGCTCAATTGGATGATGCTCGGGAAACATCCCGCAACGCGGTGCGGAATCGTGATCGGGTTGCCCAACAACTGATCGCCGACCTGGATGCATGGTCACAAGAACTGGAAGAACTGGCGCGCGAACCTTTTGCCGAATTAGACGAGGACATCCAAGACTGGGCGGAATCGGGCGAGGGCACGGGACCCGCTGAGCAGATTCTGCATCGTGTTCGAGAAACGGCTGTAGAAAACCTGGGTGGTGAGCGCCTGCGCGTGGAAGCATTGCGCAACACGGCGGTGGAAGAACGGGACGCCTTGAGCGAAACCGCGGAGCAGCTGCGTACGGGTTATCACGAACCGCCCGCACCCGCGCCCACAAGGGATTCGAGAGCCCGTGAGGGCAGGCCGGGTGCGCCCCTGTGGCAATGCTGCGATTTCCGAGAGGGTCTGGATGACACCGCGCGGGCCGGCCTGGAGGCCGCTTTGGAAAGCGCGGGCTTGTTGGACGCTTGGATTCTTCCCGACGGTCGCCTCTTAGACAGTCCCGAGGCGGATACCCTATTGGCCCTGACGGATCGAGAGGTCGAGGGCCCGAATCTGGCGGAGTATCTGTTGCCCGCTCTCGATCGTGAAAACCCGGCCGCGACCGACTTAGATGACAGTGTGGTGAAGGGCTTGCTGGCGCGCATCGGCTTCGGGAAAGACCATGGCTCGGTTTGGGTAGATCCATCCGGTTCTTGGCGCGTAGGCCCGCTGCACGGCTATTGGCAGAAAGACACCGCCCAACATATCGGTCAAGGCGCACGGGAGGCGAATCGGCGGAAGCGCCTGCGCGAGATAGAAGCACAGCTGGAAATCGCTCGTATGCATATCGAGGATCTGGACAAAGAGTTGGAAGTCCTTCGAGAACGCCGCCGAAAACTGGATGGGGAAGCCGCGAATCTGCCTGACCACGGTCCTTTGCGCAAAGCTTTCGCGGATCTGGCGGCGGCGGTATCTCAGATCGACCGACTGACGGATCGGGTGGCAAACGCGGAAGAGCAGGTGGCCGCGTGCCGTGTGGAGCAACAAGATCGGCGTAATCGGCGTGACAGCGAGGCGGCGGTTCTGGGTCTTGAAAATCATGTAGAGACGCTGAGCGAGCTACGCGAGCACACCCACCATTATGGA